>NZ_JBTMUR010000006.1:171943-211931 GCF_054473855.1 Stenotrophomonas genospecies 3
CTTGATCGTCGTGGGCGCATCGCGCTGCCGGCCAGCGGCCGGCACTACCGGTCAGGACTCCAGCAGTTCCATCCACGCGGCTTCGGCTTTTTCCAGCTGGGCGGCAGCGGTTTCGCGGTCACGGCCGATCACCGCCATGCGGGTGGCATCGGCGTAGTTGGCCGGGTCGGCCAGCTGGCGGTCCAGCTCGGCCAGGGCGCTTTCCAGCTCGGCCACCTTGGCTTCGGCGGCGGCCAGCTTGTGCGGGTTCACCGGCTTCTTCTGCACCACCTGAGCCACCGGCGCGGTCTTGACCACCACCGGCTCTTCCACCTGTTCCATGCGCGCCTTGGTGCCCTGCGCCTGCGGACGGGTGCGCAGCCAGGCCGCGTAGGCGTCGAGGTCGCCGTCGAACGGCTCGACCACGCCATCGGCCACGCGCCAGTAGGTATCGCAGACCAGGCCGATCAGATGGCGGTCATGCGAGACCATCACGATCGCGCCTTCGAAGGTGGCCAGTGCTTCGGCCAGCGCTTCGCGCATTTCCAGGTCAAGGTGGTTGGTCGGTTCGTCCAGCAGCAGCACGTTCGGCTGCTGCCAGGCGATCAGCGCCAGCGCCAGGCGTGCGCGCTCGCCACCGGAGAAGCCATCGACCGGCTCGAACGCGCGGTCGCCCGGGAAGTTCCACTTGCCAAGGAAATCGCGGAACGACTGGTTCGGTGCGTCTGGCGCGATCTCGCGGAAATGCTCCATCGGCGACTGGCCTTCGTGCAGCGACTCCACCGTGTGCTGGGCGAAGTAGCCGATCTTCAGGTCCGGGTGCGCCATGCGCTCGCCGACGATCGGCGCCAGCTCGCCCACCAGGGTCTTCACCAGGGTGGTCTTACCGGCACCGTTGGGGCCGAGCAGGCCGATGCGCTGGCCCGCTTCCAGGCCGAAGCCGACGTTGTGCAGGATCACCGCGTCCTTGCCGTAGCCGGCCTCGACGTGGTTCAGGCGGATCAGCGAGAACGGCAGCTTGGCCGGCGGCGCGAACTCGATGCGGAATTCGCGCTCGGCACGCACGGCTTCGGTGCCGGCCAGCTTGGCCAGGCGCTTCATGCGGCTCTGCGCCTGCGCGGCCTTGCTGGCCTGCGCCTTGAAGCGGTCGATGAAGCTCTGCAGGTGGGCGCGCTCGGCCTGTTCCTTCTCGTGCGCGATCTGCTGCTGGCGCAGCTGTTCGGCGCGCTGGCGCTCGAAATCGGTATAACCGCCCGGGTAGAGCTTGGCGCCGCCGCCATGCAGGTGCAGGGTGTGGGTGGCCACGTTGTCGAGGAACTCGCGGTCATGCGAGATCAACAGCAGGGTGCCGGGGTACTTCAGCAGCCACTGCTCCAGCCAGTACACCGCGTCCAGGTCCAGGTGGTTGGTCGGTTCGTCCAGCAGCAGCAGGTCACTGGGCATCATCAGCGCGCGGGCCAGGTTCAGGCGTACGCGCCAGCCGCCGGAGAACGAGGACACCGCGCGGTGGTGGGTCTCTGCCGGGAAACCGAGGCCGTGCAGCAGCTTGCCGGCGCGCGCTTCGGCGTCGTAGGCATTGAGCTCGGCCATCTTCGTGTGCGCCTCGGCCACCGCTTCCCAGTCTTCACGGGCGGTCGCCTCGGCCTCGGCGGCCAGCACTGCAGCCACCTCGATGTCGCCGCCGAGCACGAAGCTCAGCGCCGGGTCGGGCAGCGACGGGGTTTCCTGGGCGACGCTGGCGATGCGCACCTTGCCGGGCAGATCGACATCGCCCTTGTCCGCCTCCAGCTCGCCCTTCACCGCCGCGAACAGGCTGGACTTGCCAGCACCGTTGCGGCCGACCACACCCACCCGGTAACCGGCGTGCAGGGTCAGGTCGACATTGGACAACAGCAGCCGCTCGCCGCGGCGCAAGGCGAAATTACGAAGGGAAATCATCGGGGGGAGGCGTCCATATAACCAGATGGAATGTGCTGGTGAGCACTGTTCCTGCGACGCAATTCTAGCGTTAACGAATACTTGACGCGTCCCGGGATGCGCGGCGGCCGGCGTTCCTCTCTCCCACGTCCTTGCCGCGCGCGTCCCGGGCTCCCTCCCCCGCCAGTGCCGATCCGGGCTAAATGGTTGCTGCTGCAACGTTTTTTCCGATGACTGGCATTTGACACGCACTGAATATCCCGTTAATTCCTGCTTTGCGCACCGCAACAACCGCCGTCCGCCTCACCCCCGTGATGTCGATTCCGGTGCCGCCCCCGCCAACCGGAGCTCCGTCCCGATGACCCGCAAGACCAGCCTGATCGCCGCCGCCGTCGCTGTCGCACTCGGTGGCTCTCCGTTCGTTGCCGCTGCCCAGCAGGCCGGCACCGCCGCCAACACCCTGGACACGGTGATCGTCACCGGCACCCGCGTGGCCGACCGCACGGTGGCCGAATCGCAGTCGCCGATCGACATCATCACCCCCGAAGCCCTGCAGTCCACCGGCACCAGCGAGCTGGCCACCGCGCTGTCGCGCGCCCTGCCCTCGCTGAACTTCCCGCGCCCTGCCCTGACCGATGGCACCAGCGGCGTGCGCCCGGCGCAGCTGCGCGGCCTGTCACCGGACCAGGTGCTGGTGCTGGTCGACGGCAAGCGCCGCCACACCTCGGCGATGATCAACGTCAACGGCAGCATCGGCCGTGGTTCGTCGGCAGTGGACATCAATGCGATCCCGATCGCCGCCATCGAACGCGTGGAAGTGCTGCGCGACGGTGCGTCGGCGCAGTACGGTTCGGACGCCATCGCCGGCGTCATCAACATCGTGCTCAAGGGCAGCGGCAGTGGCGGCAGCCTGGCGGTGGACTACGGCCAGTACTCGGCCGGTGACGGCAACAAGTACCAGCTCTCCGGCGATACCGGCGTCGAGTTCGGCAACGGCCGTGGCCGCGTGCACGTGGCCGGCCAGATCAGCCAGCAGGACGAAAGCAACCGCGCCGGCCCGTACCGCGGCACCACCCCGAACACCGGCAACTTCCCGAGCATCGGCCAGAAGACCTTCATCGTCGGCGACCCGCGCGTGGATGCGACTGCGGCTTCGGTCAACGCCAGCTTCGATTTCAGCGACCGCGTGACCGGCTACGCCAGCGCGCTGCTCAGCAACCGCGACATCACCTCGTTCGCGTTCTACCGCTCGCGCAACCACAGCGGGCAGAGCGCGCTGCTGGCGCAGACCTACCCGGACGGCTTCGTGCCGGAGATCAACCAGTACTCCAAGGACCGCTCGCTGGTGGCCGGGGTCAAGGGCAACACCGACAGCGGCTGGACCTGGGACCTGAGCCTGAACCACGGCGAGAACACCCTCGACTTCCACACCCGCAACAGCATCAACTACAGCCTGGGTGCGACCAGCCCGCGCTCGTTCTACGACGGCACGCTGAAGTACCAGCAGGACATCTTCAATGCCGACCTGACCAAGTCGCTGGACTGGGGCCTGGCCTACCCGGTCACGCTGTCCTTCGGTGGTGAATACCGCAAGGAGAAGTGGGACCAGAAGCCGGGCGAGCTGAACTCGTACACCGGCAGTGGCGCGCAGGGCTTCGGTGGCTTCACCCCCACCAATGAAGTGCATGCCGACCGCCACAACTACGCGGTCTATGCGGGTCTGGAAGCGGACCTGACCGAGAAGTTCTCGGCCGGCATCACCGGCCGCTACGAGGATTACTCGGACTTCGGCGACCGCTTCTCCGGCAAGCTGTCGGCGCGCTACGCGTTCACCGACAAGGTTGCGCTGCGGGCCACCGCGTCCAGCGGCTTCCGTGCGCCGTCGCTGGCGCAGCAGGGCTACCAGGCGGTCACCAGCCAGTTCCTCAACGGCGTGTTCGTCGAGCGCGGCACCTTCCCCACCACCAGCCCGGCTGCGCAGGCGCTGGGCGCCTCGCCGCTGAAGGCCGAGACCTCCACCTCCTACAGCCTGGGCCTGGTGCTGCAGCCGGTCGACCGCCTGTACATCACCGTCGACGCCTACCAGATCGACATCGATGACCGCATCGCATTGTCGTCCAGCATCACCACCAACGCCGCCACCAGTGCGCTGCTGGGCACGCTGGGCCTGCCGCAGGTGACCGCGTTCTCGTACTTCACCAACGGCCTGGATACGCGCACCCGCGGTGTCGATTTCGTGTCCAGCTACACGGTGCCCTTCAGCGCCAGCAGCCTGGAACTGACCGCCGCGTACAGCTACAACGACACCGAAGTGCGCCGCGTCGGCGGCACCCCGGCGGTGTTCGGCACGCTGGGCCTGACCCAGTCGCTGATCGGCCGCGATGAGATCGGCCGCATCGAGGACAGCTATCCGCGCGACAAGGCGATCCTGAGCGGCACCTGGCGTTCGGACCACTGGGAACTGGGCCTGGCCGCGACCCGCTACGGCAAATTCACCGTGCGCAACTCGGCCACCGCACTGCGCGACCAGACCTATGGCGACGCCTGGGTGGTGGATGCCTCGGCCAGCTACAAGCCGAGCAGCAACTGGACCCTGACCGTGGGCGCCGACAACCTGCTGGACAAGTACCCGGACCGCACCGAAGACCTGCAGAACTCCACCTTCGGCATGCTGCCGTACAGCAACTACTCGCCGTTCGGCTTCAACGGCGCGTACGTGTACGGCCGGGTCAAGTACACCTGGTAAGCGGTATTGGTAGCGCCGGGCCATACCCAGCGCCGCTCTGGTAGTGCCGGCCGCTGGCCGGCATCCCCTCGCCGCATTTGGAGGAGAGCCCCTTCTTGTTGAAGGGGCGCGCCGAAGGCGGGGGTAGAGGAGAAATGCGCAGGCAAACCCAGGGGGCAGGTGCCTTCCCTGCGGGAAGGGATTTGCCCCCTGGGTTTGCCGCATTTGGCGCATTAGGTGAAAATCGGGGCATCCCCCCGATTTCCTGCGAGTGCCGATGCACCATGACACCGACCTGATCAACATCGTTGCCGTTGGCCTCGGGCTCGCCTTCATCTTCGGCGCGCTGGCCAACAAGCTCCGCTTGTCTCCCTTGGTCGGTTACCTGGTTGCTGGCATCTGCGTAGGCCCGTTCACCCCCGGCTTCGTCGCCGACCAGGCGCTGGCCAACCAGCTGGCCGAGCTGGGCGTGATGCTGCTGATGTTCGGCGTCGGCCTGCACTTCTCGCTGAAGGACCTGATGGCGGTCAAGGCCATCGCCATCCCCGGTGCCATCGGCCAGATCGCGGTCGCTACCCTGCTCGGCTGGGGCGTGGCCTCGCTGATGGGCTGGCCAGCCCTGCATGGCGTCATCTTCGGTTTCTCGCTGGCCACCGCCAGTACCGTGGTGCTGTTGCGGGCGATGGAGGAGCGCCGCCTGCTGGAAACCATGCGCGGCAAGATCGCGGTCGGCTGGCTGATCGTGGAAGACCTGGCCTGTGTGCTGGCGCTGGTGATGATGCCGGTGATGGCCGGTGTGTTCGGCCCCGATGCGGCCAAGGAATCGCACTCGCTGGGCAGCGTGCTGGCCGACATCGGCTGGACCTTCGTGCAGCTGGGCCTGTTCGTGGCGGTGATGCTGGTGGTCGGCCGCCGGGTCATTCCGTGGATCCTCGAACGCATCGCCGGTACCGGCTCGCGCGAGCTGTTCACCCTGTCAGTGCTGGCGATCGCGCTGGGCGTGGCGTTCGGCTCAGCGATGCTGTTCGGCGTCTCGTTCGCACTGGGCGCGTTCTTCGCCGGCATGCTGCTCAACGAATCGGAGCTGAGCCACAAGGCCGCGCATGATTCGCTGCCGCTGCGCGATGCCTTCGCGGTGCTGTTCTTCGTCTCGGTCGGCATGCTGTTCGACCCGAACATCCTTATCCAGCACCCGTGGCAGGTGCTGGCCACCGTGCTGATCATCATGTTCGGCAAGTCGGCCGCTGCCTTCTTCATCGTGCGCGCATTCGGCCACCCGACCAGCACCGCGCTGACCATCTCGGCCAGCCTGGCGCAGATCGGCGAATTCGCCTTCATCATCGCCGGCCTCGGCGTGGCCCTGCAGATCCTGCCGAAGGAAGGCCAGTCGCTGGTGCTGGCTGGCGCGCTGGTGTCGATCATGCTGAACCCGCTGGTGTTCGGCCTGCTGGACCGTTGGCAGGCCAAGCAGGAACAGCAGCCGCAGCCGGCCGAGCCGGAAGAAGCCATCGGCCCGTCGCGTGACCTGAACGCGCACGCCATCGTGATCGGCTACGGCCGGGTCGGCAGCGAGCTGGCGCAGGTGCTGCGTGATCGCGGCGTGCCGGTGCTGGTGATCGATGACAACAAGGACCACGTGGAGCGTGCGCATGCCAATGGCATCGCGGCGATCCGTGGCAGCGCCGCCGCCGACCGGGTACTGGCCGAGGCCCATCCCGAGCGCGCGAAGATCGCAGTGCTGGCGATTCCGCAGCCGCTGGAAGCTGGCGAGGCGCTGGCCAAGCTGCGTGCGATCAACCCGGAGCTGACCCTGCTGGCGCGTGCGCACAGCGATGCCGAAGTGAAACATCTGCTGGAGCACGGCGCCGATGGCACGGTGATGGCCGAGCGCGAGCTGGCGTATTCGCTGGCGGAGATGATCATGTCCACGCCGCCGTACCGGAATCTGGGGCAGCACAGCATTCCGGTGGTGTGAGGGGTGTGCGGCAGGGCTTGCAGCCCTGCACCTGCCGAAGCAACTTCAACTGCAACGGCAAAAGCAAAAGCTGACTCTCCGTGGAATGGCGGGGTGGGTCCGGTTGCAGGGGACGCCGTGAATCCATCCGTGGAGGCTCGGTCGCACCATCCATGGCGCTCACGCCCCTGCAACCGGGCCCACCCTGCCTTCGACAATTTCCTGCGGCTGTTGGTAGGTGTCGACCTTGGTCGACACGGCGGTGCATCTGACCCCGGAAACAAAAAAATCCCCGGTCGACCCGCATCGACCGGGGATCTGGATCGCCACGTTGCCATGCCTTGGAGAGGCAGCTCCACCGTAGCGCATTGGGTGACCGATGGTGATCGCCTGTGGCGATGACGACCAAGCGTGCGGCTATCAGGCGCCTGCCAGGGCCTGCTCCAGGTCGGCACGCAGGTCGCCGATGTGCTCGATGCCGATCGACAGCCGCACGGTGTCCTCGCTGACGCCGGCCTTGGCCAGTTCGGCGGCATCCAGCTGGCGATGGGTGGTCGAGGCCGGATGGGTGGCCAGCGATTTTGCATCGCCCAGGTTGACCAGGCGGGTGAACAGCTTCAGCGCATCGAGGAAACGTGCGCCGGCTTCACGGCCGCCCGGCAGGCCGAAGGTCAGTACGCCCGAGCCGTGCCCACCCAGGTAACGTTGCGCGGCGGCATGCTCGGGGTCGTCGGCCAGCCCAGCGTAGCGCACCCAGGCCACCTTTGCGTGTGACTTCAGAAACTGCGCGACAGCCAGCGCGTTGGCGTTGATGCGCTCCATGCGCAGCGCCAGGGTTTCAATGCCCTGCAGGATCAGGAACGCATTGAACGGCGACAGCGCCGCGCCGGTATTGCGCAGCGGCACCACCCGCGCGCGGCCGATGTAGGCCGCCGGCCCCAGCGCTTCGGTATAGACCACGCCGTGGTAGCTGGGGTCGGGCTGGTTGAGCCGCGCGAAGCGCTGGGGTTGTGCAGCCCAGTCGAAGCGGCCGGAATCGACGATCGCGCCGCCGAGGCTGTTGCCGTGGCCGCCGAGGTACTTGGTCAGCGAATGCACCACGATGTCGGCGCCGTGCTCGAACGGGCGCAGCAGGACCGGCGTGGCCACGGTGTTGTCGACAATCAGCGGCACGCCGGCGGCATGCGCGACCTCGGCAATCGCCGCGATGTCGGTGACGTTGCCACGCGGGTTGCCGATCGACTCGACGAACACCGCCTTGGTGCGGTCGTCGATCAGCGCGGCGAACGCGGCTGGATCGGCCGGATCGGCGAAACGCGCCTGGATGCCGTACTGCGGCAGCGTGTGCGCCAGCAGGTTGAGGCTGCCACCGTACAGCGCACTGGAGGCGACGATGTTGTCGCCTGCCTCGGCAATGGTCTGGATGGCATAGGTGATCGCGGCCTGTCCCGAGGCGAGCGCCAATGCGCCGATACCGCCTTCCAGCGCGGCCAGGCGCTGCTCCAGCACGTCGGTGGTGGGGTTCATGATGCGGGTGTAGATGTTGCCCGGCACCTTCAGGTCGAACAGGTCGGCGCCGTGCTGGGTGTCATCGAACGCATACGCCACGGTCTGGTAGATAGGCACCGCCACCGCGCGGGTGGTCGGGTCGGGACGGTAGCCGCCGTGCACGGCCAGGGTTTCCAGTTGCCACTGCGGGTCGCTCATTGCACCAGGCTCCATCCGGGGAAACCGCCACCATAGGCCAGCCGGGGCCGGCCACTGAAAGCCGCTGGCGATGACGTCCGTACCCACGGTTATCAGGTTGGCCGCGATTCAGGCAGCCGTCATGGGCCGTTGCTAGGCTTCGCCGCCGGGCGCTCCTGCCCGGGCACGGAGGCCCCACGCATGCAGCCATCCCCCTGGACACCCCCTGCCAGCAGTTCGCCCACGTCGGTCCTGCTGGTGGAGGACGACCGTCGCCTGGCCGAACTGGTGAGCGACTACCTGCACGAGCATGGCTTCGCCGTGCAGCACGTGCCCCGTGGTGACCTTGCCGGTGCGGCCTGCCGACAGCATGCCCCGGAACTGGTGGTGCTGGACCTGATGCTGCCCGGCCTCGGTGGCATCGATGTGTGCCGGCAGATCCGCAGCTTCTCCGATGTGCCGATCCTGATGCTGACCGCTTGCGAGGACGACATCGAGCAGGTGCTGGGCCTGGAATCGGGTGCCGATGACTATGTGCACAAGCCGATCGAACCACGCCTGCTGCTGGCGCGCCTGCGCGCCCTGCTGCGCCGCCGCCACGGCAGCAGCAACACCGGTACGCCCAGCCGGCTGATGCACGGGCAACTGCTGATCGATCGCATGCAGCGTGAAGTGCACCTGCACGGTGCGGCGGTGGAAATGGGCACCACCGAATTCGAGATCCTGTGGCTGCTGGCCAGCCAGCCGGGGCAGATCCTGTCGCGTGACCAGATCCTGCAGGCGGTGCGCGGCATCGGCTTCGACGGCCTGGACCGCAGCGTTGACGTCTGCATCGGCAAGCTGCGCCGCAAGCTCGGCGACGATGCGCGCGAGCCACGGCGGATCAAGACCGTGTGGGGGCGCGGCTACCAGTTCAATCCTGCGGCCTGGTCGGAATGAAGCGGCTGTTCCTGTGGCTGTGGTTCGTCACCGGCGCCTGCTTCCTGGCCTCGGTGTTCTTCCTCAACCACATCCTGGATGGCATCTACACGCCCGTGCAGGATCGCGTGTTCGTGGAGCAGGTACGCGGACAGGTGTACGCCCTGCGCAGGGACCTTGCGGGCCTGGACGCCGGCCAGCAGCGTGAGCGCCTGCAGCAGTTGCAACCACACTACGGCATCACCCTGACCCTGCTCGACAATCCTCCCGCGCTCGACCGGCAGGAACAGGCGGCCGTGCAGGCCGATGGCTTCATCGTGCGCGATCAGTACCAGCAGGTTCTGCTGCCCATCGAGGGCATCGGCGGCCGCTGGCTGCACCTGCGCCTGCCCGGCGCGGTGCAGATGACGATGTACATGACCATCGCGGCCTACCTCAGCATCCTGCTGCTGGTCGGCGCCAGCCTGTATGCCTGGGTACGCCTGCTCTGGCGCGATCTGGAAGCCCTGCGCCGGCACGCCGATCGCATCGGTGCCGGCGATCTGCAGGCGCGCGCGCAGGTTTCGCCACGCTCGCAGATACGCGTCATCGTCGACCATTCCAACCGCATGGCCGCACGCGTGGCCGAGCTGGTGCAGCGCCAGCGCGACCTCACCCACGCCATTTCGCACGAACTGCGCACACCCATCGCACGCGTGGCCTTCGGCCTGGACCTGATGCAGGACAGCGATGATCGCGATCGCCGCGTACGGCTGGCCCAGGGCCTGCATGGCGACCTGGCCGAGCTCAACCGGCTGGTCAGCGAACTGCTGGCCTACGAACGGCTGGAGCATCCCAGCGAGGGCGAACCGATGCAGCGGATTGAAGCCAACGACTGGCTGCAGGCCTGCCTGGCCGATGCCCGCCGCGATGCCGAACGCGCCGGCCTCGTGTTGCGCGTGCAGCCCGGCGCCCTGCCGCGCGTGGATGCCGAGCCACGCCTGCTGCAGCTGGCGCTGAGCAACCTGGTCGGCAATGCGCTGCGCCACGCGCGCTCGCAGGTGGAAGTGTCGCTGGTGGGTGTGGGCGGACGCGCCTGCCTGCGCGTGGACGATGACGGCCCGGGCATCGCCGAGGCCGACCATGAAAAGGTGATGCGCCCGTTCACCCGCCTGGATGACAGCCGCAGCCGTGATACCGGCGGCTTCGGCCTGGGCCTGGCCATCGTCGGCCGCATTGCGGCCCGCCACGGTGGCGAGCTGCACATCAGTCGCGCCACGCTGGGCGGCGCACGCCTGGAAATGCACTGGCCGCTGGCTGCCAGCTGAACGCGCTGGGCCGCGATTACAGTTGATTACAACTCCCGCACAACTGCGGACGGATCGGTCGCCGGCGTATCGCCACGCTGGCGACCCTGCAGCACTCGCCGGATGCGCGCGCTGCTTTCCTCCCATTGCCGAGAGTTTCCATGTCCCAGCTTCGCCGTTCCCCCACCCTGCTCTGCCTGGCCCTGTTGCCGCTGTTTGCCGCCCCGATCGCCCACGCCAAGGATGACCACTGGACCTTCGAGGTCGCTGCCGGCGGTGGCGTAACCCCGCGTTACAGCGGCAGCGAGGAGTATCGTGCGACGCCGTCGCTCTCCTTCGATGTCACCTCGCCGGGGGGCTGGTTTCTGGGCACCAGTGGCATCGGCTGGGGCACCGCCCTCGGCGAGCACACCCGCGTGCGCGCCTACGTCGGCGCCAGCGGCATCCGCAAGGACAAGGACTCCCTGCTCGGCGGTTCGGACTTCCTGCGCGGCATGGGCGATATCGATACCCGTCCCCTGGTCGGTGTCTCGGCTGGTTATACGCTGGGCGAAGCCGTGCTGAGCGGCGCCTGGCAGTTCACCCGCAAGGACGAGGACAAGGCCGAGAACGGCCTGGCCACCCAGCAGATCCACCTGAACCTGACCCTGCCGCTGTTCGACCTGGCCGGCGGCGTGGTCAGCGGCAGCGTGTCCACCGACTACGGCAACCGCGGCTACATGCAGACCTGGTACGGCGTCAGCCCGGAACAGGCGGCGCGTACCGGCTTTGCCGAGCACAAGCCAAAAGCCGGCCTGGTCAGTGCCGGTGTCGGCCTGAAGTGGAGCCACCGCGTGGGCCGCAACGGCAACTGGTACATCTCGGCCGAAGGCACGCGCCTGCTCGGTGATGCCGCCGACAGCCCGATCGTGCAGAAGGCGAACCAGTTCGGCTTGATGAGCGGCTATACGCACCGCTTCTGAGTGAGCGCCGGGCATTGCCCGGCCCACTTCGCAGGAAACGGGGCGCTGCGGCCAGGCAGCGCCCCGTGTGAATCACGCTTTGGCGAACACCAGGCGGCCGCCGTCGTTTCCGACTTCGATGGTATCGCCGTTGACGAAGGCGCCGGACAGGATCTGCTGCGCCAACGGGTTCTCCAGCTGTGCCTGGATTGCGCGCTTCAACGGGCGCGCGCCGTACACTGGATCGAAGCCGACGTTGCCGAGCAGGTCGAAGGCCGCATCGGAGACCGCCAGCTTCAGCCCGCGCTCGGCCAGGCGCTTCTCCAGCCCGCGCATCTGGATGCGCGCGATCTGCTTGATCTGCTGCTTGTCCAGCGGGTGGAACACCACGATGTCGTCCAGGCGGTTGATGAACTCCGGCCGGAAGTGCGCCTGGACCACGCCCATCACCGCCGCCTTCATCTGCGTGTAGGCCTCCGGACTGTCGTCGGCGCTCATGTCCTGGATCTGGTGCGAGCCCAGGTTCGAGGTCATCACGATGACGGTGTTGCGGAAGTCCACGGTACGGCCCTGTCCATCGGTCAGGCGGCCATCGTCCAGCACCTGCAGCAGGATGTTGAACACATCCGGATGCGCCTTCTCCACTTCGTCCAGCAGGATCAGCGAATACGGGCGACGACGCACGGCCTCGGTCAGGTAGCCGCCTTCCTCGTAGCCCACGTAACCCGGAGGCGCGCCGATCAGGCGGGCCACGCTGTGCTTCTCCATGAATTCGCTCATGTCGATGCGGATCATCGCGTCGGCACTGTCGAACAGGAATTCGGCCAGCGACTTGCACAGCTCGGTCTTGCCGACACCGGTCGGGCCGAGGAACAGGAACGAGCCGGCCGGGCGATTCGGATCGGACAGGCCTGCACGCGAGCGGCGCACGGCATCGGAGACGACCTTGATCGCTTCTTCCTGGCCGACCACGCGGTTGTGCAGCACCTCTTCCATGCGCAACAGCTTGTCGCGCTCGCCTTCGAGCATCTTGTTGACCGGGATGCCGGTCCAGCGCGATACGACCTCGGCGATCTCCTCGTCGGTCACGCGGTCCTGCACCAGCTTGAAGTCCTTGTGCTCGGCCTCCTGGGCCGCGGCCAGCTGCTTTTCCAGCTGCGGCAGCAGCCCGTACTGGATCTCGCTCATCTTGGCGAAATCCTGGCGGCGCTGCGCGGCCTCCAGCTCCAGCTTGGCCTGCTCGACCTGTTCCTTGATCTTGGTCGCGCCCTGCAGCGCGGCCTTCTCCGACTTCCAGATTTCATTGAGGTCGGAGAACTCGCGCTCCAGCCCGTCGATGTCGTTTTCCAGGTCGGCCAGGCGTTGCCGCGAGGCTTCGTCCTTTTCCTTCTTCAGCATCTCGCGCTGGATCTTCAGCTGGATCACCCGGCGTTCCAGGCGGTCCAGTTCCTCCGGCTTGGAGTCGATCTCCATGCGCAGGCGCGAGGCGGCTTCGTCCATCAGGTCGATGGCCTTGTCCGGCAGCTGGCGGTCGGTGATGTAGCGGTTGGACAGCGTCGCAGCGGCAACGATGGCCGGGTCGGTGATCTCCACGCCGTGGTGCAGCGCGTACTTCTCCTTCAGACCGCGCAGGATCGCAATGGTGTCCTCCACCGACGGCTCGCCCACGAACACCTTCTGGAAGCGGCGCTCCAGCGCAGCATCCTTCTCGATGTACTTGCGGTACTCGTCCAGCGTGGTGGCACCGATGCAGTGCAGCTCGCCACGTGCCAGTGCCGGCTTCAGCATGTTGCCGGCATCCATCGCGCCGTCGGCCTTGCCGGCGCCGACCATGGTGTGCAATTCGTCGATGAACAGGATGATCTGGCCTTCGTTCTTGGCCAGGTCGTTCAGCACGCCCTTCAGGCGCTCTTCGAATTCACCGCGGAACTTGGCACCGGCGATCAGCGCGCCCATGTCCAGCGAGAGCACGCGCTTGCCGCGCAGGCCTTCGGGCACTTCGTCGTTGATGATGCGCTGGGCCAGACCTTCCACGATGGCGGTCTTGCCCACGCCGGGTTCGCCGATCAGCACCGGATTGTTCTTGGTCCGGCGCTGCAGCACCTGGATGGTGCGGCGGATTTCCTCGTCGCGGCCGATCACCGGATCGAGCTTGCCGCTCTCGGCGCGCGCGGTCAGATCGATGGTGTACTTCTCCAGCGCCTGCCGCTGTTCCTCGGCATTCTCCGACTGCACGTTCTCGCCGCCACGCAGCTTGTCGATCGCGGCCTGCAGGCGGGTCTTGTCGGCACCGGCGGCGCGCAGCGCCATGCCCAGCGTGCCACTGTCTTCCAGCGCCGCCAGCACGAACCACTCGCTGGCGATGAAGGCATCGCCGTTCTGCTGGGCCAGCTTGTCGGTCTGGTTGAGCAGACGCCCCAGGTCATTGCCCATCGAAACGTTGCCGGCCTGGCCGGACACCTTGGGCAGCGCATCCAGTGCCTCGGTCAGGCGCTCGCGCAGCACCGGCACGTTCACCCCGGCCTGGGCCAGCAGCGGGCGCGTACTGCCACCCTGCTGGTCCAGCAACGCGCTGAACAGGTGAACCGGTTCGATGATGCTGTTGTCGCGGCCAACGGCCAGCGACTGTGCGTCTGCCAGCGCCTGCTGGAAACGCGAGGTGAGCTTGTCCATCCGCATTGCGAATCCTCATCGGTCATCAGGGCCGGCCCGCGCCGGCGATGCTGGAAAGATGCGGTTGCCCCACCCCGTTTCAAGGGTGACTGCGACTGCACCCCGAGGCCAGTCAGCCTGCGGCCAGCATGCCGGAACGGGTGTGGTCGGCGCGTTGATCCTGCGCAAGCCACTGCGCGCCTGGCACTGGAATCCGGGCATCGCGGATGCGATACTTGCGAATCATTCTCATTTCGATCAAGACCACGCATCCCCTTTCATGGGCCCCCTACACGAACAACTGGGCATGCTGTACCGCGATCATCGCGTCTGGCTGCACGGCTGGCTGAGCGGGCGCGTGGGCAATCGCGATGTGGCCGACGATCTCACCCAGGACACCTTCGCGCGGCTGCTGCAGGGACGCGATCTCGCTGCGCTGCGTGAGCCGCGTGCGTTCCTGACCACCGTGGCGCGTGGGCTGGCCGCCAACTGGTTCCGCCGCCAGGCGCTGGAGCGCGCCTACCTGGAATACCTGGCGCAGTTCCCAGAGCCGGTGCTGCCCTCACTGGAAGAACAGGCCCTGGTACGTGAGGCCCTGCAGCAGATCGATGCGATGCTGGACGGGTTGCCGGCAATGGCGCGCCGGGTGTTCCTGCTGGCGCAGTTCGATGGGCTCCGCTATGAAGCCATCAGCGAACAGCTGGGGTTGTCGCTGTCCACGGTGAAGCGGCACATGAAACGGGCACTGCTGGGCTGCTTGGCGCATGCCGGCTGAGACCACCGCCGAACCGGCACTTCCGCCCCGCGTACTGGAGCAGGCAGCCGACTGGCTGATGCGCCTGCACGAGGACGGCAGCGCGGCCCAGCGCGCGCGGTGGCAGCGCTGGCACGATGCCGATCCCGAACATGCCCGCGCGTGGCAGCGTGCGGAACGCTTGCTGGCATTGGCTGCCCAGGTGCCTGCGCCGCTGGCCCAACGCACGCTGCAACGGCCTGCGTCTGCCGGCCGGCGCGCCGTGCTGCGCAGCGTTGCCGCACTGCTGGTTGCACCACTCGGTGGTTGGCTGGCATGGAGGTTGTGGGATGACGCGGCGTGGGATGCCAGCGTCCGTACCGCCGTGGGCGAACGATCACAGCGGGTGCTGGACGATGGCAGCGTGCTGCACCTCGATACCGATACCGCCGTCGACATCGCGTTTGATGGTACCCAACGGTTGCTGCGGTTGCGTCGTGGCCAGATGCTGGTGGAGACCGCACGTGACATCCAGCATCCGGCAAGACCATTCCGGGTCGCGACGCCGTTCGGCGCGCTGCGGGCGCTGGGCACCCGCTTCAGCGTGCGGCTGTTCAACGACGATGTCTTGCTGGTAGTCAGTGAGGGCGCGGTCAGGGTCGAATCCGGCAGCCACCATCGCCAGGTCGACGCCGGGCAGGAACTGCGCTGGAACCGGACCTCGCTGCCGTCACCCGGCCCGGCACGCGCCGGCAGCGACACCTGGATCCACGGCATGCTGACCGCTGACGCGGTGCCGTTGCAGCAGTTCATGCTGGAACTTGGCCGCTATCACCGGCGCTGGCTGCGCGTGGACCCGGCCATCGCCTCGATGCCGGTTTCCGGCGCGTACCCGGCCGATGACCTGGATCGGTGCCTGTCGATGCTCGCGGCCACCTATGCCCTGCAGATCCAGCACGGGTTGTGGATACAGCTGCGCGGCCTCGACACACCGGGATGACACTTTTTCCCGTTTCAAGGGGCAGAGGGAATGAGACCCTTCCTCTTCCCCTCGCCCATGCCCATGACCTCTTCCCACCTGCGCCTGAGCCTGTTGGCCGTCGCCCTCGCTGCCACCCCGGCTTTCGCTCAGACCACGCCCACCGAAGCTGCGCCGGTCCCGCATCGCGCCGAGCCGCTCGGCGGTGCGCTGAGCACTTTCGCCGCCGCACACGGCGTTGCCCTGTCCTTCGACCCCGCCCTGACCCGTGGCCGCCACGCACCGACGACGGCGGAAGGACTCGATGTGGACGCCGGCTTTGCCGCATTGCTGCAGGGCAGCGGCCTGCGCGCCGTTCGCCGCGCCGATGGCAGCTACACCGTGCAACCCGCACCTTCACCCGCGCTGACCACCCGCCGGCTGCGTCCGCTGCGGGTCGGCAGTGTCGCCTCCCGCGACTTCCTGTATGCCGAAGGCATGACCCTGGACCAGGACTACCTGCAGGGCTATGCCAAGGGCAACGGCGACCTCGGCTCACTGCTTCGCATCAACCCTGCCGTGCAGTTCAGCAACACCGGCTGGAGTGCGCGCAACGGCGGTGAGATCCGTCCGGTGGACTTCTCGATCAACGGCGCACCGTTCTACCAGAACCTGTTCCTGATCGACGGCGCGAACTTCAACAATGATCTTGACCCGGCCAGCAACGTGGCACCCGGCCACAATGGCGATGCCTACTCGTCCATCAACGTTCCCAGCGCCGCACAGGGCATCACCGTCGACCCCGACCTACTGGAAAAAGTCACCGTCTATGACAGCAACGTGCCTGCGGCCTACGGCGGCTTCACCGGTGGCGTCATCGATGCAAGCAGCCGCACCGCCGGTGATCGCCTGTCGGGCAAGGTGTGGTTCCGCATGGCCCGCTCGGCGTGGAACGAGCTGATCATGCATCCGGGCCAGGCCGAGAACTTCGAAGAGTCGGCCCAACCCACCTTCCAGCAGCAGTACGACAAGTACAAGGTCGGCGCACGCCTGGAGGGGCGCAGCCGTAATGGCATCGGCCTGATCGGCACAGTCACCCGCACCCGTTCGGAAATTCCGCTACGCGCCTACAACGGCGGCAAGGTGAGTCCGAACGACGACTTCAAACGTACCCAGGTGCGTGAAAGCACCGCCGCCACGCTGGCCGCCGACTGGAGCAACGGCGAGGGACTGACGCTGCGCGCCAACGTCAGCTATTCGCCTACCGACGATGCCTACTTCATTCACAGCTCGCGCAATTCGTGGTTCAACCTGAAGTCGGGCGGGCCGGTGGCATCACTGCGCGCCGACTACGATACCGGCACGTGGTCGTTCGGCAACGCGTTGACCTACAGTGATCTGGAAAGCTCGCGCCGCAGCGATTACGACTACTTCAAGACCTGGGCTCCGTCGGAAGACAAGAACTGGGGTGTCGGCAACTACAGCCAGGAAGGCAGCTGGGGCAACATCGACCAGCGCGACCGCAAGATCGGCTACCGCTTCTCTGCCAGCCGCGAACGTTTCCAGTGGGGCACGGCCGAGCACCACCTGACGTTCGGCGCGGGTGTGCAACGACGCAACGCCGACTACGAGCGGCTGAACGATCACTACAACTACCAGACGCCACGCACCGCCACCAGCTGCATGCTGACCACGGGCGTGGAGGACACCGATTCCTGCTCGCTGTCGCCCGTGTTCACCAGAACGTCGGTGCTCGCCGCGGGAAAAGGCCAGTACTTTTCCAAGCTGGTGCTCTACCACGCCGGAGCGTTCGAGGTGTCGGGCACCGAATGGGATGCCTATGTCCAGGACGACATCCGCATCGGCGATGTCAGCCTGCGCCCGGGCGTGCGCCTGGACCGCAATGATTTCTGGAAAGGCACCCACATCTCGCCGCGATTTGCCGCGTCGTGGGACGTCGGTGGCACCGGCAACAGCGTGCTGACCGTGGGCCGCAACCGCTACTATGGTCGCAACTTCTTCACCTACCTGCTGAGCGAAGGCCGCGAGCGCCTGCAGGAAGACCTGACCCGCACCAGCAGCAGCACTCCTTGGGAGAGCCTGACCGGCACCCGCGCGACCACGGCAAATCGCGTGTCCGACCTGGATACACCCTACACTGATGAGTGGTCGCTGGCATGGCGGCAGCAGTTCGCCGGACTGGACATCAACGTCAAGTACGTCGATCGCAGCAACCGCGATGACATCGTCCGCCAGCGCATCACCGACACCTACGACAAGGGCGTCTACAAGGCGGTGCTGTACGAATACGCCAACGCCGGGCGCAGCCGCAGCAGCACCTACACCCTATCTGTTTCGCCGCAACAACCGCTGACGCTGTGGGGCTCGCAGTCCACGGCGCAGCTGGCCCTGGACCACACCGAGTCGCGCCGCAGCTACAACACCTACGAAGACGCCACCACCCCCACGTCCATCGGCGACTTCTACGAGCTGATCAGTTACCACGGCAAGGCCATCCATCGGTACGACCTGCCAGCCCGTGACTACGTGCGCCCGTGGTCGGCCCGACTGGCCACCCGCACCGAAATTCCCGCTGCGGGCCTGACCTGGTCCAATTTCTTCAGTTTCCGTGCGGGTTATGAGGGACTGCTGAAGACAAGCCGGTACGAGCCACATGGCGACGATCTGCTGGTGGTCTACGAGGACATCCGCAATCCCAGCGGCTGGACGTGGGATGCGACCTTGCAGTATGCGTTCGCAGCAAAGGCCAACCAGGAGGTCTATGTGCGGGTGGAAGTGCAGAACGTGCTCAACCGCAGCAACCGCATCTCCGGCACCACGGCAACCACGACCTACTACGAGCCCGGCCGTAGCTACTGGCTGGAACTGGGCTACTCGTTCTGAGCCGGCGGCCCAGTGTGCCCGCACCGGGCCGCTGCTGACGATGCGCCCGCATCCTCTGCACCTGTTACTGCCCGTCACCGCCCTGTTGCTGGGCGGCGCGGGCATGCCTGCACCTGCGCGTCATACCCCGTGCCCCGACGTGCTTCCCGCGCGTCCGGACAGCGCCTGCCTGCGCGCGCTCTACAGCAACCCCAGCATGCGGTGGCCAGCGCCAGAGGTGGAACCCGGCGTCGCCTGGCAGGAACTGGCTCCGTTGCCTGCCCCGGCTGATGCGCCAGACAATCCATCGTCGCCCGCAAAAGTAGCGCTGGGCCGTCGACTGTTCTTTGATCCGATCCTGTCCCGCTCGCGACAGTTGGCCTGTGCCAGTTGCCATGACCCGGACCTGGGCTGGGCCGATGGCCGTCGCGTGTCATTCGGCCACGACCGCCAGCCCGGTCGCCGCAATGCACCCAGCGTGGTGGCCAGTGCGCATGCGGCGCCCTTGTTCTGGGATGGTCGCGCAGCGTCGCTGGAGGAACAGGCCCTGCATCCCATTTCCGATCCCATCGAAATGGGCTTCACGTCCCAGGGAGCGGTACGTCGCCTGCGCCGTGATGCGTCCTATCGCCGTGCGTTCAACGAGGTGTTCGCGCAGCCGCGCATCGATGCCGCGCAGCTCGGCCAGGCCATCGCCGCGTTCGAACGCAGCCTGTCGCCACGCAACAGTCGCTTCGATCGCTTCCTGCTTGGCAATGCGCGTGCGCTGGACGATGCCCAGCTGCGTGGCCTGCACCTGTTCCGCACGCAGGCCGGTTGCATGAACTGCCACAACGGACCGGCGCTGACCGACAACGGCTTCCACAACCTGGGCCTGCATTTCCACGGGCGTTCGCGGCAGGATCTGGGACGTTATGAGGTCACCGGTGATCCCGCCGACAGCGGCCGTTTTCGTACACCGTCGCTGCGTGGCGTTGCCGCCACAGCGCCCTACATGCACAACGGCATGATCCCGAAATTGTCTGGCGTACTGGCGTTCTACAACGTGGGCGGTGCCCGACCGCGGGCTCCGGCGGGTCTCCCGCCAGACGCAGCCCCCTTCCCGGCACCCGATCCGTTGCTGCGTCCGCGCGGGCTCAGCAGGCGGGACCTGCAGGACATCGAAGCCTTCCTGCAGGCCCTCTGACGCCTGCAGGCTCAGCCGCGGGTGATCGCAGTACGGATCGCCCGCAGCTGCTGCTTGACCGCCCGCGCCTGCGCCGGATCCATGCGCAGCAGGGCCTTCTGCCCGATCGAGCGGGACTGCAGGGTGGGATCGACGAATCGGTAGCGGCCGCGCTCATCGCGCTGTACCAGCGGCGCCTGGGCGAGTTCCGGGGTCTCCAGCAGGTGGTCGATCACCGTGACCAGACGGTCGTTGAAATAGCCCTCGGGCCGGCCAAGGTCGACATAGGCCTGCTGGATCAGCGGATAGAAGCGCTTGTAAGCCGTGGCCGTTGCCGCCGGGTCGAGTGCAGTGAACGCCTGCACGTAGGGCGCATAGCGCGCCGCATTGCTGGCGGCGATGCGTTCACCGCCTTCGCCCGGTTCGACCTGCAGATTGCCCGGCAGCGGGCGCGCGGCCAACGCGGTCGGCGGCACGCTGGGCTTGTCCAGGTTGTCGACCTGGGTGACCAGGCGCTGGATCAGATGATCACGCAGCAGCAGGGTCAGCGGCCCCTCGCCCTGGAACAGCTGGCCCAGCGCGCCCCAGGCAGCGGCATCGCTGTCAGCCAGCTTCGGCAGTGCCGGGTCGGCAGCGGCCTCGGTATCCAGCGGATGCCTGATCGGCGGTGGTGTTGGGGCGGGTTCCGCAGCCACCTTCGGTTGTGGCGGTGTGCCGGTACTGGCGGGGGTCGATTGCACCGGCACCGAAACACCGTCTGCCAGGCTCTTCAGCTGATCGCGGAACAACCAACCACCCGCGCCACCAATCACCACCACGCCCAGCACCCAGGGCCAAACTGCTTTTCCACTCTGCATGATGCAGCACCTCGTTCTCACACGCATGGAGAAGGTGTGACCCGACTGATTTCCGTGGGTTCCCCACCCGTTCCGGTAAGGTTCGGGAAACGCGTTGACAGCGCAGTGCGACGGGCGGCCCAATGAGCAGTCCAGCCCCTTCGACGAACGACCCATGGAGCTTCGCCCGGAACCGGTGCCTTTCCGCATCAGCACGCTCGACCTGACACTGGTGTATCGAGAGCAGAACGCGAGCGCACAGGTGAACGTGGAGGCACAGACGCTGGAGGACTATGCAGCGCAGCCGGGCATGCGTTACCGCTCACTGCAGGTGGATTTCGAACTTGTCCATGAAGCGCGTTGCCGGGGCGGAAATTTTCACGAGATGCGCCACGGCGAGATCTTCGAGGAAACCGGACCAGCCGATGAAACCGCGCACTGGCGGCAAACCGGTCTCTGCCCTTTCCCCGGCTTCTACCGGGTCATCCACGATCCTGGCCTGGCGGCACTGCTCGCGCACTACGATCCCCGCAATGTCCACGACCTGCAGCTTTTCATCCTTGCCGCACATGACAGCTACGTTGAAGTGCTGGCCAAGGGATATCGCTACACGCTGGCTGGCAGCGTCAATGAACACGACATCATCACCGTCGCGCCATCGGCCTGAACACTCCGACAGCCAACGCCAGGTAGGCATTGCACTCACGCCCGCTTTGCGCGAGCAGCGCGACGCTATGCATCCTGTCCCGTGGAGACACAGCCATGCAGTACGCGCTGTATTACTGGACCGGCATCCAGGGCCGTGGCGAGTTCGTGCGCCTGGCGCTGGAGGATGCCGGTGCCGACTACATCGACATGGCGCGGGCGCACGGCGATGCAGTGATGCAGCCGTTTCTCGATGGCAGCAGTGAAGGTGCGCAGCCCTTCGCGCCGCCGTTCCTGAAGGCCGGTCGCCAGGTCATCGCGCAGGTCGCGGCAATCCTGGATTTCCTGGGCCCGACGCTGGACCTGGTGCCGCAGGCGGCCTCGCGGCGGACGCAGGCACTGCAGTTGCAGCTGACCATCGCCGACCTGGTGGCCGAGGTGCATGACACCCACCATCCGATCGCTGCATCGAGGTACTACGAAGAGCAGAAGACCGAAGCCAAGGCACGCGCCGCGTCACTGCGCAGCGAGAGGCTGCCGAAGTTCCTCGGCTACTTCGAGCAGGTGCTGGCCGCCAACGGTGGCCGCCATGCACTGCGCGAGCACTCGTATGTGGATCTGTCGCTGTTCCAGCTGCTGAGCGGGCTGAACTACATGTTCCCACGCCGCATGCAGGCACTGGAACCTACCCTGCCCCTGCTGCGCGCGCTGCAGGAGCGGGTGGCGAAACGACCCAACATTGCCTCCTATCTGGACTCGGAACGGCGATTGCCGTTCAACACCAACGGCATCTTCCGCCACTACCCGGAACTGGACGGAGAGCGGTAGTGCCGGCCGCTGGCCGGCAGCTGCACACTACGTCCGAGGTCCATGAGGATGCGGGCCGGCGGCCGGCACTACCCTGGGGTCAGCTGTTCTCACCCAGCGGCTTCACCGCCTGCTTCTGCAGTGACAGCAGGCCCAGCAGCAGCGCCAATGCCACATAGGCGCCGGCGAACTGCCAGCTGATCATGCGCGCCAGGCCGTCCAGATCCCACGGCAGGTAGATGCCACCGCGCGGGTCCACCGAGTGGATCAGGCCGAACAGGGTCAGCACCGCCGCCACCAGCAGGAAGCCGCAGGCGCGGCGCAGGCGGCCATCAACCATGGCCGCCACCGCAGAGATCCACAGCATCGAGGTGATGATGAAGCCATTGCCGAGAGTGAAGATCACCGCCAGCTCAGGCAATCCGTGGCCATCGAGCTTGGTCAGCAGCTGCGGCAGCTGGTCCGGTGCGATCCAGCCTGGCGCCTTGATCGCCAGCAGGTACGCTACCGACGGCAGGAAACCGAACACCATCGCGCCGGTATGGTGGCGCGGCGTGGCCTGGAAGGCCTGGGTGGTGATGTCGATGGCCACGTACACGATGATCGGTGCCAGCACCGCCAGCGGCAGCCACTGCACCAGCCCGGAGATGATGCCGAGCATGCCGCCGATGCCGACGAACAGGCCGGTCAGCAGCGTGTAGCCGCTGCGCGCGCCCATGTGCTTGTAGGCCGGCTGGCCGATGTACGGCGTGGTCTGCGCCACGCCACCGCAGACACCGGCCACCAGCGTAGCCACCGCTTCCACCAGCAGGATGTCACGGGTGCGGTAGTCATCGCCGGCCGCGCGCGCGCTTTCGGAGACGTTGATGCCACCGACCACCATCAGCAGGCCGAACGGCAGCAGCAGCGGCAGGTAGGTCATCGCGGTGGGCAGGCCGTCGAGGAAGCCCAGCGTCGGCAGCGGCAGCACCACCTGCGGCGGCACCCACGCCGGCACGTGGAAGCCCGGTGCGCCCAGCCCGGCCAGGCCAAGGCCGTAATACAGCACGGTGCCGAACACGAAGGCCAGCAGCACGCCCGGGCCACGCACCGGCAGCTTGCCTTTGGCGATCAGCACATACAGCAGCAAGCCCAGCGTGGTGAAGCCAACCAGCGGCGAGCGCAGCGTTTCCAGCAGCGGCAGCAGGCCCATCAGCACCAGCGCGATGCCGGCGATGGAGCCCAGCAGCGCCGCACGCGGCAGCGCGCGCGTGACCGCCTCGCCAAAGAACGACAGCACGAACTTGAGCACGCCCATGATGACCAGCGCGGCCATGCCCAGCTGCCAAGTGGCGATGCCCGCCTCGTGCGGATCCATGCCCTGCTGCTTGAAGGCGATGAAGGCCGGGCCGAGCACCAGCAACGCCATGCCGATGCTGGTCGGTGCATCCAGGCCGAGCGGCATGGCAGTGACATCGTCGCGACCGGTACGCGCAGCCAGCCGGCGGGCCATCAGGGTGTACAGCAGGTTGCCGACCAGCACGCCGAAGGCGGTGCCGGGGAACATGCGGCCGAACACCACGTCGGCGGGGAACTGGAAGATCCCGACCAGGGCCATGGCGATGAAGCCGAGGATGGAGAGGTTGTCGACGACCAGGCCGAAGAAGCCGTTGAAGTCGCCGGCGATGAACCAGCGACGCGGTGCGGCGGAAGCGGGAGCGGACATGGAAGGGGTGGTGGGGGTGGGGACCGCCGATGGTAGGCCCAGCGGGGCCCGGGCGCCAATTCCGTCGTGGAATGATGGGTTCCAGCCAACGGCGGGGCCCCTCGTGGCTGGGTTGGTCGCGGACAGCGATTTCTGGGTTGGGCCGGTCGGGATGGGCTGCGCAGGACACGCCGTAAACCCGTCCCTGGGGGCTCGATGGCGCCATCCATGGCGCCAACGGTCCTGCGCAGCCCATCCCGAACGGCCCCTGACAGTTTCCTGCGCGTGCCAGCCACGGAAGAGAATCAAAAGATCAAAAGCAAAGGCAGGCTCTCGTTGTTGCGCCGAGCCCATGCTCGGCTGCTGTACGCGAAGCCTCTCAGCCGAGCATGGCTCGGCTCTACAAGAACAATTCGATCATTTCCACGCTATCCACGCATGGCGTGGTTCTACTGTGTCGACCAAGGTCGACACCTACCAACAGCAGCGATGATCTGTCGAAGGCGGGGTGGGTCCGGTTGCGGGGGCGTGAGCGCCATGGATGGCGCGACCGAGCTTACATGGATGTACTTGCAGCGTCCCCCGCAACCGGACCCACCCCGCCATCCCTCAGAAACCTGCTCCTGCTGTTGGTGTTGCCGGCCAGCGGCCGGCACTACCGCGGGTGCAGGGCGCAGCCCTGCATCAACCACCCCCCTACTTCTTCAGGAAGTTGTCCACCAGCAGATGCTTCACGTCGTCGAAGCGGCCGTTCAACACCGCCTTGGCCGCATACAGCGCGGTACCGGCCACCTGCTTGGCCTCGATCTGCGGCGGCATCACCAGCTCGGCGCGGCTGGTGTGCACGTCCAGCAGCGCCGGGCCGCGCTGCGCCAGGAAGTCCTGCACTGCCTCCTCCAGATCCTCGCTGCGGGTCACCGTGCGGCCGTGGAAGCCGATCACCTCGGCCAGGCGGCCGAAGTCCGGGTTCTTCAGGTCGGTGTAGTTGTCCAGCAGGCCTTCCACCTTCTGCTCCAGCTCGACGAAATTCAACGAGCCGTTGTTGAACACCACCACCTTGATCGGCAGGTCTTCCTGCACGGCCGTCAGAAGATCGCCCAACAGCATCGCCAGGCCACCATCGCCGGACAGCGAGATCACCTGCCGACCCGGGAACGCCTTCTGCAGGCCCAGTGCCTGTGGCATCGCATTGGCCATCGTGCCGTGAAGCAGGCTGGTCAGCGTGCGGCGGCGTCCGTTGACGCGGATATGGCGCAGCACCCACACCATCGGCGAGCCACCGTCGGCAGTGAACAGCGCATCATCGGTGGCATATTTCGACAGCAGCGCGGTCAGGTGCTGCGGATGGATCAACTCGCCCTCACCGGGCTGCTCTTCCTTCTCGCGCTTCTTCAGTGCCTTGTCACGGCGCTCGATGCACTCGTCCAGGAAACTGCTGTCCTCGCGCGGCGGCAGCATCGACAGCAAGGCGTCCAGCGTCGGCGCGATATCACCGACCACGCCAAGGTTCACCGGATGGCGGCGGCCGAGGTGGCTGCCATCGCGGTCGACCTGGATGATCGTGGCCTTGTCCGGATAGAACTGGCCCCAGGCGAAATCAGCGCCGAGCAGCAGCAGCGTGTCGCATTCCATCAGCGTGTGGAAGCCGGATTCGATGCCGAAGATGCCGGTCATGCCCATGTTGTACGGGTTGTCCGGCTCGACGAAATCCTTGGCGCGCGAGGTGTGCGCCACCGGCGCCTGCAGGCGCCGGGCCAGTTCCAGCAGTTGCGCGTGCGCGCCCTGGCAACCGGCACCAGCGTAGACACCAATGCGCTTGCCCTGCCCCAACAACTCGGCGATACGATGCAGTTCCGCGTCGGAGGGACGCAGCACCGGCTGGGTGTAGTGCACCGAGAACGGCACATCGTGCTTCACCTCGGCCTCGCTGATGTCAGCCGGCAGGATCACTACGGCGACGCCGCGACGGCTGATCGCGGCCTGGCAGGCCAGCGCCACCACGCGTCGTGCCTGTTCGGCACTGTGCACCTGCTCGCAGAACACCGTGCAGCTGCCATACACCGCCTTGAAGTCCACTTCCTGCGGGAACTCCATGCCCAGCTCGCTGGTGACGATCTGGCTGGCGATCAACACCATCGGCGCGCGGTTGCGATTGCTCTCGAAGATGCCATTGATGAAATGCAGACCTCCCGGGCCGCAGGAGCCAGCACACGCAGTCAACTGGCCGCTGACCAGCGAATCCGCGCCTGCGGCGAATGCGGCCACTTCCTCATGCCGTACGTGCACCCAGGCGATCTCGCTGCCATGCATCGCATCGGTCACATGGTTGAGCGTATCGCCCACGATGCCGTAGCAACGGCGGACACCGGCCTGCTGCAGGGCGTCCACCACGATTTCGGCCACGCGCTTGCTCATCGGATACATCCTCGAACGGGGGAACACCCGAGGCTAGACCTGATGAAGTGATGCTTCCGCAAAAAAAGGGGACGGAGGGAATTAAGTCGTTAACGGCACAAACGACTTAATTCCCTCCGTCCCCTTTTTTCTTCAATCGTTGACGTTGATCCAACCTTCCACCGCGCCCAGCTTCGGATTGCGGTAGCGCAGCTTCATCCAGCCATCCTGTTCATCCAGCATTTCCACACGGTCGCCCTGCACCAGATAACGCTTGGTGCTGGATGCACCGGGTCGGTCGTACAGGAACAGGCGCGCTGGCACCACGGTGGCCTGCTGGCCACGCAGCGGCCCATCCGGCGGTGCGCCCAGGCCATCGGCGATGGCGGTCTCCAGCACACGACCGGCGGGATCATAGGTGCGCCAGACCGCCAGCGGACCCTGCTCGTCGGTCTGTTCCCATTGCAACGCGGCGTTCACCGTGTCGCCCAGCATCAGCACGCTCTCGCTGCGGTAGAGGTAGAGCTTCGCACCTGCAAACCGGTACTGGTCGGCGTACCACATCGGGCCACTGCGGCAGCTGCTGGTCAGGGTTCGAGTGGCAGCATCCACGCTCAACCCCATCAGGTCACCGCAACTGTCCTTGCCGTGGGTGTCGGCCTGCAGCGCGCGGAACCCGGCACTGGCCGGGTCGAAGCGGTACACCGCCACCGCCTCGTTGACCATGCCCATCGATGCACGCGCGACCAGTTCCGGGTATCCATCGAAATCGACGTCTTCCAGCGACCAGCGCGAATTGCCATCGGCATCCGCCGCACCCGCCAGCGTCTGGCGCTTGCCTGACGGTGACAGCTGCACTGCGATGCTGCCGTCCTGCTGGGGATCGGCATGCGCCTGCACATGCGCGGCCACCTGGAAGCGTAGCGTTTCGCTATCGTCCCCACGCGCCTGCGCCGTCGGTGCCAGCACACCTGCCAATACCAGGCCCAGCAAGCATTCCCTGTAGTTCATCATTGCTCCCTGCGGCACCGCGGCGGCACCTTCAACTCAGAACGATACCTCGACCGCCTGCCGCGACCACAGCACCGATTGATGCTTGGTCTGCTGCTTCCACGCCAGGCGGATGGCTTCGATATCGGCACGGCGCTGCGGGGTGTCCTCGTGCAGCACCACCAGCACCTTGGTGCGCAGGCGGTTGGGCGCGGCATCACCGTGGAACAGCCATTGGCCATAGGCATCGAACACGGTCAGGCCATCCGGGAAGCGCGGGGTCACTTCCTTGTCCAGGAAAGTGCGCCACTGCGCATCGCTGATGGTGTCGGCCTGCGGGCGATTGCCAGCGCCCTGCTCTTCACCCACGCCGAAGTACAGCTCGCTGCGCACCCAGCCGTGGCCGGCGGACGGGCGTGCGGCATCACCCTTCAGTTCGGCGGTGGTGGCCGTGGCATAGGCGCTGGGCGCCTGAGAGGACAGGCTGGCGCAGCCACTGGTGGCCAGCAGCACGGCGAAGACGAGGCCAAGGCGTTTCATCGGTACAGCTCCGGGGAAGGGGGACAAGGCGAGCCGGCAGCGTACAGCGCCACCGGTCCGGCGTGCTGATGCCAACGAGGCATCAACTCATGCCGGACCGGCAGGGACTTGCATCGGCACCGGCCATCACGCGAAGATAATATATCGCTTCATCCGGATGGATGTAAGTGAAGCCATCTCCCCCTTCCCCCGTCGTTGTTGTTGCTGGAGCCCCCATGTCCATCCGCCTGCCCGCGTCGCCGCTCGGCCTCGCCATCGCCCTCGCGCTTTCCTCCACCGCCGTCCCGGCTCTGGCCCAGGACGCTACCAACCTCGACACCGTGATCGTCACCGGCACCCGTGCCGCCGACCGCACCGTGCTCGAATCCACCTCGCCGGTGGATGTGCTCACCGCCGAGGACATCCGCAAGGCCGGCGTGGTCAACGGTGAGCTGGGCAGTGCGCTGCAGGCCCTGCTGCCGTCGTTCAACTTCCCGCGCCAGTCCAACTCCGGCGGCGCCGACCACGTGCGCGCCGCACAGCTGCGTGGCCTGTCGCCGGACCAGGTGCTGGTGCTGGTCAATGGCAAGCGCCGCCACCACACCGCGCTGGTGAACACCGACGGCAAGATCGGCAAGGGCACCACGCCGGTCGACTTCAATTCGATCCCGGTCAGCGCGATCAAGCGCATCGAAGTGCTGCGCGACGGCGCCGGTGCGCTGTACGGCTCCGATGCGGTGGCCGGCGTGATCAACGTGATCCTCGACAACGGCGGTGACGGCGGCGAGATCGAGGCCAGCTACGGTGCCAACCACACCGACCTCAAGCCGATCGGCCGTACCCTCACCGACGGCCAGACCGGCAACTTCAGCGCCAAGGTCGGCACCTCGCTGGGTGAGGACGGCGGCTTCCTGCGTGTCGGCCTGGAGTACAAGCACCGCAACGGCACCAACCGCGCCGGCTTCGACCAGATTCCGCCGTGGGACCAGACGCCGGACAACCTGGCGCTGCAGGGCAAGCGCAACTACGTGCTGGGCGATGGCAAGAGCAAGGACATCAACCTGTGGCTGAACACTGAGATCCCGGTGGGCCAGACGTCGACGTTCTACGCGTTCGGCACCTTCAACCAGCGTGATACCGAAGGCGCGAACTACTTCCGCTACCCCGATGGCGATGCCAACTGGAAGCAGGTCTATCCGAACGGTTACCGGCCGGTCTCCGAAGGCGAGAACCGCGACGTGCAGGCCGTGGCCGGCGTGCGCGGCCAGTGGGGTGAATGGAGCTACGACGGCAGCCTGGATTACGGCCAGAACGACTTCACCTACCGCCTGCGCGATTCGCTCAACGCGTCGTTGGGCCCGACCAGCCCGACCCGCTTCAAGACCGCCGACTACGAATACGCACAGACCGTGGGCAACCTCGATCTGAGTCGTGTGTTCACCCAGAGCGACAGCATCAGCCACACCCTGGGCCTGGGCGTGGAAGCGCGCCACGAGCGCTACCAGACCCGCCCCGGTGACCCGGCCAGCTATGCCGCCGGCCCCTACACCGATCGCCCGACCGGCTCGCAGGCCGGTGGCGGCCTGACCCCGCAGGATGCGGCGCGCCTGTCGCGCGACGTGGCCAGTGCCTACGCCAGCCTGTCCAGCCAGTTCGGCGAGAAGTTCTCCACCGATCTGGCCGCACGCTACGAGCACAACGACGACTTCGGCGGTGAACTGACCGGCAAGCTCGGCCTGCGCTATGAATTCACCCCGGCGTTCGCGCTGCGCGGCGCGATCTCCAACAACTTCCGTGCGCCGTCGCTGGCACAGATCGGCTACGAATCCACTTCCACCGGCTACAACGCTGGCGGCCAGCTGGTGCAGGGCCGCCTGCTGTCGGTCAACAATCCGATCGCACGCGGCCTGGGTGCGCAGAACCTGAAGCCGGAAAAGTCGATCAATACCTCGCTGGGCTTCACCAGCCGCATCGGCGAGCACTTCGACCTGTCGCTGGACTTCTTCCAGATCGACATCGACGACCGCATCGCGCTGTCGGAGAGCATCACCGGTGATGCGCTGACCGACTACGTCGCCGCCAACTACGGCGTCAGCGGCCTGCAGAGCGCCAGCTTCTTCGTCAACGCCGCCGATACCCGCACCCGCGGCGCCGAGCTTGTCACCAACTGGCGCCAGTCGCTGGGCGATGGCCAGCTGCTGCTGACCGGCACCTATGCGTACACCAAGACCACGCTGAAGAACGTGCTGGCCACGCCGGCGCAGCTGCGTGCACTGAACCCGGACTACGTGCTGTTCGGCATCGAAGAAACCAACACGCTCACCGATGCTACGCCGCGTACGCGTGGCAGTTTCTCGGCCGCATGGAGCAACGACCACTGGTCGCTGAGCACCCGCGTGAACCGCTATGGCAGCGCCACCCGCGTGTTCAACTTCGGTGATGGCTACATCCCGCGCCAGACCTACCAGGCCGAATGGCAGCTGGATGCGGAAGTGGAGTACCGCATCACCCCGCAATGGAGCGTGGCCATCGGCGGCCAGAACCTGACCGACAACTACCCGGATCGATCCAACAGCGATATCCACTACTTCGGCAACCTGCCGTACGACGTGCTGTCGCCGATCGGCAGCAACGGCGCGTACTACTACGGCCGCGTCCGCTATACGTTCTGATTCATCAGTCCGGTAGTGCCGGCCGCTGGCCGGCAACCTCAGGGTGCATCCAGGGACCATGACGTTGCCGGCCAGCGGCCGGCACTACCCAATCCGTAGCCTGCCCTCGACCCCACGTACACGCCCGCGCTGGCAAGCTGGGCATCATGGCTGAACCGCTCCCCCTGCGTCCGCCACCGCCATTGCTGGATGACGCCTGCGCGTTGTTCCTCGATGTCGACGGCACCCTGATCGAATTCGCTGCACGCCCGGATGCCGTGCAGTTGCTGCCGGATGTGCGTGAAGCCATCGGCCGCATCAGCGACCGCCTGGAAGGTGCCGTGGCACTGGTCAGTGGTCGCCCGCTTGAGCAGCTGGATCAACTGTTCGCTCCCCTGAAATTGCCCGCCGCCGGCCTGCATGGCCACGAACTGCGCGGCGAAGACGGTCGCGTCCTGCGCGACGAACACGACGACGACACCGCCGAGTGGCTGCATGCGCTGCACCAGCAGGCGATGCGCTTTGCCCACGGCCATCCCGGCGTACTGGTGGAAGACAAGGGCGTCGGCCTGGCGCTGCATTGGCGCGGTGCGCCGCACGCGGCAAGTGATGTGCGCGCCTTTGCCGACCGCCATGTGCGTGGCCGTGCCAGCTATCGCCTGCAGCCCGGTGACCATGTGGTCGAATTCGTTCCGGTCGGCACCGACAAGGGCCGTGCCGTGCGCCGGATGATGCAGTACCTGCCGTTCCGCGGCCGCCTGCCGGTGTTCCTCGGCGATGACCTGACCGATGAGTTCGGCTTCGACGCCGCCAATGGCCAGCATGGCTGGAGCGTACTGGTAGGCGAACGGGAACCCAGCAAAGCCGTGTTCGCGCTGCCCGACATACGCAGCGTGCACGCCTGGCTGCGTGAGAATGCCTATTGACCCGGCCACCCCACGGCCGCAACCGAGATGTACCGCGTGATGACCCAACCCGATCTTGATCTGGGCGTGGTCGGCAACGGCAGCTTCGGCGCCCTGGTCGACAAACGTGCCCGCGTTGTCTGGAGCTGCCTGCCCACCTTCGACGGCGACCCCACCTTCTGTGCCCTGCTCGGCCCCAACCAGCAGACCGGTGGCGACTTCGCCATCGAGCTGGAGGACTTCGCGAGCAGCGAGCAGGAATACCTGACCAACACCGCGATCCTGCGTACCGTGCTGCGCGACGCGCACGGTGGTGAACTGGAAATCCTTGATTTCGCCCCGCGCTGGCGCCAGAACGACCGTTTCTACCGACCGGTCAGCCTGATCCGGCAGGTACGACCACTGGCCGGCAGCCCACGCATCACCGTGCACGCACGGCCACTGGCCGACTGGGGCGCACGCGTGCCCGAGTCCACCTGGGGCAGCAACCACGTGCGCTGGATCCTGCCCGAACACGTGCTGCGGCTGACCACCGACGTGCCGGTGCGCTTCATCCGCGATGGCCTGCCGTTCGTGCTCAACCATCCCATCCACCTGATCCTGGGCGTGGATGAATCGCTCAACCGCTCGATCAGTGGCTATGTGCAGGAAGCCTTCCAGCGCACCCGCGACTACTGGCGCGAATGGGTGCGCTACCTGTCCATTCCACTGGAATGGCAGGACGCGGTGATCCGCAGTGCGATCACCCTGAAGCTGTGCCAGTACGAGGACAGCGGCGCGATCATCGCGGCGATGACCACCTCCATTCCGGAAGCGCCCGGCAGCGTGCGCAACTGGGACTACCGTTACTGCTGGCTGCGTGATGCCGCGTTCGTGGTGCGCGCACTGAACCGCCTCGGCGCCACGCGCACGATGGAACAGTTCCTCGGCTATATCTTCAACCTGGCCACCACCGATGGCACGTTGCAGCCGCTGTATGGCATCGGCTTCGAGGCCAAGCTGGACGAGGACGAAGTACCCAGCCTGTCCGGCTACCGCGGCATGGGCCCGGTGCGGCGTGGCAACCTGGCCTGGGTGCAGCGCCAGCACGATGTCTACGGCAGCGTGGTGCTGGCGTCCACGCAGTTGTTCTTCGACCGCCGCCTGCAGGACCCGGGCGATGCGCACACCTTCGCCCGCCTGGAACCCTTGGGTGAACAGGCGTTCGCCCTGCACGACGTGCCTGATGCCGGCCTGTGGGAGTTCCGCGGCCGCACCGAAGTGCACACCTACACCAGCGCGATGTGCTGGGCAGCGTGCGATCGCCTGTGCAAGATCGCCGTGCGCCTGAAGCGCGATGACCGCGCTCATTACTGGCGCGAGCGTGCCGACACCATCCATGCGCGCATCATGGCCGAGTCCTGGAGCGAGGAGCTGGGCCACTTCACCGACACCTTTGGTGGCCATCGGCTGGATGCCTCGTTGCTGCTGCTGGCCGACATCGGCTTCATCGACGCGCTGGACGCCCGCTTCATCGCCACCGTCGATGCCATCGGCCGCGACCTCAAGCATGGCAATTCGCTGTACCGCTATGTCGCGCCGGATGACTTCGGTGAGCCGGAAACCAGCTTCACCATCTGCACCTTCTGGTACATCGACGCGCTGGCCGCGATCGGGCGCATGGATGAAGCACGCGGGATGTTCGAGCTGCTGCTGAAGCAGCGGAACCACCTGGGCCTGCTGTCGGAGGATCTGGCCTTCGACAGCGGCGAGGCCTGGGGCAATTTCCCGCAGACCTATTCGCACGTCGGCCTGATCACCGCCGCAATGCGCCTGTCGCGGTCCTGGCAGGAGGCATCGTGAGTCGTCTGGTCGTGGTCTCAAACCGTGTGGCCGTGCCCGGCGAGAACCGCGCCGGCGGCCTGGCGGTCGGCCTGCTGGCTGCCCTGAAGGAACGCGGCGGCCTGTGGTTCGGCTGGAGTGGCAAGACGGTGAAGGAAGGCAGCGGCACGCTGCACCGGCAGAAAGACGGTGACATCGACTACGTCACCATGGACCTGAGCAAGCGCGAGGTGGACGGCTACTACAACGGCTTCGCCAATCGCACCCTCTGGCCGTTGCTGCACTTCCGCCTGGATCTGGTCGACTACGACCGGGGCACCCGCGAGACCTACCACAAGGTCAACGCGCTGTTCGCTGACAAACTGGCGCCGCTGCTGCGCGAGGACGACATCGTCTGGATCCACGATTACCACCTCATCCCGCTCGGCGCACTGCTGCGCGAGCGTGGCATCGGCTGCCGCATCGGCTTCTTCCTGCATATCCCGATGCCCTCGGCCGACCTGCTGCAGGCCATGCCCGACCACCTGCGGCTGTTCTCCGCGCTGTACGCCTATGACCTGGTCGGCTTCCAGACCCAGCGCGATGCAGATCGCTTCCAGACCTACCTGCGCCTGTTCGGTGGTGGTCGCGTGCTCGACAACGGCGAGCTGGAAGCACCAGGCGGGCGCCGCTTCCGTGCGGCGGCTTTCCCGATCGGCATCGATACCGAATTGATTGCACGCCAGGCCGGCACCGCCGCCACCAAGACCGCGGTAAAGAACCTGCGCGCCAGTCTGCGCGATCGCCAGCTGGCGATCGGCGTGGATCGCCTGGACTACTCCAAGGGCCTGCCCGAGCGTTTCCTCGGCTTCGAGCGCTATCTGGAGCGCCATCCGGATCAGCGCGGCTCGCTGACCTACCTGCAGATCGCCCCAGTCTCGCGCGGCGATGTCACCGAGTACCGGCAGCTGCGCAGCCAGCTGGAGCAGATCGCCGGCCACATCAACGGTGGCCACGCCGAACCGGACTGGACGCCGCTGCGCTACGTCAACCAGAACTTCACCCACGCCACCCTCACCGGCTTCTACCGGGCGGCGGCAGTGGGCCTGGTCACGCCGCTGCGCGATGGCATGAACCTGGTAGCCAAGGAGTACGTGGCGTCGCAGGACCCGGAAGACCCCGGCGTGCTGGTGCTGTCGCTGCTGGCCGGCGCCGCCGACGAACTCAAGCAGGCGCTGCTGGTGAACCCGCATGATCTGGACGGCGTGGCCGACGCCATCGCCACGGCAGCAACGATGTCACTGAGCAGGCGCAAGGAACGCTGGCACGCGATGATGGATCACCTGCGCACCTACGACATCAATCACTGGCGCCGCAGCTATCTGGACGCGCTGGAAGGTTGAGGAAAAAAGGGGACGGAGGGGATCAAGGCAGTTGTGCACAGACGCCTTGATCCCCTCCGTCCCCTTTTTCCTTCAATCCAGGAATCGCGCTGCCTGCTCCGGTGCGGGCAGATGACATGCGTCGTGCCGTCCGAACCAGCGGTAGCGGTTGCGCGCCAGCGCGCGGTACGCGGCATCACGCCAGCCGCGCGGCACTGCCCGTAGTACGCCGGTCAGGCGCCAGGCGCCGCCCAGCCCCGTCAGCACGCGGAGGATCGCATCGGTATCGGTCCAGGCACCCTGCGCGTCCAGCAGCAGGAACGACATCGGGTCCTGCGGGTCCAGCCCGTGCGCGCGCAACATCGCGCTGCCCTGCTGCCCCTGCATCGCCGCAAAGCGGTAGCGCCCCGCGCGGTCGAAACGCAGCAGGAAGCGCACCCAGCGGTTGCACAGCGCGCATACGCCATCGAATACGATCACCGCGCTGCCCGCCTCGGCGGCGGCCTCACTGCGGTTCGAGCCAACCTTCATAGCGAATCAGGGCTCCCGCCCAGGGCAGCGTCACATCGACCAGGAAAGTGTAACGCTCACCCTGCCAGGCTTCGCGGCAACGCACGCCACCAAACCAGCGCCTCGGCAGCGGCAGCAGCCCGAACGCCCAGACCCGGCGCACCGACCAGTCGATGCCACCGTCGCGGGCCTGCAGATCAAACTCGAAGCGCGCCGCACCCAACTGCTCGCGCAGATGCCCCTCGTGCGCCCACAGCCGCGACACCATCGGCCAGCGGCCAAACCGCCGCGCCCATTGCTCGCCCTGCCCGTGTGCGCTGAACGCCACTTCGGTGGGCAGCGCTTCACCGTCCTTCGGCAACCGCGCCAACGCGGCCAGCAGCGGCACCAGCCAGTGTCGCCCTCTCACGATGCGCGCCTGCCCCACGTAGCGGCAAGGCAACGGTGCGGCATGCAGCGCCTGCACCGGCGCGGCCAGGGTGGCGAAGGCCGGCCCCAGCACGCGCGCGAACAGCGGCGTGGTCAGGGCGCGATCCAGGCCAGGGTCGCCATGCGCCCGGTGCGACGGTCGCGCCGGTGCGAATACAAGTCAGGATCGGCCATCGTCGACACCGTGCCGCCATACACCTGCGCCGGGTCCATGCCCGCCGCCTGCAGGCGCTGACGTGCCAGGGCGAACAGGTCCACCTTCCAGTGCCCCGGGCGTGTCGCCACAAACGCCGCCTCGGCCGCCGGATCATGGCCGACGAAGGCGTGGAAGACCTCTTCGCCGATCTCGTAGTCGGCCGGCCCGGCCGCCGGGCCCAGCCACGCGCGAAGCTGCGCGGGCGGGGTCTGCATGGCGGCCACGGTGGCCTCCAGCATGCCGTCGGCCAGCCCGCGCCATCCAGCGTGAGCGGCGCCCACCTCGCTACCGTCGGCAGCGGCGAACACCACCGGCAGGCAGTCGGCGGTCAGGATCGCCAGCACCAGGCCGGGCACCGAGGTCACCGCAGCGTCGGCCACCGGTTCGCTTGCGCCAGGCACCGGCGGCGTTGTGAAGCGCAGCACCGTGCTGCTGTGCACCTGGCGCAGCCAGTGCGGTGCCGAGGGCAGCGCCAGCCCCTGCTGCAGCAGCTGGCGGTTGTGCTCCACGTTGGCCGGGGTATCACCATCGGCCGCGTGCCGGTTGCCCAGGTTGAACTGCGCGAACGGCGCCGGCGAAATGCCCGCACCGTGCCGACGCGTGGTCAGCGCATGGACGCCCGGAGGCGCCGGCCAGTCCGCCTGCAGCAAAGGCAACGCGGCGGCCATCACCAGCGGTCCCGCTCGCGTGCGGCGAAGGCTTCGCTGTCTTCGCGCAGCACCTTCATCAGGTGCAGCATGTCGTCCGGCACCGGCGCGGTGTTGCGCACCGGCTCACCGGTGATCGGGTGCGTGAACTCCAGGGTCTCGGCGTGCAGGGCCTGGCGCTTGAAGCCGCGCAGCGCGGCTACCAGCTCATCGCTGGCGCCCTTGGGCAGCTTCAGCGCACCGCCGTACAGCGGGTCACCGATGATCGGATGGCGCACATGCGCCATGTGCACGCGGATCTGATGGGTACGGCCGGTTTCCAGGCGGCACTCCAGCGCAGTGTGCGCACGGAAGCGCTCGCGCAGGCGGTAATGGGTGATCGCTTCCTTGCCGTCCTCGCGCACGGCCATCTTCAGGCGGTCGCGTGGGTGGCGGTCGATCGGGGCATCGGCGGTACCGCCGGCCACCAGCGCACCCATCACGATGGCCAGGTACTGGCGGTGCACGTCGCGCGCGGCCAGCTGCTCGACCAGTGCGGTCTGCGCTTCCAGGGTCTTGGCCACCACCATCACGCCGCTGGTGTCCTTGTCCAGGCGGTGCACGATGCCGGCGCGCGGCAGCACCGCCACCGACGGGTCGCGGAACAGCAGGGCGTTGACCAGGGTGCCGCTGTGGTTGCCCGCGCCCGGGTGCACCACCAGGCCGACCGGCTTGTTGATCACCAGCAGGTGCTCGTCCTCGAACAGCACGTCCAGCGGGATGTCCTCCGGCTGGGCGTCGGTCTGGGTCTCGAGCACCACGTTGAGGGTCACGAGCTCGCCGCCGCGCAGCGGATCGCGCGGGCGCACCTGGGCGCCGTCCAGCAGCACCTCACCGGCCTTGATCCACTCGGTCAGGCGCGAACGCGAGTATTCGGGGAACAGTTCGGCCACCACGGCGTCGAAACGACGGCCGGCCGCAGTGTCGGGGACGATGGCCTGGCGGGCCGATTCAGAGGGTTGTTCAGACATGGCAGGGGGCATTCTTTGAAATTTTGGGGTCCCGGCGGCCGGTTTCAGTCGCTGGACAGGACACTAGGCTATCATCGACCCTTCGTATTCCAGCCGCGTCCCGCCTCGACCCCATGATCCGACGCTCCGCCATGCTCTCCGCGCCCGTCCGCCTCACCGCCCTGCTGCTGGTGCTGGTCATCGCCGCCACCGGCTGCCACCGTGGTGCCAAGAAGGGCGATCGCCCCGATGAAGGGACGCCGGTCGAACAGTTGTACGAGAAGAGCCACAAGCTGATGCAGGGTGGCAACTGGAGCGGCGCCGAAGCCAGCTTCCGCCGCCTGGTGGCCCAGTATCCGTACGGTCCGTACACCGAGCAGGCGATGATCGAGACCGCCTACGCCCAGTACAAGGCCGGCAAGCACGATGACGCGGTGTCCAGCATCGACCGCTTCATCCGTACCTACCCGACCCATCGCAACATCGCGTACCTGTACTACCTGCGCGGCCTGGCCAACTCCAACCGCAGTACGGTTTTCCTGCGCCGCGTATGGTCGCTGGATGCCAGCCGTCGCGACCTGTCCACGCCGCACCAGGCGTATTCGGACTTCAACATCGTGGTCGACCGCTATCCCAACAGCCGCTACGCCGCCGATGCGCGCCAGCGCATGCTGGAGCTGCGTGACGTGTTCGCCCAGCATGAGCTGGACAACGCCCTGTACTACATGCGCCGCGGCGCCTGGGTCTCGGCCGCCGGCCGCGCCAACTACCTGCTGGAAACCTACCCGCAGAGCGCGTTCCAGTACGACGCCGTGGCTGTGCTGGCCGATTCCTACACCCACCTGGGCAACAAGACCCTGGCCGACGATGCCCGCCGCGTCCTGCAGCTGAACCAGCCGGACCACCCGTGGCTGGAAGGCAAGTGGCCGAAGTACCCGTGGATGATCCGCAAGCTGAACCCGTTCGCCGGCGAGAAATCCGCCAGCACCGGCCAGCGCAACGCGCGACTGGAAAAGAAGTAAGAGAGGGCCCCGAAAGGGGCCTTTTCTTTGTCGGTAGATCCACGCCATGCGTGGATGGTTCGTACGCCCATGGACCACGACACTAGGAATTCTACGAATTCCCGGCGGATGCGACGCCGGTCGCATCCCGCTCCGGCGACGCCCTCCACACTGCGGCGCAACGGCCATCCCGGCCGTGAAGGAGCGCCCCATGACCCTACCGCCCCGCCGTTTCCGCCCCCTCGCCTGCCTCCTTGCCACCGCCGTGCTGGCGCTGTCCTCGGGCCCCCTCGCTGCCGCACCGGGTGCACCGGGCGATCTGCTGTCTGCTGCCCCCTATCGCGCGTCATGGGTGCCGTCCAAGGCTGCGCAGGCCTACAAGCTCCACTACCGCACCCCGGATCTTCGCGGCCAGCTGGCCGAAGGCACCGGCCTGCTGTACCTGCCCGCCGGCGCGGCTCCAGCGGGCGGCTGGCCGGTGGTGTCCTGGGCACATGGCACCCAGGGCATCGCCGATCGCTGCGCGCCCTCGGTGTCCGGCCCCTACCAACCCGAACGCGACGGGCGCTTCCTCGATCAGTTCCTGGCCCAGGGCTATGCGGTGGTCGCCGCGGACTACCAGGGGCTCGGCAGCCCCGGCGAGCATGCCTATCTGCATGTGCGCACTGCCGCGCGCAATGCCATCGACCTGGTCAAGGCCAGCCGCCAGTACCTGGGCAACGCAGCGCTGTCGCCGCGCTGGGTCTCGGTTGGTCATTCACAGGGTGGCGCTGCAGCCCTCACAGCCGGGCATCTGGCGCCCACCTATGGTGGCCCTTCCCTGCACTACCGCGGCAGCTTCACCACCGGCACGCCCACCGCCGTCGAGCTGACCGCGCTGGTGATGAAGCCGGACAACCGCACCGCCAATCCTGGCGCGCTCAACGCGTATCACGCGTATCTGCTCGACGGTCTGTTGCAGGTTGCGCCACAGATCGACCGCGTCCTCAGCGACACCGGTCGCGCCCGCGTGGCAGTGGCACGCGAGCAGTGCCTGGGCGAACTGGCCACCACGCTGGACGGTGCGGATACCGGCAGCATGTTCACTGCACCGCTGACCAGCGTGCCGGGCATCTGGGCGGTGCTGTACGACTATCTCGGCGTACCGCGCCGCGGCTTCAGCCAACCGCTGATGCTGGGCCACGGCAGCGAGGACCGCGATGTGCCCTATCTGACCACCCTGCTGTATGCCGCAGGCCTGGCCCTGCGAGGCGAGCCGGTCGCGTTCCGGCGTTACCCGGTCGACCACCGCGGCACGCTGGATGCGGCAGCGGTGGATGGCCTGGCGTTTGTGCGGGCACGGCTGGGGGACGGACGCTTCAACGACGCTGCGGAAACCGCCAGCCTCGAACAGCTGCTTGAGGACGCCCAGTAGATCCACGCCATGCGTGGAGGCGCGGTATACGGGTTGCCGGCAGCGGCCGGCACTACCGAACGCAGTAGAGCCACGCCATGCGTGGATGCGCGGTATACGGGTTGCCGGCCAGCGGCCGGCACTACCGAACGCAGTAGATCCACGCCATGCGTGGATGCGCGGTATACGGGTTGCCGGCCAGCAGCCGGCACTACCGGACGGAGTAGAGCCACGCCATGCGTGGATGCGCGGTATGCGGGGTTGCTGGCCAGCGGCCGGCACTACCGAACGCAGTAGATCCACGTCATGCGTGGATACGCGGTATGCGGGGTTGCCGGCCAGCGGCCGGCACTACCGAACGCAGTAGATCCACGTCATGCGTGGATACGCGGTATGCGGGGTTGCCGGCCAGC
>NZ_JBTMUR010000006.1:212031-266221 GCF_054473855.1 Stenotrophomonas genospecies 3
GGCCGGCACTACCGAACGCAGTAGAGCCACGCCATGCGTGGATACGCGGTATACGGGGTTGCCGGCCAGCGGCCGGCACTACCGAACGCAGTAGAGCCACGCCATGCGTGGATGCGCGGTATACGGGTTGCCGGCCAGCGGCCGGCACTACCCGCCAACCGCAGCTTCAGCCCTTGTAGCCGTTGCTGATCGGGTAACGACGCTCGCGGCCAAATGCCCGGCGCGAGACCTTCGGCCCCGGCGCGGCCTGGTGCCGCTTCCACTCGCTGATGCGCACCAGGCGCAGCACCCGGTCGACCACGGCCGCGTCGTAGCCGGCCGCAACGATCTCCGTGCGCGACTGCTCCTGGTCGATGTAGCGATACAGGATGCCGTCCAGCACGTCATAGGCCGGCAGCGAATCCTGGTCCAGCTGGTTCTCGCGCAGCTCGGCCGACGGCGGGCGGCTGATCACGGCCGGCGGGATCACCGGCGCGCCGCCCACGGTGTTGCGCCACTTGGACAGCCCGAACACTTCGGTCTTGTACAGGTCCTTCAGCGGCGCATAGCCACCGCACATGTCGCCGTAGATGGTGGCGTAACCGACCGCGTATTCGCTTTTGTTGCCGGTGGTCAGCAGCAGGCCACCGAACTTGTTGGCCAGCGCCATCAGGATCACGCCACGGCTGCGCGACTGCAGGTTCTCTTCGGTCACGTCCGGCGCAGTGCCTTCGAACATCGGCGCCAGCGATTCCATCAGGCCCTTGAACGCCGGCTCGATCGATACCGCCTCCAGCTTCACGCCCAGTGCCTGGCACTGTTCGGCGGCCAGGTCGTTGGACAGGCCCGCGGTATAGCGCGACGGCAACCGCACAGCGGTGACGTTTTCCGCGCCCATCGCGTCCACGGCCATGGCCAGCACCAGCGCCGAATCGATGCCGCCGGACAAGCCCAGCCACACCTTCTTGAAGCCGTTCTTGCGGCAGTAGTCCTGGATGCCACGGGTCACCGCACGCCAGGCCAGCGCGTCCATGCTCTCGTCGCCGTCGTCCATCCACACGTGCGGCATGAAGCGGCGGGTTTCACCCTCGTACTCCACCACCAGCCACTGGTCGACGAAGGCGGCGGCGGCCGGGTGCACGGTGCCGTCGCCATCGGCCACCACCGAGGCGCCGTCGAACACCAGCGCGTCCTGCCCACCGACCACGTTGAGGTAGGCGATCGCCGCCCCGCTCTCACGGGTGCGTGCGGCCAGCACTGCATCGCGCTGGGCATGCTTGCCACGCTCATAGGGCGAGGCATTCGGCACCACCACCAGCTGCGCACCGGCGCGCACGGTATCGGCCAGCGGCTCGGCGAACCACAAGTCCTCGCAGATCAGCAGGCCGACCGGAATGCCGTTGACCTCGAACACGCAGCTGCCGCCATCCGGATCGACATCGAAGTAGCGGCGCTCGTCGAACACCGCATAGTTGGGCAGCTCGCGCTTGCGATAGGTCTGCTCGACCAGGCCGTCACGCAGCACGCTGGCTGCGTTGTAGACCACCGCACCGGCCGCCTGCGGCCAACCAACCACGGCGGTGATGCCACGGCAGGCAGCAGCGATGCGGGCCATCGCCTGCTCGCACTCGTACAGGAAGCCCGGGCGCAGCAGCAGGTCTTCCGGCGGATAACCACTCACCGCCAGCTCGGGGAACATCACCAGCTCGGCGCCGTACTCGTCGCGCGCCTGGCCGATCATCTCGATGATGCGCTCGGTGTTGCCGGCGACATCGCCGACCGGGAAGTCGAACTGCGCCATCGCGATGCGGATCGAAGCCATGGGAATCCAGCCTGTGGTTGCAATGTGCCCATTGTAGCGCTGCGCCATGCGCGCGCCGGGCGCGCTCACTGCGTGGACAGCCCCGGCTCAGTAGATCCACGCCATGCGTGGATGGGGTTACCGGGATGGTCAGGGCACCAGACGCAGAAAGGCCGCCCGGAGGCGGCCCTTCTGTTTGAAGCAAGAGCGTCAGTCGAGCATGGCTCGACTCTACACAAGCGGTCTTATTTCACCAGCTTGGCGATGGCAGCGCCCAGGTCGCCCGGCGAGCGGACGGTGACAACACCGGCAGCTTCCATGGCGGCGAACTTGCCTTCGGCAGTGCCCTTGCCGCCCGAGGCGATCGCACCGGCGTGGCCCATGCGCTTGCCGGCCGGAGCCGACGCACCGGCGATGAAACCGACGACCGGCTTCTTCACGTGGTTCTTGATGTACTCGGCGCCGGCTTCTTCAGCGTCACCGCCGATTTCGCCAACCATGATGATGCCTTCGGTCTGCGGGTCTTCGTTGAACAGCTTCAGGCAGTCGACGAAGTTCAGGCCGTTGATCGGGTCACCACCGATGCCGATACAGGTGGACTGGCCCAGGCCGACTTCAGTGGTCTGCTTGACCGCTTCATAGGTCAGGGTGCCCGAACGCGACACGATGCCGATCTTGCCCGGCTGGTGGATGTGGCCCGGCATGATGCCGATCTTGCACTCACCCGGGGTGATGACGCCCGGGCAGTTCGGCCCGATCAGCACGGTGTCCGGATGCGAACGGGTCAGCACGTTCTTGACGCGCAGCATGTCCAGCACCGGGATGCCTTCGGTGATGCAGACGATGACCTTGATGCCGGCAGCAGCGGCTTCCAGGATCGCGTCGGCCGCGTACGGCGGCGGCACGTAGATGACCGAAGCGTTGGCACCGGTGCTCTGCACGGCGTCGGCAACGGTGTTGAAGACCGGCAGGTCGATGTGGGTGGTGCCACCCTTGCCCGGGGTCACGCCGCCAACAACCTGGGTGCCGTACTCGATCATCTGAGTGGCGTGGAAGGTGCCCTGCTGGCCGGTGAAGCCCTGCACGATCACCTTGGTGTTCTTGTTAATCAAAACAGACATGGGAATTCCTTGGTGTCGAATCAGGCAGCGTTCTTGACAGCTTCAACGATCTTCTTGGCGCCATCGTTGATGTTGTCAGCCGGGATGATGGCCATGCCGCTGTCACGCAGCAGCTGCTTGCCTTCTTCCACGTTGGTGCCTTCCAGGCGCACCACGACCGGAACCTTGACGCCCACTTCCTTCACGGCGGCGATGATGCCTTCGGCAATCATGTCGCAGCGGACGATGCCGCCGAAGATGTTGACGAAGATGCCTTCAACCTTGTCCGAGGACAGGATCAGCTTGAACGCTTCGATGACGCGCTGCTTGTTGGCACCGCCACCCACGTCCAAGAAGTTCGCCGGCTCGCCGCCGTTGAGCTTGATGACGTCCATGGTGGCCATGGCCAGGCCTGCGCCGTTGACCATGCAGCCGATGTTGCCGTCCATGGTGACGTAGTTGATGTCCAGCTCCGAAGCGATCACTTCGGTCGGATCTTCCTGGGTCTTGTCGCGCATGGCGACCAGGGCCTTCTGGCGGAAGGCGGCGTTGTCGTCGCTGTCGAACTTGCCGTCCAGCGCGTACAGGTTGCCGTCGTCCAGGATGGCCAGCGGGTTGATTTCAACCAGTGCCAGGTCCTTTTCGTTGAACAGGCGGTACAGGTTCACCATGATGCTGGCGAACTGGCCGGCCTGCTTGGCGGTCAGGCCCAGCTTGAAGCCGAAATCACGGCCGTGGTAACCCTGCACGCCTTCGACGAAGTCGACGTTCAGCGAGTGGATCAGCTCCGGGGTTTCAGCAGCGACCTGCTCGATCTCCACGCCGCCTTCCGAAGAGGCGATGTAGGTGATGGTCTTGGTGCCACGGTCGACCAGCACCGACAGGTACAGTTCCTTGACGATCTCGCCGGCGGTGGTCACCAGCACCAGGTTGACCGGCAGTTCAACGCCAGCGGTCTGGTAGGTGGCCATCTTGGTGCCGAGCATCTTGGCCGCAGCGGCCTTCACGTCGTCGGTGGTCTTGCAGAACTTGACGCCGCCAGCCTTGCCGCGGCCGCCAGCGTGGATCTGCGCCTTGACCATCCAGGGGCCCTGGCCCAGGGAGTTGGCAGCGGCAACCGCTTCGTCCGGGGTCGCAGCGACCTTGCCGGCCGGGACCGGGATGCCGTACTCGGCAAGCAGTTGTTTTGACTGGTATTCGTGGAAATTCATGCGTCACCGTGGGAATAGGAACGACCGCACGCAATTCCTCAGGGCCCCGGCGGGGCGCCGGCATGGACCGCGGCGGGCCCACTATTGTGGCCGAGCCAGCGCCGGGGCGCAAAGAAGTCTGTACAAAACGCCACACCCGGCCAGATTTCCACCGCCATTCAGGCAGTTGCGCCCGGGCCGGCGCTGACCACCGGTATCCACGGCAGGCCAAATGCGCGATCCGGGCGGCTCCGGCGGCGTCCTGCCGGGGGCCCTATACTGGTCAACCAAGGTGTGTAGTGTCGGGCTTGCCCGGCGGCTTCCGCCGTAGGCCACATAGAAGCGACGAACCCGCCCGGCTTCAGGGGATGCCAGGCAGGGCCGCCGCAGATTCCAGACCCAGGCAGCCAGAAGGGGAGTTCCGGCGTGTCACCCAGTGCTTCATTGATCGACCGCATCGAATCGATTCCGCGGCGTGAGCTGTACTTCTTCGCGCTGTACCGGGTGCTGATCGCCGCGGTCATCGCCGGCCTGCTCTACAGCCCCCTGTCCGGCATGGTCGGCGAGGCCCATCACCCGCGTCTGGCCGATACCGTCGCGGCGATCTATCTGCTGCTGTCGCTGCTGGCCCTGGCGATCGGCCGCAACGAACGCTGGCTGCGCCCGATCGTGGTCAGCAGCGTGCTGGTGGACATCATCGCCGCCACCCTGCTGGCGCATGCCCTGCCCGGTGCCAGCGCCGGCATCTCGATGTCGCTGCTGTTCAACATCGCCGCCGCCACCCTGCTGCCGCTGAGCTGGGGCCTGGGCCTGGCGGTTGCTGCCAGCCTGGCCACCGGCATCGAATACCTCTGGAAGGTGCTCGAAGGCGGTGACCCCACCCGCACGCTGGCCGAGCTGGCCATGTTCGCCACCAGCTACCTGGCGCTGGCCTTCATCAGCTACCAGGTGGGCAACCGCGCGCGCCGCAACCAGCAGCTGGCCAACCAGCGCGGCGACGAAGTGGCCAACCTGTTCCAGATCAACGAACTGATCATCCGCCGCATGCGCACCGGCGTGCTGGTGGTGGACGCCGACAACCGCATCACCCTGGCCAATGAAGCGGCCTCGATGCTGCTCGGCGACAACGACGGCATCGGTGAGACGGGACGCCTGGATCTGGCCAGTGCCGCGCCGGAACTGGCGCGCCGCCTGCAGCGCTGGCGCAACGGCTGGGCCCAGGACGAACTGCCGCTGCAGCTCAACCCCGACCAGCCGGAAGTGCAACCGCGCTTCGCCCGCCTGCTGGCCGGCAGCGAACTGGCGCTGGTATTCCTGGACGACTCCAGCGTGGTCTCGCGGCGCGCCGAATCGCTCACCCTGTCGGCGATGGGCCGCTTCTCGGCCAGCCTCGCCCATGAAATCCGCAATCCGCTGGCGGCGATCAACTACGCCGTGCAGCTGCTGGAGGAAGGCACCGGTTTCAACGAAAGCGACCGCCGCCTGCTGCAGATCATCCGCCAGCAATGCCAGCGCACCAACGGCATCGTCGAGAGCGTGCTGGGGCTGGCACGGCGCGAGCGCGCCACACCCGAGAACGTCGACCTGGTCGCCTTCGTGCGCCGCTTCGTGCTGGAGTACAAGCAGGGCCAGACGCTGGAAACCGACAGCATCGAACCGATCATCAGCGACACGGCGGTGATGGCGCAGGTCGACAGCAAACACCTGTACCAGGTGCTCACCGTGCTGGTGCACAACGCACTGAAATACGGCCGCATCGGCCAGCAGCCGGCACGCGTGCGCCTGCGCGTGGCGCAGCACGAGCGCAGCGCGGTGATCGACGTGATGGACCGTGGCCCCGGCATTCCCGAGAGCGTGGCCGCACAGCTGTTCCGCCCGTTCTTCACCACCTCCGAGCACGGCACCGGGCTGGGCCTGTATATCGCCCGCGAGTTGTGCCGCGCCAACCAGGCACGGCTCGACTACATCCCGGTGCCCGCCGGCGGCTCCTGCTTCCGCCTGGTGCTGCCTGGCCCGCACACGCTGTTGCCCACTTGATTCCAATTCTGTGCGTCAAACATTTGTCGCTTCCAGCCCCCTCGTTTATCTTTCACGCCCATGAACGAAACCCGCAGCGCCCTCGTCGTCGACGATGAACGCGACATCCGCGAACTGCTGGTACTGACCCTCGGCCGCATGGGGCTGCGCATCAGTACTGCCGCCAACCTGGCCGAAGCGCGCGAGCTGCTGGCCAGCAACCCGTACGACCTGTGCATCACCGACATGCGCCTTCCGGATGGCAACGGCATCGAGCTGGTCAGCGAGATCGCCCAGCACTACCCGCGCACACCGGTGGCGATGATCACCGCATTCGGCAGCATGGACCTGGCCGTGGAAGCGCTGAAGGCCGGCGCCTTCGACTTCGTCAGCAAGCCGGTGGACATCTCGGTGCTGCGCGGCCTGGTCAAGCACGCGCTGGAACTCAACAACACCGAACGCCCTGCGCCCGGCCCCGCCACCGAACAGGCTGCACGCCTGCTGGGCGCTTCGCCGGCCATGGACGTGTTGCGCACCACCATCGGCAAGGTCGCGCGCAGCCAGGCGCCGGTCTACATCCTCGGTGAATCGGGCGTGGGCAAGGAACTGGTCGCGCGCACCATCCACGCCCAAGGCGCGCGTGCGGCTGGTCCGTTCGTACCGGTCAACTGCGGTGCCATTCCTGGCGAGCTAATGGAGAGCGAGTTCTTCGGCCACCGCAAAGGCAGCTTCAGCGGCGCCCATGCCGACAAGCCGGGCCTGTTCCAGGCTGCACACGGCGGCACCCTGTTCCTGGACGAAGTGGCCGAGCTGCCGCTGCAGATGCAGGTGAAGCTGCTGCGCGCCATCCAGGAAAAGTCGGTGCGTGCGGTCGGTGCGGCCAACGAAGAACCGGTGGACGTGCGCATTCTCTCGGCCACGCACCGTGACCTGGCCGAGCTGGTCGAGGACGGGCGCTTCCGCCACGACCTGTACTACCGCATCAACGTGATTGAACTGAAGGTGCCGCCGCTGCGCGAGCGCCGCCAGGACCTGCCGGAACTGGCTGCCGCCGTGCTGGCGCGGCTGGCCCGCAGCCACGGCCGTGCCACACCGCTGCTGGCGCCGTCCGCGCTGGAAGCGCTGGCCCACTACGCGTTCCCGGGCAATGTGCGCGAGCTGGAGAACATTCTGGAGCGCGCGCTGGCACTGGCCGAAGAAGACCGCATCGGTGCCGACGACCTGCGCCTGCCGCAGCACGCCCCGCGTGCGCCCGGCGGCGCCGCTCCCGCCGAAGCCGTGGCCGACCTGCAGCCGGGCGGTGCCGCCCTGCCCTCGTACATCGAGCAGCTGGAGCGCAGCGCCATCCAGCGCGCGCTGGAAGAGAACCGCTGGAACAAGACCCGCACGGCTGCGCAGCTGGGGATTACCTTCCGCGCGCTGCGCTACAAGCTGAAGAAGCTGGGGATGGAGTAAGGGCCGAACGGCCCTGGTAGGCGCCAACCTTGGTTGGCGTGCGCCGCCGCGCCATCCACGCATGGCGTGGATCCACCCACCAACGCGGTAGTGCCGGCCGCTGGCCGGCAACCCCCATGCATCTCGCCATCAACACACGGCGTGGATCTACCCACCAACGCGGTAGTGCCGGCCGCTGGCCGGCAACCTCATGCACCGCGTCATCCACGCATGGTGTGGATCTACCCACCAACGCGGTAGTGCCGGCCGCTGGCCGGCAACCTCATGCATCGCGTCATCCACGCATGGCGTGGATCTACCCACCAACGTGGTAGTGCCGGCCGCTGGCCGGCAACCTCATGCATCGCACCATCCACGCATGGCGTGGATTTACCTCAATCCTTGGTAACGCGATTGATCTCGGCTAGGCTGGTCACACCCGCTGCCGCCTTCTTCAACGCCGACTGCCGCAGGTCATTCACCCCGATCTGCTGCGCCGCCTCGGCAATCTGCAGCGCGTTGCCGCCGGCCAGCACGATGGTGGCGATCTCATCGGTCATCGGCATCACCTGGTAGATACCGGTTCGGCCCTTGTAGCCCTCGGTGCACTCATCGCAGCCCACCGCCTCGTACAACTGGATGCCCGCATCCAGCTGCGCCTGGGTGAAGCCCTCGGCCAGCAACGCATGCTCCGGCAGATTGGCCGGGCGCTTGCAGTTGCCGCACAACCGGCGCGCCAGGCGCTGCGCGATCACCAGCGTCACCGAGCTGGTGATGTTGTACGGCGCGATGCCCATGTTCATCAGACGCGCGATGGTCTGCGGTGCATCGTTGGTATGCAGCGTGGACAGCACCATGTGGCCGGTCTGCGCCGCCTTGATCGCAATCTCAGCCGTCTCCAGGTCGCGGATTTCGCCAACCATGATGATGTCCGGATCCTGTCGCAGGAACGAGCGCAGCGCTGCAGCGAAGGTCATGCCGCGCTTGTTGTTCTGCTGCACCTGGTTGACGCCGGGCAAGCGAATTTCCACCGGGTCTTCGGCGGTGGAGATGTTGCGCGTCTCATCGTTGAGGATGCCCAGCGCGGTATACAGCGACACCGTCTTGCCGGAGCCGGTTGGGCCGGTCACCAGCACCATGCCGTACGGCTTGTGGATGGCGTCGTGGAACAGCTTCTGCTGGTCCGGCTCGTAGCCCAGCTTGTCGATGCCCAGCTTGGCCGCGCTGCCATCCAGGATACGCAGAACCACCTTTTCACCGAACAGGGTCGGCAGCGTGCTGACGCGGAAGTCGATCTGCTTGCTCTTGGACAGGTTGAGCTTGATGCGGCCGTCCTGCGGCACGCGCTTCTCGGCGATATCCAGCTGCGCCATCACCTTCAGGCGCGCAGCGATGCGCTGGTTCAACTTCACCGGTGCGCGCGCCACCATCTTCAGCAGGCCGTCGATGCGCAGGCGCACGCGGTAGTCGTCTTCGTAAGGCTCGAAGTGGATGTCCGATGCGCCCTTGCGGATGGCATCGACCAGCACCTTGTTGACGAACTTGACCACCGGGGTGTCGTCGCCCTTGGCGTCGATGCCGGAGTCGCCCCCTGCGTTGTCTTCGTCGCCGCTGGATATATCCAGGTTAGCGAGCCCTTCATCGTCCCCACCCAGCGAGTCGCCCAGGCTGTCATGGCTGGTATGCCACTGCTCCAGGGTGCGTCGGATCTGGTCTTCGTCGACCAGGATCGGCTCCACCACAAGATTGGTGTGGAACTTGATTTCATCCAGCGAGTGGGTCGGATTGCTGGTGCCGACGAACAGCTTGCCACCCCGTTTGAATAGCGGTAGCACGTTGTGTTTGCGCAGCAGTTCCTCGCTCACCAGATTCATCGCGTTCTGACTGGCGTCGAAGGTGGACACGTCGAACAGCGGCATGCCGAACTCGACCGCGTTGGCGGCAGCGAGCTGCGCGGCATTGACCAGCTTGTTCTGGGCGAACCAGGTGGGCAGCGGCTGGCGGGCAGCGGCGGCCTTGGCCATCGCGTCGCGGGCACTGGCTTCGTCCAGCGCCCCATCCTGGACCAGGCGGCGGGCCAGCCCGGTGATGCCAACCAGATTGGCGGTGGTGACTGCGTTCATGGTGGTGGTTCTGGGAGGGGTGAGCAGGTTATAGGCGCCTGGAGCGCCCATTACAAATGCAGATGCCCGCGATTTCTCGCGGGCATCCGGTGCTGCAGGGCCGACACTCGGTGCCAGCCATCACGCCGCGATTAGGATGACTTGTTCAGGTCATCGCACGGCTTGTCCTTATAGGTGGTGACCGAAGAAGCAGTCACGGTGCAGGTCCACTGCAGCGGATCCTTGTCGTTGGCCGGGACGCCGGTGGTCAGTTCGATGGTGGCGGTGTTGTCCTTCGACTTGCCGGTCAGCTTCAGAGCGGCCAGGCCGGTGGCGCCGGTGCCGCCGGTGCAGCCGGAAACGCTCGCGCACAGGTCGGTGGCTTCCGAAGCATAGTTCTCGGCAACCTTGATCTTCTCGCCGGCGACAGCGGCGACGGCCTGGGTGATCTTGGCGCGGGCTGTGTAGTTCTTGTACTGCGGCAGCGCGATGGCGGCCAGGATGGCAATGATCGCAACAACGATCATCAGTTCGATAAGGGTGAAGCCCTTCTGGTTCTTCATTTGATACATCCCCAAGATAAGTGGTGGTTGAGTCAGCGCACAGGATCGGGCCGGCCATCGACCGGTTGAGCGGGTCCTGCACCCTGCGGGTGGATCAACGCAGGTTGCGTGCCAACCCCGGCACGCCTCCCCCTGGATTTCCCCGCGCCCATGATGGCAGCAATTTCGCGGATGGGAACCCCCCGCATCCGAATCTGCGATGGACGCGGCAATGTGACGCAGTGCGTCACCTTTGGTCGGCACCTGGCACGAAATCGCACGCTGGGCCGCCTACCAACTGCCCATCCGGCCTTGAACCCGCTACCATCGATGGCTAGTTACCCGCCTGGGGATGGCGGGTCTTGGGGAGCCAACATGTCTGTCAGTCGCAGTGCGATCAAGAAGGAGCCCGTGGCCCGCGCCACGATGGAACTGCAGCCGTTTGTCTGGGAGGGGACCGACAAGCGGGGCGTGAAGATGAAGGGCGAGCAGTTGGCCAAGAATGCCAATCTGCTCAGGGCCGAGTTACGCCGGCAGGGCATCAATCCCGGCCAGGTGAAACCGAAGCCTAAACCGCTGTTCGGCGCGGCCGGCAAGGCGATCAGCACCAAGGACATCGCCTTCTTCAGCCGGCAGATGGCCACGATGATGAAATCCGGTGTGCCGATCGTCTCGGCGCTGGAGATCATCGGCAGCGGGCACAAGAACCCGCGCATGAAGAAGATGGTCGATGGCGTGCGCACCGACATCGAAGGCGGCTCATCGCTGCACGAGGCGATCAGCAAGCACCCGGTACAGTTCGATGAGCTGTATCGCAACCTGGTGCGGGCAGGTGAAGGCGCCGGCGTACTGGAGACCGTGCTGGACACGGTGGCCAACTACAAGGAGAACATCGAAGCGCTGAAGGGCAAGATCAAGAAGGCCCTGTTCTACCCGGCAATGGTCATCGCGGTGGCGCTGCTGGTCAGCGCGATCCTGCTGATCTTCGTGGTGCCGCAGTTCGAAGACGTGTTCAAGAGTTTCGGCGCCGATCTGCCGGCTTTCACCCAGATCATCGTGTCCTGCTCGCGTTTCATGGTCTCGTGGTGGTGGCTGATTGCGATCATTGTTGTCGGCAGCATCGTCGGCTTCGTGACGGCCTACAAGCGCTCACCAGCCATGCAGCACAAAATGGATCGGCTGATACTGAAGGTGCCGGTAATCGGCCAGATCATGCACAACAGCTCGATTGCCCGCTTCGCGCGGACCACCGCCGTGACCTTCAAGGCTGGCGTCCCGCTGGTGGAGGCCCTGGGCATCGTGGCTGGCGCGACCGGCAATAAGGTCTATGAAGAGGCTGTGCTGCGGATGCGGGACGACGTCTCGGTGGGCTTCCCGGTCAACATGGCCATGAAGCAGACCAACCTGTTCCCGCACATGGTCATCCAGATGACCGGCATCGGCGAAGAGGCGGGCGCGTTGGATACCATGCTGTTCAAGGTTGCCGAGTATTATGAGCAGGAGGTCAACAATGCCGTTGACGCCTTGAGCAGCCTGCTCGAACCGATGATCATGGTGTTCATTGGTGTGGTCGTGGGCGGCATGGTCGTCGGCATGTACCTGCCGATCTTCAAGCTCGCTTCTGTCGTCGGATAAAACATACATGGCATTTCTCGACCAGCACCCCGGCCTCGGCTACCCCGCCGCGGCCGCCCTGGGACTGCTGCTGGGCAGTTTCCTGAACGTGGTCATCCTGCGACTGCCCAAGCGGCTGGAGTGGCAGTGGAAGCGCGATGCGCGCGAAGTCCTGGAGGAACCGGACTTCTATGAACCACCCCCACCGGGGATCGTGGTGGAGCCGTCGCATTGCCCGCACTGCAAGCACAAGCTGAGCTGGTACGAGAACATCCCGCTGTTCAGCTGGATCATCCAGGGCGGCAAGTGCCGGCACTGCAAGGCGCCGATCTCGCTGCAGTACCCGCTGGTGGAGGCGCTGACCTCGGTGCTGGTGCTGGCCTGCGTCTGGCAATTCGGCTTCGGCTGGCAGGGCTTCGGCGCCATCGTGCTGACCTGCTTCCTGATCGCCCTGTCCGGTATCGACCTGCGAACGCAGCTGCTGCCCGACCAGTTGACCCTGCCGCTGATGTGGCTGGGGCTGATAGGCAGCATCGACAACCTCTACATGCCGGCCAAGCCCGCCCTGGTGGGCGCGGCGGTGGGTTACCTGTCGCTGTGGACGGTCTGGTGGCTGTTCAAGCAACTGACCGGCAAGGAAGGCATGGGCCACGGCGACTTCAAGCTGCTGGCGGCACTGGGCGCTTGGTGTGGTCTGAAGGGCATCCTGCCGATCATCCTGCTGTCGTCGGTGCTGGGCGCCATCATCGGCTCGATCTGGCTGTACAGCCGGGGCCGTGACCGCGCCACGCCCATCCCGTTCGGGCCGTACCTGGCCATCGCCGGCTGGCTGTACTTCATGTGGGGTGCGCCACTGGTGGAGCAGTACCTGGTGATGAGCGGGCTGCGCTGAGGGGAGTCCCCATGAGCCGCTATGTGGTTGGCCTGACCGGCGGCATCGCCTCCGGCAAGAGTGAGGTGACCCGGCGCTTCGAGGCGCTGGGGATCGTGGTGGCCGACGCTGATCTGGCCGCACGTGCAGTGGTGGCTGCCGGCAGCCCGGCGCTGGCCCGTATTGCCGAGCGTTTCGGCGCCGACATGCTGCTGGCCGATGGCAGCCTGGACCGGGGGCGCCTGCGCGCCCACGTGTTTGCCGACCCGGCCGAGCGGACGGCGCTGGAAGCCATCACCCACCCCGCCATCCGCCTGCTGATGCAGCAGCAGTGCGAGCAGGCTGAGAGCCCCTATGCGATTGCCGCGATTCCGCTGCTGACCGAGGTGGGCGGGCAGAAAGCCTACCCGTGGCTGGACCGGGTGTTGCTGGTGGATGCGCCCGAAGCCGTGCAACACGCGCGGCTGATGCAGCGCGATGGCATTGATGCCGCGCTGGCCGACCGGATGATTGCTGCGCAGGCCAGCCGCGCACAGCGGTTGGCGCTGGCCGATGACGTGGTGGTCAATGATGGGCAGCCGGAGGACCTGCAGGTGCAGGTGGAACAGCTGCATGCGCGGTATCTGGGGTTGGCCGGGGGTTGAGGCCTGGTTGCCGGCCAGCGGCCGGCACTACCGAAGTGCATCCACGCATGGCGTGGATCTACACGCGCGGGGCGCGGCAGCGATCACGGTGGTGGCACAAGCGACACAGGGCGCGATGCAAGGTCGGCGGGGTTCGTGCCGACCAAGGTCGGCACCCACCAAAGTAGGGGCCCTTACAACGGCTTCGGCGAGAACGTCAGGGTGGCGATCACGCCACGCTGGCCGCCGGGGCGCACGCTTACCTGCCAGCCGTACAGGTCGCACAGGCGGCTGACGATCGACAGGCCGATGCCGCCGCCCTGCGAGTGGCCGGCATGCGTGCCGCGGTAGCCACGCTGGAACAGCTTGGCCGCGTCTTCCTCGCTCAGGCCCGGGCCACTGTCGGTTACCGACACCGAGTTGGTGCCGACGAACACGCGCACCTCGCCGTCCTGCGAGTACTTCACGGCGTTGCCGATCAGGTTGCCCAGTGCCACCGACAACGCCGCCTCGGGCGCGTCGATCACCAGATTGCGCTCACCTTCCAGCAGCAGCTCCAGCGGCTTGCCACCCAGCTGCGCACGGTGTGCGTCCAGCAGCTGCTCGGCCACGCGGGCGACGTTGCTGGTGCCCTGCCCGCGCTCGTTGCGCGACAGCAGCAGCAGCGCGCCGATCAGATCGCTGCACTGCTGTTCGGCGCGCTGGATGCGCTGCAGGCGCTGCAGCACCTTCTCGTCCAGGCCGGGCCGGGTCAGCAGCAGCTCGGTGGCGCCACGGATCACTGCCAGCGGCGTACGCAGCTCATGGCTGACGTCTGCATTGAATTCACGGTCGCGCTGCACCACTTCGGTCAGCCGCGAGGAATAGTCGTCCAGCGCCTGGGCCAGCTGCCCCACTTCGTCGTCGGGGAAGCGTGGCGCCAACGGCTCGGGATCACTGGTGCCGCCGCGATAGGCACGCAGCCGCGCGGCCAGATCCGACACCGGCTTCATCACCTTCGAGGCCGACCACCAGCCCAGCACCAGCGACAGCACGCTGAACACCAGCACCGACAGCACCAGCGCGCGATTGAGCTGCTTGCCACCGCGCACGCTGTCGGTCATGTCATAGGCGAGGAAGAACCAGGCGTCGGGCGTCTTGCGTACGGCCAGCTTGTAGGAGTACGGCTCGCCGTGCTCATCGCCGCTGACGCTGTGAATGCCATCGGAGAAGCCCGCCCACTGCGCGCGCTCTTCGCGCACCCGGTCGAACTTGTCCTTCGAATAGGCATAGGCCTTGATCTGCAGTACCGGTGCGTCCGGGTTATGCCCGGGGTGCTCGTAATAGCGGCGCGCATACTCGTCGATGTTGCGGTTCATCAGCTCTTCCACCAGCTGGTTTTCCACGCGCAGGCGGGCCCAGTTGGTGGCGAACGCGAACAGTGTCGTCAGGCAGAAGCCCAACAACACGAACGAAACGATGATGCGGCTGCGCAGGCGCCGCCGATAAGGCGTGCGCCGGCGCTCCCCCTTGGTTGCCACCGAATCAGGCTTCCGGGGTGGCGATGCGGTATCCGATGCCATGGCGGGTCTGGATCAGCGGCACTTCAAACGGCTTGTCGACCACCGCGCGCAGGCCATGGATGTGCACGCGCAGGGAATCCGAATCGGGCAGTTCTTCACCCCACACACGGGTTTCCAGCTCCTGGCGGGTCACCACGGCCGGGGCCGCTTCCATCAGCGCCTGCAGGATCTTCAGCGCGGTCGGGTTGAGCTGCAGCAGCTTGCCCTGGCGGCGCACTTCCAGCGTATCCAGGTTGTATTCCAGATCGCCGGTTTCCAGCACGCGGGTCTGAACGCCCTTGCCGCGTCGCGACAGGGCGTTCAGACGCACTTCCACTTCCTGCAGCGCGAACGGCTTGATCAGGTAGTCGTCCGCGCCGGAATCGAAGCCGGCCAGCTTGTTGTCCAGCGAATCGCGGGCGGTGAGCATCAGTACCGGGGTCTGCTTGCGCGCTTCATTGCGCAACTTGCGGCAGACCTCGATGCCGTCCATGCCTGGCAGATTGAGATCCAGCACGATCGCGTCGAACTCGTGCACCACGGCCAGGTGCAGACCGGTAACCCCGTCAGCCGCGAAGTCCACGGTGTGGCCCCGGTCCTCCAGGTAGTCGCCCAGGTTGGCCGCAATGTCGCTGTTGTCTTCGATTACCAGGATTCTCACTGTCACCTCTAATTTACGAATTTGCCGATGCGCTGGGCCTGGCCCATATCACGCTGTGCCTTGTCCTTCCGCCGGGCGCGCTCGGCAACGGTAGTGCACTGCGTCGTGGACCGGTTCGAACCCGTGGCCTTTTCACGTTGGCATATTAGACGACTATCTTCACGTGCCTGTGTCAAAACCGTGTTCACGATCTGCTGGTCGTTGAAGACATCGGTTCGTACCTGTTCAGGCATGGAATCGCGGTCAGGATGCTGCTCGACAGCCGTGCGCATGCGCACCAGCGCCTCGCGTACACGGCTGCGGTCGGCCTGCTTCAGTTCGCTGTAGGTCTCGCCATCGTTGAGTTCGATTTCGATGCGCTCGATCTGCTGCTGCAGCGGCTTGCCGGGGATAAAGACCTCACCGGACTGGTTCGATGCAGAGGCGGCGGTGGCCAGGGTCAGGCCCGAGATCAGGACCGCCGACATCAGGAGGGACTTCATGACAAACGAATCCTTGTTTGAGTTGAGTGTTGACTGTATTCGCACCACCTTCACGCCAGCAAGTGCCATGCGCAGGGGCATCGGACGGCCTAGTGGTTGGTGGCAGGGTTGAAGTTGTTGAAGGTGCGCTGGTCGTTGAGCAGGGCCTTGCCCTTTTCTTCGATCCGGCGGCGCTCGGCCACGGTCAGGCAGCGGCTTTTAGGCATGTTGCTGCCGGTGGTGCGGGTGTGCTGGCAGATCTGGCGGCTGTCCTCGTGGGCGCGGACAAGAACGGTATTGATACGCTCCTGGTCGTTGAACACCTCCGCCTGGACCTGCGGCGGGAGCTCCTGAAGCGTGCGGTGGTCGCCCATGCGCTGGGTGATGCGCGCCAGTGCCTGCTGCACCTGGGCGCGGTCATCGGCGGAAATCTCGCTGTACTCGCCGTCATCGAGGGCCTTCTCAACCCGCCGGACCTGCTCGGCCACCGGGGCCTGCCCATCCATCTGTATGGCGGTCTTCTCCGGCTTGGCGGAGACAGCACCAGACAGCCCCAGCAACAACGCGATCATCGTGATGCGGTACATCGCCAGCCTCCGGATCCATCCAGGAACGATGGGCGCCACTCTACGGCCGTCACGCTGCCTCCACAAGGGACTTCCGGCGGCATAAAAAAGACCCAGACGGTGCCCCGCCTGGGTCTGAAGTCGTATCCCGATACCGATCCTGCTGAGAGGCAGAGCTGCGGTTCGCTGAAGGCTACGCCGGCGCCGATTAAAGGCGCGTTAAAGCTGGCCTCATTTGCTCATGAGAATTTCAAGCCATTGATTAATCATGGCTTTTTGATCTTCTCGACGTGCTCGATGATACGCGTGGCCACATCCACCCCGCAGGCGGCTTCGATGCCCTCCAGCCCTGGCGTGGAGTTGACCTCCAGCACCAGCGGGCCACGCGCGGAGCGGATCAGGTCCACGCCACAGACCGACAAGCCCAGCGCCTTGGCCGAACGCACCGCCACCTGCTGTTCGGCGCGGCTGGCCTTAGCCGCCACCGCGGTGCCGCCGGCATGCAGGTTGGAGCGGAAGTCACCTTCCGGCGCCTGGCGCTGCATCGACGCCACCACCTGGTCACCGACCACGAAGCAGCGCAGGTCGGCGCCCTTGGCTTCGCCGATGAACTCCTGCATCAGGAAGTTGGCGTACAGGCCCCGCAGGGCCTCGACGATGCCACGCGAAGCGCTGGCCTTCTCGGTGAGGATCACGCCCCTTCCCTGGGTGCCCTCGTTGAGCTTCACTACGTGCGGCGGCGGACCGAGCATCGACAGCAGGTCGACGGTGTCATCGGGGTTGTCGCCGAACACGGTGACCGGCATGTCGATGCCCTTGGCTGCCAGCAACTGGTGCGCGCGCAGCTTGTCGCGCGAACGCAGGATCGCATCGGACGGGTTGGGAGTGCGCGCGCCCATCAGCTCGAACTGGCGCAGCACGGCGGTGCCATAGCGGGTGATCGAGGCGCCGATGCGCGGGATGACCATGTCCACGCCGGTCATCGGCCGGCCCTTGTAGTGCATCGAAAAACCATCGGCGGCGATGCGCATGTAGCAGCGCAGCGGGTCGAGGATGCGAACGGTGTGGCCGCGCGCGCGGGCCGCCTCGACCAGCCGGCGGGTGGAGTACAGGGAGCTGTTGCGGGACAGGATGGCGAGCTTCATCGCGGCAGGATCGGGCGGCAGGCGCGCAGCATAGCGCGGGCGTGTGGCGGGCGGATGATGCCCTGCAGACCGCCGCATCTGCGTGCCTGCCGGGGCTGTGCGAAGATGGCTGTTGCCGGCTACAGGACAGGACACGGCCGGCTTACACAACCCAAGGAGAACCACAGATGCGAATGGGAATTCCGCTGTTGTTGCTGTTTGGCCTGATGGGGAGCGCCGCACACGTACAGGCTGCGCCAACCCATGCAGTCTCCCGGCTCTACTTCGATGCCAACAACACCCTGATCGGCCAGGGCCTGCGCTACTGCACGGGCAAAACACAGCACCAGGGCGTTGCCTCACACGCCAATACCCGCTGGATCGATGTTTCCTACGCCTGCCAGGGCGACTCGACCGACGTTTCCTATGGCAGCTGGGTGCCTGCACAACTGCGGCAGGACTTCTGCACGCTGTACGACGCCTGCACGTCACTGATGCCGTGGCCGGAACCCGGCCTGCCCGGCACCCTCGGCAACGGCTTCTACTCAGACTGACAGCCGGTAGTCGCCGCACTGTCTCCGGCGATGGCAGCATCGTCGCCGGAGACCCCACCCACTACACCCCGGAGACTTCATGCCGTTGACGATCCTTCCGCGTTTCTCCGAAGTGGATGTACTCGGCCACGTCACCAACACCGCCCTGCCCGTCTGGTTCGAGGAAGGTCGCCAGGAGATCTTCCGCCATTTCAGCCGCGAGGCCAGCATGCGCGACCTGACGCTGATCCTGCGCCGCTACGAGATCGACTTCCTGCAGCAGATACAGCCGGGACACGAAGTGCGCATCGAGACCCGCATCGAAAACATCGGCCGCTCCTCGCTGTCGATCGTGCAGCAGGCGTTCCAGTTCGAGGCCCTGGTGGCCAGCGGGCGCTGCGTGATGGTGCATTTCGACTACACAACCAACGCCTCGCGCGCCATCGATGCAGAGCAGCGCCGGGCATTGTCAGGGCTGTTTACCGAGGAGTATGCGCAACAGGTGCAGGCGGCAGGCGCATGAGCCCTACGGAAGTCCGGTCATCCGCACCCGGTACTGCCCGCAGCCCATTTCTTCAGCTTTTCCAGCGCTTTCCCGGCCTGCATCGACGACGCATGCCGGAACCTCCCTGTTTGATTCGACGCAGTCTAACCTGTGACTGAGGGCCGCTGATCCGCACGGGGCAGGCGCAGCGAAAAGCCCCCATCGCGGACACGCACGGCCAATGCGGTTTCCCGCCATTCCACAGGCAGCGCCAATGCCGTATGTGGCGTGGGGACGCGTGTGATCGCCTCGAACGTCCAGTGTTCCTCATAGGCTTCGCAGCGAAGCGTTCCGTCATCGCCGACCGCGATGACATCGATCCAGGCCCCACTCCGGGTCTTGCCAGTGCCGCCCATCGCACGGCGGCCAATGGCCTGCCAACGCCCCTGCCAGTGGACGAGCCATACGCCCTCGATGGGACGCAGATCCCCATCAAGCACGCTGCCCGCCACCACCACGCATCGACCGGACGGGCTGGCAATGACCGTCTCCAGATCGCAGGCGTGACGGTCACTGGGCGCGCCATCAAGACAGAGCGCGTACGGGCAGATGCGCGCGAACAAGGTCGGATGCGCAGTCAGGCGCAGGTCGTCGGGAAGCAGCGGGATGGCCTTCAGCACCCGGGCATCAGGCAGGACATGCCGCAACACCTGCGGCACCCCGGCGGCCAGCGCCGGATGCTCCTGTTCCAGCCATAGACCCCGGCAGGGGCGCAGCGTGGTCGATCGACTGGGAATATCCCGCAACCACATCGCGGCTTCTGCATCCCCGCCAAGCTGCCGGCGCTCGTGCAGTTCCTGCCAGAACAGGCTGGGAACAATCGCCAGCAGGTGCATCACCCTCTTGTCCGCTTCGTCGTAGACGATCACCGCTTCGCTGCGATCACTGTAGCCACTGGCCACACGCAGCGCGCTGCCCGCCAGCGCCAGCCACTCGCCGCTGGCATCGTGGCTGCCTGCGGTGGATACGCCCTCGACAATGGCGCCATCGCGCAGCATCAGGGTGCCGTAGGCCGGCCCGCCCATGCCCAGCTCGCCCCAATCCAACAGCACATCATGCGTGGGCGGCCGGGTGGCGAAGGGCAGCTTCGCCCGCGAGCGCAGCAGTGCGCCCCCTACGGCATCGCCGACCAGATCGAAGTGCTGCAGCACGCCGCCCAGGGCAAGACATGCGGCCAGGCCAACGACCACACCCCAAGGCGACCACCACACCACGCAGATCGCTACCCATATCAGGAACGGCAGCCACTGGGTGAAACGGCGGAGGGCGATTCGATCAACGGTCATGCAGGCTTGGTGGCGGCGACTGTGCACCATTCAAACCTTCAACGCTGTGCCAGGCAATGGGGTTCGAACCGGCAATGCCGCTAGACTCTCGCTGATGATGGAATCGATGACTGCCGCGAATCGCCGGAATCTGCTGCAGGACATGCTGCCGCGATGGAGAGCACTGGCCAAGGCCCCGGGCCAGCCGCGCCGCACGCTTCGCCTGCCGGATTGGCAGGCGGACTGGAACGCAGGCATGGCCTTGCTTGCACGCCATGCGCGCAATGGCGGTGAATCTGCGGAGGAACCGCTGCAGGGACATGCGGCCCTGGAGCATGCCTACGGCTGGGAGACGGTTGCACAGACCGGCAGCAACCTGCTGCTGAAAGGCGTTGACCGCGGCTTCGCCCCCACGGCGTTGCAGCAGATGCATGCCGACGTAGCAGATCTCTGGCTCGAGCATGCGCGTTTGCTGGCCCTTGCCCGGGACAGCCTGCAACAGCAAGGCCACGACATCGCGCTGGCTGCGTCGTTGCAATCGCGTACAACGCAGCACTACGAATACGCACTGCAGCTGTTGTCACTGGGCGTGCTGCTGGATGCGCAGGAACGCCTGCCGGCGCTGGTGGAGAAGGTGCTCTGTTTCGACACCGACCGCGTGCTGGACTACCTCAGCGCGCCGGCGCTGGGCCTGGTGGAAGCCAGTGATGAGGTCTTTCATCCGCGACCGTTCGCTGAGCTGTTCGCGCCGCTGCGCGACGGTGAAGCGTTCGACCCTTCACTGCTGGCCGGCTACCTGCAGGTGCAGTACCGCGACTTCTTCCTGCTGCCGCCAAAGGCTCAGAAGCGGACCCGGCGCCTGATCGGGCCGAACGCGTGGGGCTACTGGGCATTTGAAGTGGCTGCGCTGGTGGTGCTGTATGGCGGTGACGACGCCACGCTGCGCACCTGCCCCCACTACCCTTCCGATCTGGTGGACTTCGCCCGGCGTTGAGTCAGGCACCCGGCAGGCCGGAAACACCGCCGAATCGATTCTCTTCCTCGTTGCCCGGCAGAAGCATGACCGGGAAGAGGACGAACACACCCAACGGGATGAAGGCGATCACGACGTACCAGCCGGACTCGTCGATGTCGTGCAGTCGTCGAACGGCCAGGGCCAGCATGGGCGGAAGGAGGACGATGACCGCGCAGACCGTCATGACCCACCCCAGCGTCCGGAATGGCTCGAAGGCCTCCCAGTCGAGCAGCACGGTGCCCGTCAGCCAGTATCCGCCGTCCATCAAGGTGTAGCCCACTGCCACCACAAGGGCAGCAGACAGGGAGTACGACCAGAACTCCTTCCGGTTGGATCGCCCTGAAAAATCAAAGCAACGCCTGAGGGGCAAAAGTGCGGGGATCATTCGCGCTCCGGGCAGCGGACGATGGGAGGCAAGGGTTAACGATCTTTTAGCATCCCCAAGCCCAGCACCAACTGAACCCTGCGGCCCGGCGGGCCCGGCAGACAGCGGAGATTGCAGGAGCCCGCCGCGGCAGCCGCGCAGCCAGAGACGCAGCGCGAACTACCGCACATTTCCATAGGCGTGGGCATTCTGAATCGGATCACTGGCTTGCAGCAGTGGCGGATTGGTCGAATTCCAGTTTTCCAGAATGGTGCCTCTGCTAGCGTCACGACTCACTCATGGATTCGAGGTTTTGAATGGCTGCGATTTCTTTTCCGCTGATGCTTGCACTGCTTTCCGCGCAGGCCCCGATGGCCGCAAACGCCGAACGTGATTACACAGGACCGGCAGGGGCATCCTCGATCGGGCCTGGCATCTGCGACCCCGGCATGGACATGCTGCCGAACGGCGGAGGGGTGGTGATCCGGCGCTGCGGCACGAATGGAACGGTCGCTGGCGTTGGCAGCAATATCGATGCTGCGACGGCCAACGCCAATGGCTTCCTTGCCGTCGCCGAGGAAGGCCCCGTCTGCAGTGTCTTCGCACGCGATCCCTATGTCAGCATCCCGGCACCGGGTGTTGGCATCAAAGCGGAATGCAGTTCCTCTCCGCTTTCCGCCTACGGCATGACGACCACCACTGCGGGACAGAACGTGCTTGAGCTGGCCATCAACCTGGCGGCGACGCAGGCCTGGTGCAATGTCGACTACTACTATGGGTCGGCGCATGGCTATAAGTATCCCTACACCTGCAACCGCCCGGGCCAGTCCTGGAGCGTTGCCGGTCTTGGCTCCAGCGTCGACGATTCAAACGCAATGGCAATGCGGCTTGTGAAGAAATCATCCAAGACCGGTACGCACTGCTATTTTGACAACGCCGAGTTGAATGGCGTCGTCTTCCGCGCATACCTGCACTGCAACGGATCGACCTATACCGGTTTCGGGAGTTCCGTCACTGCCGCGGCCAAGGACGCGGCTGCGCAAGCGGGCGCATAAGCCATCCGGGCTGTGGTTCGGAAGAGCCACAGCCCGACGCATTGAAGAATGAGGTTCTGGCGCCGTTGCCACACGCTGGACTGGGGTGTGGTTCAACGAGTGCGCCGCGTCTGCCTGGGGTGAATACCCTGGAGACATGGAGCGGGCGATGGGAATCGAACCCACGTCAGTAGCTTGGGAAGCTACAGCTCTACCATTGAGCTACGCCCGCATTGCGGATGAAAGTCTATGCGGAGCGGCCGGTGTTGCGCAATGGTGGCCGCCGCACCCGCCGGGCATGACCCGGCGCTGCCGTGCAGGCATCCCAGGCACCTTGCGGTGCCCGGGATGTTGCATTCATCAGAAGCTGCCACCCACGGTGGCGAAGATCGTCGCGTCACGGGCGCGCTTCTGCGCGGCCGTGGTGCTCAGGCCAACGTTGCCCTGCAGGCCGAACAGGTCCATGCGCGCACCCAGAACAGCGGTGGCGTAGTTCTTGTCGAAGTCCAGGCCCGGCACGCGGTAGCTGCCCAGTTCCGGCAGGGTCTGCAGCCACGCGCTGGCCTGCTTGGTGTCCTCGAACTCGTGGTCGTAGGTCACCTGCACGTACGGCTTGACGGTGCCGCCATCGAAGCGGGCCTGCCAGCCGATGCGGCCGACGGTCGAGTCGACGTTCTGGCGGTCGTAGCCCAGGGCGGTGGCCAGCGTGCCCGCAGCAGCGCTTTCGCTGTAACCATCGATCTTGACCTTCTGCCAGATCACCGCAGCGATCGGGCCGTGGCGGAAGCCACCTTCGGTGCCGAACTCGTAACCGGCATTCAGTGCAGCGGTCAGGTTGCTGCCGTCCGGCGAGCCACCGTGTTCGCGGGTAGCCGGGCCCAGCTGGACCTTGCGGTTCACGTCATACGACAACCAGGTGTAGCTGACCTGGCCGTTGACCCAGACGCGGTCGCCATACCAGGCAGCGAACAGGCCGGCGGTGGTGTCCTTCTGGGTGAAGTCGCCACGGCTGTTGCCGAAGTCGGCACTCATGCGACCGAAGCCGGCGAAGCCGCCGACCACCACACCGTTGCGTGCCCAGTCGACACCGAACAGGCCGGCCGGCGCCACGCCGTCGTACAGGTCGGCGTGGTCATAGCGCTGCAGGTCACCGCGCACGCCACCCCACCACGACAGGCCATCGGCCGGACGGGCGCCGAAGTGGTTGCTGACCTGGTCGGCACGCGAACGGCCGACGGTCTGTGCCGAGTGGCTCAGCACCTGCTGCAGGCGCGGAGCCTCCAGCACCGAGACGGCGTACTGGCCCAGCAGCTGGTGACCGGTAACGGTCGGATGCACGCCATCAGCGAACAGATAGGTCTGGTACGCATCGGGGCTGACGTAGGTGGTCGGGTTGCAGCCGATGATGCTGCCCGTGGTGTTGGCCGGGTTGATCTTGCAGGCGGTGCTGGTGACGTTGGTGAAACCGTACATGCCCGGGTTGGCGGTCACTTCACGCAGGATGCTGAAGGTATCGAGCGGAATGAACTCGATGCCCGCCTGCTTCAGGCCGCCATACAGCGCCTTGTTGTAGCCGACCGACATGGCGGTGGCAGCCGCTGCATTGGGGCCGCGGAACTGCGGGGTGATGCCCACGTCCGGCAGGTTCGGCACCAGCACGTACTGGGCACCGGCCTGCTTCAGGGCACCGACCAGCGCGATCTGGTCGGTGACCGCCGCGCCGATGAGGCCCTGCACCTGGGCCGGCGGCGCACCCGCACCGGCAGCGCCGGCGGCGGCAAACAGGTCGTTTGCGCCACCCCAGACGGTATACAGGGCGTTACGGTCAGCCTTGCCACCGTTTGCCGCCAGGTAGCGGGCCGCCTGCGACTTCAGAGACGGGATCGCGCCGAGGGCACCGCTGCCTTCGACCGACACGCGGGCGCCGCCGACAGCGTAGTTGTCGCCGTTCTGGCCGTTGCCGTTGGGGTCCTTGTTGAGGCCGTAGTAATTGGCGACCTGCTGCGACCACACCCAGCCCGGGTTGGTGGTGAACTGGCCGGAGAGCCCCTGCGTGGCCTCGGGCAGCAGCGGGCGGAAGTAGCCGGCGTCGGTGAGGCTGTCACCGAAGAATACCGCCTTGGAGTACGGATTTTCGCCTGCCATGGCCGGCAGCGCGGCCAGTGCGATCGCAGCCGCCATGAGGGAGCGGATCGGGTGTTTGCTGAGCTGCATCTAGGAACTCCTGTGGGGTAAACAAGTTGGAATCCGGCGCACGTACGCCGGCGCACGGTCAATGGTTTCACCGCGCCGCCGTTTGCTCACGCTGCGCCGCCGCATGGATTGTCGCCTGACCACGTCGAAACCTGCTGTGCCGGAGCTGGCGCCCGGTTCAAATTACAAACGTTCCGATCCCGACGGGCTATCAGCGACAATGCAGGGATGAACATCCAGCTCAACGGCGAACCCCGCACCCTGCCCGCCTCGGCGACCCTCCACGACCTGCTTGAGGCCGAGCAGCTGCTGCAGCGCCGGGTGGCGGTGGAGGTCAACGGCGAGATCGTCAGCCGCAGCCGCCATGGCGAGCATGTCCTGGCCGAAGGCGACGTGGTGGAGATCGTGCACGCGCTGGGTGGGGGCTGAGGCCGTCCCGGGTAGTGCCGGCCGCTGGCCGGCAATCCGACGCTGTCAGGCACCCTGCATCTGCCGGCCAGCGGCCGGCACTAACCCTACCCATCCACGGCCTGCACGCCATTGCGTGATCCCATCTTCAGGCGGATAAGCGATAATCGCGCCATGAACGTTCATGTCTCCCCCGATTCGCTGGTGATCGCCGGCAAGACCTATGGCTCGCGGCTGCTCACAGGCACCGGCAAGTTCAAGGATCTGGAAGAAACCCGCCTGGCCACCGAGGCCGCTGGCGCCCAGATCGTCACCGTGGCCATCCGCCGCACCAACATCGGGCAGAACCCGGGCGAGCCGAACCTGCTCGACGTGCTGCCGCCGGAGCGCTACACCATCCTGCCCAACACCGCCGGCTGCTACACCGCCGAAGACGCGGTGCGCACCTGCCGGCTGGCGCGCGAACTGCTGGACGGCCACAACCTGACCAAGCTGGAAGTGCTGGGCGACCAGAAGTCGCTGTACCCGGACGTGGTGCAGACCCTCAAGGCCGCCGAACAGCTGGTCAAGGACGGCTTCGAGGTGATGGTCTACACCTCCGACGACCCGATCCTGGCCAAGCGCCTGGAAGAGATCGGCTGCGCTGCGGTGATGCCGCTGGCTGCGCCGATCGGTTCGGGCCTGGGCATCCAGAACAAGTACAACCTGCTGCAGATCATCGAAGACGCCAAGGTGCCGATCATCGTCGACGCCGGCGTGGGCACCGCATCGGATGCGGCGATCGCGATGGAGCTGGGCTGCGACGGCGTGCTGATGAACACCGCCATTGCCGGTGCGCGCAGCCCGGTGCTGATGGCCAGCGCCATGCGCAAGGCGGTCGAGGCCGGCCGCGAGGCCTTCCTGGCCGGGCGCATCCCGCGCAAGCGCTACGCCAGCGCCTCCTCCCCGGTGGATGGGTTGATCGGCTGATGACCAATCCCTTCGACAGCGCCGGTTCCAAGGCCCCGCCCAAGCCCTTCACCGTGAGCGAGGGCCGCCGCGAGGTACGCAGCTTCGTGTTGCGCCAGGGCCGCTTCACCCCCGCCCAGCAGCGCGCGTTCGACGAACGCTGGCCGCGCTTCGGCATCGACTACAACGGCCAGCCGCGTGATCTGGACGCCACCTTCGGCCGCCCGGCGCACAAGGTGCTGGAAATCGGCTTCGGCAACGGTGCCGCGCTGCGCTTCGCCGCCCAGCATGATCCGTCGCGTGACTACATCGGCATCGAGGTGCACGCGCCCGGCGTGGGCCGGCTGCTGAACGCGCTGGCCGACGACAACGCCGACCACGTGCGCCTGTACCACCACGATGCGGTGGAAGTGCTGCAGAACGAGATCGCCGATGGCGCGCTGGATGAAGTGCGCATCTACTTCCCGGACCCGTGGCACAAGAAGCGCCACAACAAGCGCCGCCTGCTGCAGCCTGCATTTGCCGAGCTGCTGGTGCGCAAGCTGCGCCCGGGCGGCCGCCTGCACTGCGCCACCGACTGGGAAGACTACGCCGAGCAGATGTGGGACGTGCTCGACGCCACCGCTGGCCTGGTCAACCGCGCCGGCCCGCGTGGCAGCGTGCCGCGCCCGGACTGGCGGCCGCAGACGCACTTCGAGACCCGCGGCCAGAAGCTCGGCCACGGCGTCTGGGACCTGCTGTACGACCGCACCTGACGATCGCCTGAGGACACCGCGCCCCACATGGATACCGCGCTGACGCTGACCAACGACATGAAGCTCGTGCTCGGGCTGGTCGGCTTCACGATGGCGATGTTCCTGTTCGAGCGCATCCGCGCCGACGTGGTCGCGCTGGTGGTCCTGGTGGTGCTCGGTGTCACCGGGCTGATCGCGCCGGAGGAAATCTTCGGCGGCTTCTCCGGTAACGCGGTGATGAGCATCATCGCCACCACCATCCTCGGTGCGGGCCTGGACCGCACCGGGGCGCTGAACCGGCTGGCCGCGTGGCTGCTGCGGCGCGGCCATGGCGTCGAGCAGCGGCTGCTGATGATGACCACGGCCATTGCCGGCCTGAATTCCTCTTTCATGCAGAACCCGTCGGTGATGGCGCTGTACCTGCCGGTCGCCTCGCGACTGGCAGCGCGCACCGGGTTGACCCTGCAGCGCCTGCTGCTGCCCATTTCGGCGGCAATCGTGATGGGTGGTGCGCTGACCATGGTCGGCAATTCACCGTTGATCCTGCTGAACGATCTGCTGGCCTCGGCCAACAACAACCTGCCTTCCGGCCTGGCCACGATCGAGCCGCTGCGCATGTTCGCGCCGCTGCCGATCGGCGTGGCGCTGCTGATCGCTTCGCTGCTGTATTTCCGCTACTACGGCGACCGCAAGCTGATCGAGGAAGAGAACCTGGTCAACGACGGGGTCACGCCCGCGCGCACCGAGAGCTACTTCGCCAAGACCTATGGCATCGAAGGCGATGTGTTCGAGCTGGTGGTCAGTGCCGAAAGCCCGCTGGTGGGCATGACCCTGGGCGAGGCCGAGAACCTGCACGATGCCCCGCTGCTGCTGGCCCTGAAAACCGGCAATGACACCCGCCTGGCGCCACCGGCGGAGATGCGCATCTGGGTCGGCAGCGTGCTCGGCGCGATGGGCCCGCGCGAGCAGATCAACGATTTCGCGCAGAACCAGTTCCTGCGCATGTCTTCGCGGCTGAAGCACCTGGGCGACCTGTTCAACCCCAGCCGCGCCGGCATTTCCGAGGCCGTGGTGCCACCGACCTCGAACGTGATCGGCAAGAGCGCGGCCGATCTGCGCCTGCGCAAGGAGCGCGGCATCAGCCTGCTGGCGATCAACCGCGACAAGCAGGTGATCCGCGAGGACGTGCGCGACATGCAGCTGCGCGCCGGCGACATGCTGGTCTTCCACAGCATCTGGACCGACCTGGCGCAGGCCGCCCGCAGCCGTGACTTCGTGGTGGTGACCGACTACCCGACCGGCGAGCAGCGCCCGCACAAGTTCAAGATCGCGATGGCGATCTTCGCCTTGACCATCCTGATCGCGCTGACCAGCAAGCTGCCGGTGGCGCTGACGCTGATGACCGGCGTGGCCGGCATGCTGCTGACCGGCGTGCTGCGCATGGACGAGGCGTATGCATCGATCAACTGGAAGACCGTGTTCATGATGGCCGGGCTGATCCCGCTCGGCTGGGCGATGGATTCCAGTGGTGCGGCGGCATGGGTGGCCGGCCATACCATCGACAAGCTGCCCACCGGCATCCCGGTGTGGGTACTGGAGGTGGCGCTGGCGCTGCTGACCACGGCGTTCTCGCTGGTGATCAGCCATGTGGGCGCCACCATCGTGATGGTGCCCATTGCGGTGAACCTTGCGCTGGCGGCGGGCGGCAACCCGACGGCGTTCGCGCTGATCGTGGCGCTGTCGGCGTCCAACAACCTGATGACGGCCTCCAACCCGGTGATTTCGATGATCACCGGCCCGGCCAACTACACCCCGCGCGAGATGTGGCGGGTCGGCGGCCCGCTGTCGCTGATCTACACCTGCGTGGTGGTGCTGATGATCAACCTGATGTTCTGAGGGTTGGGTTTGTTGGCAGGGCTGCGCCCTGCACCCGCAGAGGCAACGGCAACGGCCGAAGCAACAGCAACAGCGGGCTATCCGTGGGATGGCGGGGTGGGTCCGGTTGCGGGGGACGCTGCGAGTACGTCCCTGTAAGCTCGGTCGCCGCATCCATGCGGCTCACGCCCCCGCAACCGGACCCACCCCGCCTTCGACAGATTTCTGCGATCTGTCGGAACGGCGTCCTGCACTGCTTTGGTAGATGTCAACCTTGGTCGACACGGTAGATCCACGCCATGCGTGGATGGATCTCTGGATATCTGTTGATCCGGTGGGTGCGGACCGTTGGTCCGCACACCGATAGGTCAGGCCAGGTAGATTTGCCCGTCGCGCACGTTTACCGGCACCGCGCGCAGGCGGTCGCCCTTGCAGGGACCGGCGATGCAGTCGCCGCTGTCCAGCGCGAACGAAGCGCCGTGGGCGGCGCACACCAGGTGGCCCTCGCGGCTCTTCAGGAACTGGCCCGGGGCCCAGTCCAGGCGACGGCCGGCGTGCGGGCAGATGTTCAGGAACGCGCGCACCTGCGCGCCATCGCGGTACAGCACCAGCGATTCGGCATCGCCATCAACCACCGCTTCGACCTCGGCAAACGCGCCATCGGCAATGGCATCAAGGGCGATCAGGGCAGCGGCGGCAGTCATGGCGAAGGCTCGGACAGTAAACGCGCATTGTCGCACGCCCGCTCAGGTGACTGGCTGCAACATGAACACAAGTCATTGATTCGTAATAAGCACAGGCTATATTTAACGAGTTTTTCACTCAATGACAGTGGCACCTCCCGATACTCTGGTTTCGCTGATCCCAGCCTATCGAGCCGCCATGTTCAATCGCGCATCCGCCTTCAACCAGTTTCGCACCCTGTTCGCGCCGCGCAAGCCGCGTCACCCGCTGGTGCGCGTTGCCGTGGGCCTGCTCGGCCTGGCGATCCTGGCGGCGATGGTGTTCATCGGCGTGTTCGTCGGTGCGGCGATGATCCTGGTCGGCCTGGCGTGGAAGCTGCTGGCCTCGCGCAAGCCGGGCGTTGCCCGTCCGGTCGATCCGACCGTGGTCGAAGGCGAGTACCGCGTGGTGCGCAAGCCGGTGCTGCCGGCCTCGCGTTGATCCACGCCCTACGCGCCCGCTGACGGCGGGCGTCATGCGTTCTAGACTGCGGGCACGCCCTTCCTGGATGCCCGCATGTCCAATGTCTCCGATGTGATCCCTGCCGTAGCCCTGCCGCGTGTGCCGGTAGCCGGTGGCGGCAGTTTCCCCGTGCACCGTATCTACTGCGTCGGCCGCAACTTCGCCGACCATGCCCGCGAAATGGGCGCAGCAGTGCCGGCGGCCGACGATCGCGGCCGTCCGATGTTCTTCAGCAAGCCGGCCGATGCGATCGTGGTCGGCCACGACGATGCCATTCCCTATCCCCCGGCAACCGCCAACCTGCACCACGAAGTGGAGCTGGTGGTGGCGATCGGCCGTGACGCGCCCGTGGGCGAGCTGGCCATGGCCGACGCCGAGGCGCTGGTCTACGGCTATGCCGTTGGACTGGACCTGACCCGCCGCGACCTGCAGGCCGCCGCCAAGGACAAGGGCCACCCGTGGGATGCGGCCAAGGGCTTCGATGCTTCCGCGCCGATCAGTGAAATCGTCCACGCCGAGGAAGTCGGCGACCTGGCCGCGCTGAACCTGTCGCTGGAGGTCAACGGCGAAGTGCGCCAGCAGGCGCTGCTGGACCAGATGATCTGGAACGTGCCGGAGATTCTGCATGAGCTGTCCAAGCTGTGGCAGCTGCGTGCCGGCGACCTGGTGTTCATGGGTACCCCGTCCGGAGTGGCCGCGCTGAAGCCCGGCGACCGCTTCAGTGCCCGCCTGGAAAACGTGGCCGAGCGCCACGGCGTGATCGCCGGCTGACATCACCTGCGCTACCCTGCGCGCTGTCCACTTCCCCCACCGGAGAAAAACAACAATGGGAATGCTCACCGAGTTCAAGGAATTCGCGATGCGCGGCAACGTCATCGACCTCGCCGTCGGCGTGGTGATCGGCGCGGCCTTCGGCAAGATCGTGACCGCACTGGTCGAGAAGATCATCATGCCGCCGCTGGGCATGCTGATCGGCAAGGTGGATTTCTCGCAGCTGGCGTGGACGTTGTCACCGGCCAGCATCGGTGCCGACGGCAAGGAAATCCCGGCCGTGGTGATCGGCTACGGCGACTTCATCAATACGCTGATCCAGTTCGTGATCGTGGCCTTCGCCATCTTCCTGGTGGTCAAGACGATCAACCGCCTGTCGCGCAAGCAGGAAGCCGCCCCGGCCGCACCGGCCGAGGAAGTGGTGCTGCTGCGCGAGATCCGCGACAGCCTGAAGAAGTAAGGCCGCCTACCGGTAGTGCCGGCCGCTGGCCGGCAACATCGGAACATGCGGGAGCCGGCCAGCGGCCGGCACTACCGCAACTGCGCGAAAGCCCCGCCCTGGCGGGGCTTTCGCTTTGCCGGACATGGCGGAAAACAGCGTTCGCGCCAGCCATGACCTCCCGCCCATGCGCCGGGCTGAACGACTGTTAAGCTCCAAGGCTTGGTCCCTTCCCGGAGCTGTCCATGCGTCGCCGCGTCCTTGCCATCGCATCCTCCCTCGCCCTGCTGGCCGCCCCGGCCTTCGCGGCGCCGCATACCACCACCCTGCCCCCGGCGTCGCTGGCCACCGCCGCACAGCTGCGCGACCAGGCGCTGGCCGATGACACCGGCTGGAAGGTGGTTGAATCGCTCACCACCGAAATCGGCCCGCGCATCGCCGGCAGCGAAGCCGACGCCCGCGCCGTGGCCTGGGCCGAAGCCAAGTTCAAGGCCCTCGGCTTCGACAAGGTGTGGAAGGAACCGGTGACGTTCCCGAAGTGGGAGCGCCGCAGTGAACACGCCGCGGTGACCGGCAGGAACCCGCAGCCGCTGCAGATCACGGCGCTGGGTGGCAGCCCGGGCGGCACCGTTGAAGCCGAAGTGGTCCGCTTCGCCGACCTGGCCGCACTGCAGGCCGCACCGGCCGGTTCGCTGAAGGGCAAGATCGCGTTCGTCGATTACCAGATGCTGCCGTTCCGCGATGGCCGCGACTATGGCCGTGGTGGCGCGATCCGCAGCAAGGGCCCGTCCGAAGCAATCCGCAAGGGCGCGGTCGGTTTCCTGATGCGCTCGGCCGGTACCGACTCGCACCGCGTGCCGCACACCGGCATCACCCGCTTCGACGACGGCCTGACCCCGGTGCCGTCTGCAGCACTGTCGGTGCCCGACGCCGACCAGCTGGCCCGCCTGCTGGCACGTGGCAGCACCACGGTGAAGGTGGCGCTGGACTGCGGTTGGGATGGCACCGCCACCTCGTACAACGTGATCGGTGAGATCACCGGCCGCAGCCTGCCGAAGGAAGTGGTGGTGATCGGCGGCCACCTGGATTCCTGGGATCTGGGCACCGGCGCGGTGGATGACGGCGCAGGCGTGGGCATCACCATGGCTGCGGGCCATCTGATCGGCCAGCTCAAGCAGGCGCCGAAGCGCACCATCCGCGTGATCGCCTTCGCCAACGAAGAACAGGGCCTGTATGGCGGCAAGGCCTACGCCGAGGCGCATGCCAAGGACGTGGCCCTGCACCAGCTGGCGGCCGAGAGTGACTTCGGTGCCGGCCGCATCTATGCCTTCAATACCGGTTCGCCGAACCCGGAAGGCTCGCGCGAAGCGACGAAGCAGATTGCCGAAGTGATGAAGCCGCTGGGCATCGAGTACCAGGCCGATAAGGGTGGCCCGGGCCCGGACGTCGGCCCGTTGGCCGCCAAGGGTGGCGCGTGGGCATGGCTGGCGCAGGACGGCTCGGACTACTTCCACCTGCACCACACCGCCGACGACACGCTGGACAAGATCGACCCGAAGGCGCTGGCGCAGAACGTGGCTGCATACACCGTGTTCGCGTACCTGGCGGCAGAGGCCGATGGCAACTTCGGCAGCGAAGCCAAGGCGACCACGCCGCCGAACGAATGATGCGGTGACGACGGAAGACGCCAATTTTCAGGTTTGGCGTCTTCTCCTCTTCCTTTCATCTGCCGCCCTCCCGCATGAAGGCATCCCATCATCAAGGAAAATGCCCATGGAAGGTTTCGAAATGCTCGACAAAATGGAATTCCACTTGGGATTCCACAGCGCCCATCCATTCTGGCTGGGAGAACGCATCGACATCTACGATCCCGAACAGAATGATTGCCTGCGCGGCATTATTCCGGAGGTGAGGGCAAGCCTTCAGACCGATCAATTCGATGCGGCAATCTGCGTCAACGGTCTAATGCTTTTGCACGTGCATCACCTTTCTCGAACCACACCAGACATGAGCGTTGCAGGTGATTTTGATCAGTCCGCGCTATGGATGGATCGACATCTGGATTACGCCAACGCACTGCAGTTGTGCCTGGAATCAGAGTCGATAAAGCATCCGGACTCCTACGAAGTTTCCGCTACAGCAACCCGTGCTAACGACATCTGCAAGATCGGATTTCTCGATGGCTTCCCGGTGAACGTCAGTTTTGGCAGCGCCCGCACCTTGACGACGGTCATGCATGCAATGTCGCGATGGGTTTCCGACGGCGCACTGGCCCCGTCTCCTCTCGAAGCACCCGGCTGGAGGATTCCACACGAGGTAGTTGACGTGGAGGTTGCGCGTCTTGCGCTTCAGAAGTTCGCGCTCATTGCACGCGACGAACATCGCGTTACCTGGCTCTCTTATCTACTCAAAGCCAAAACTGCATACTCCGACAACGACTACAGAATGTCGTTCGTCCTGTCGTGGTTCGTCATCGAATCCTCCCTTCGATGGCACTGGATGATGAAGAATCCGGGAAGCGCGGAATCTCCCAAAACCTGGAAGCTCATCGACAATCTTTGTGAAGGAGGACCGCTTAGCGACCAGCATAAGCCAGCTCTCACTTATCTGCGCAATCTGAGAAACCAGCTCATGCATAATCCCGCCGACACCACTTGCCAGCCCGGACAATGTTTCGAGGCTGGAGAGATGGCGTGCGCTCTTGCGTTGCTGAGCGCCAACGTGGAGCTCGTAACCTCCTGGCAGACGAAAGTGCAGTTCTAGCCCGTACGTTGCTGGAATAGCGTCCCGGCTCGTTCACTTCCCGAGCCGAGACACTTCAAACGGCCCAGGGTTCAGCTCAACTCGACCTGGCCCCCTGCCGTTCTCACCTCATGCGTCGACTGGCCCACTGCGCGAGCAGCACGGCGGTGGCCGAGGCCACGTTCAGGCTTTCCACCGCGCCGCTGCCGGGAATCGACAGCTGCTGGTCACACTGACTGGCCAGGCCGCGGTCCATGCCCTCGCCTTCGGCGCCCATCACGTACACCAACCGTTCCGGCAGCGACGCACGGAACACGTCGTCGCCACCATCAACGAGGGTCGCAGCCAGCCCGAAGCCGGCTGCACGCAGCTGCGCCATCGCCTGGGCGGTCTCCGGCAACTGCACCAGCGGCACCGACTCCGCACCACCCTCGGCCACGCGTGCGGCGGCACCGGACAACGCCAGCGTGCTGCCGGACGGCAGCAGCAGCGCCTTGACACCGAAGTGCGCGGCCGAGCGCAGGATTGCGCCGAAGTTGTGGGGATTGCCGACACCGTCCAGCCACAACGCCAGCGCCGAGCCTTCGCCCAGATCCTCCAGCCACTGCGCCAGCGGCACGACGGGCGCGCGCAGCACGTCGGCCACCAGGCCTTCGTGGTGCGTGGTAGCGGCCAGCTTGTTGAGGTCGCCCTCCTCCACCACGCGGTAGCCCACACGGTTGGCCACGCACCACTTCAACACAGGCTGCATGCGCGGAATCAGCGCATCCACCAGGTACAGCTTGCGCAGTGCCTGCGGGCGCTTGGCGAACAGGGCCTGCACGGCGTTCCAGCCGTACAGGCGCAGTTCGTCGTTGCCCCGCCCCGGCGGTGGCGGGGTGCCGCCCTCACGCGGCGGCAGCGGGGTGGCCCGCGGCGGTCGCGACGACGGACGGCGGGCATTCTTCCAGGGATCATTCACTACGGGACAACTCCAGCTTGCGTTGACGCCAGAAATCGGCGTTCTTGATGCCCAGGGCATCGGGGTCGAAAATCGGATCCAGGCCCAGCTTCTTCTGCCGCTCGTAATCGCGCAGGGCCAGCATGGCCGGCTTCTGGATGATGAGGATGGCAATGATGTTCAGCCAGGCCATCAGGCCCACGCCGATGTCACCCAGCGCCCAGGCCAGGGTTGCATTATGGAACGCGCCGAACACCACCATGCCGATGATGCCCAGGCGCAGCACCAGCACGGTCAGCGGGCGCTTCTTGTTGTGGTTGACGTAGGTCAGGTTGGTTTCGGCCATGTAGTAATAGGCCATGATCGTGGTGAAGGCGAAGAAGAAGATCGCGATCGACACGAACGCCGAGCCCCAGCCCGGCAGCACGGCTTCCACACCCGCCTGGGCGTAGCCCGCGCCTTCCGGAATGCCGGCCAGGCCCTGGAAGATCGGCGGGGCGCCGGCACCTGCCGGCGAGTACACGTTGTAGGTGCCGCTGGCCAGGATCAGGAACGCGGTGGCGGTGCACACCATCATGGTGTCGAAGTAGATGGCGAAGGCCTGCACGTAGCCCTGCTTGGCCGGGTGCGAGACTTCCGAGGCGGCTGCCGCGTGCGGGCCCGAGCCCTGGCCGGCTTCGTTTGCGTAGATGCCGCGCTTGATGCCCCACTCCACCGCCAGGCCCATCATCGCGCCGAACGCGGCGTGGGTGCCGAAGGCGCTGCTGAAGATGATGCCGAACATCTCCGGCACGCGATCGTAGTTGATGATCATGATGACGATGGCGGTCAGGATGAAGGCTGCCGCCATGAACGGCACCACCACTTCGGCGAAGTTGGCGATGCGCTTGACGCCGCCGAAGATCACCACGCCCAGCAGCAGCGCCACCACGATGCCGATGCCCAGCTTCAGCGCCTGCACCGACTCCATGCCCATCGTCTGGCCATCCAGCGGACCACACAGCGCGGTGCCACGGCAGGCGTTGATGATGCTGTCGGCGATGGCGTTGGCCTGCACGCCGGGCATCAGGAAACCGGCCGCAATGATCGTGGCAATGGCGAAGACCAGCGCGTACCACTTCAGGCCCATGGCCTTTTCGATGTAGTACGCCGGGCCACCACGGTAGCGGCCTTCGGCATCCTTGGTCTTGTAGATCTGTGCCAGCGTACATTCCACGTACGAGGTGGAGGCGCCGAGGAAGCCCATCACCCACATCCAGAAGATCGCACCGGGGCCGCCGAAGGCGATGGCGGTGGCCACGCCGGCGATGTTGCCGATACCCATGCGCCCGGCCATCGACATGGCCAGGGCCTGGAAGGACGACACACCGGCGTCGGATTTCTCACCCTTGACGGTGAGGCGGCACATCTCGAGGAAGCCGCGGATCTGCATGAAGCGCGTGCGCAGGCTGAAGAACAGGCCGGCGCCCAGGCACACGAAGATCAGTGCCTTGCTCCAGATGATGCTGTTGATGAAATGTACGGTAGCTTCCACGCGCGCTCTCTCCAGTCGGCGGGTTGTAAGGACGTCCCGTCGGCTGGAGGGGACCGGTCGATTCTCCCTGATCGAAGGCCGCTGCGGTAGCGCTGTGTTGTAGAGCCGAGCCCATGCTCGGCGTGGTGATGACGGCGGCCGAGCACGGCCTCGGCTCTACCGCGGCCGGCCCGCGTGTTCAGGGCAGCTGCGTGCGCACCCGGGCGAAGCGGCGCAGGTCGTGCAGCACCCCGCGCTTGTAGACCGCGCAGCGGTCCACGCCTTCTTCCTGGAAACCGTTCTTTTCCAGCACCCGGGCCGAGCCGAGGTTGAAGTCGACCACCCCGGCCTGCAGCCTGAACAGGCGCAGCTCGTCCATCACCCAGGGTGCGAACAGGCCGACCACCCGGGTCATCAGCCCCTGGCCCCAGTAGGCCTGGCCCAGCCAGTAGCCCAGTTCCGCCATGTGCCCGCGCTCGGCACTGCCCTGCTGGGCCCCGACGCTGCCGCAGGCCTGGCCGTCGATCTCGATGGCCAGGTTCAGGGTGCCAGGGGCCAGCACGCGACCGGCGAGGAAGGCCTCGCCATCCTCGCGCGTGTACGGGTAAGGGAAACGATCACGCAGGCCCCGCGATACCTCGGCGTCGTTGGCATGGCGCAGCAGCGATTCCAGATCATCCGGGCGCCAGGGGCGCAGTTGGAAGCCGTCGCCTCGCAGCACGGTGGTCGGATCAGGCATGACCACCCACCGAGGGCGACTCCGCCTCCTGCTTCTCCAACTCGCGCTTCACCGCTTCCGGCGAGCGGGTGTAGGGCGCCAGCCGCGCGTAGAACGCCGGCACCACGAACAGCGACAGGAACGTCGAGAGGGTCACACCGAAGATGATCACGATGCCGATGGTGCCACGGCTGGCCGAACCGGGGCCACCGGCCACCACCAGCGGAATCGCACCGACCACGGTGGCGATCGAGGTCATCAGGATCGGGCGCAGGCGCACCATCGCCGATTCGATGATCGCCTCGCGCACGGTTCTTCCGTCGTCACGCAGCTGGTTGGCGAATTCAACAATGAGGATGCCGTTCTTCGCGGCCAGGCCGACCAGCATGACGATTCCGATCTGGCTGAACAGGTTCACGGTACCGCCACTCACCCACAACCCGACCAGCGCGCCGAGCACGCCCAGCGGCACGGTCAGCATGATGGTGAGCGGGTGGATGAAGCTCTCGAACTGCGCAGCCAGCACCAGGTAAACCACCAGCAGCGCCATGGCGAAGGTCAGCAGCACCGCGCCACCGGCACTCTGGTATTCGCGCGATTCGCCCTTCCAGTTCACCTGTGCGTACTGCGGCAGCTCCTCGCGCGTGACCTGCTGCGCCCAGGCAATGGCTTCACCCAGCGGATAGCCCGGCGCCAGGCCCGCGTTGATGGTGATCGAGCGCAGGCGGTTGAAGCGGTTCAGGGTGCCGGCCTCGGCCACTTCGCTGAGCGTGACCAGGTTGGACAGCGGCACCAGCTCGCCGGAGGTGGCGCGCACACGGATCGCGGCAAGGGCGGCCGGGCTGGCACGGCCATCGCGACCGGCCTGCACCAGCACGTCGTACTCTTCGCCGTTGTCGACGAAGGTGGTGACGCGGCGCGAGCCCATCATGGTTTCCAGTGCCGAACCGATCGCGGTGACCGGCACGCCGAGGTCGGCCGCACGCTGGCGGTCGATGTTGACCCGCATCTGCGGCCGCGTTTCCTTGTAATCCGAGTCCGGGCCGACCAGGCCGGGGTTGTCGGCCATGCGCAGCAGGATACGGTCGCGCCACTGCGCGATCTCGGCATATTCCGGGCCGCCCAGCACGATCTGGAACGGCTGCCCGCCGCTGCGCACCAGGCCACCGCCCACCTGCGTACGCACGCGCACGCCGCGGATGGTGTCCAGTTCCTTCTGCAGTTCGTTGGCCACTTCCGGCGTGCCTTCGCTGCGCTGGCGCCACGGCTGCAGGAAGATGCTGACGCGGCCGGTGTGCATTTCCTCGCTGGCACCCCAACCACCGGGCACGCGGGGGTTGGCGCGCACGATCGGTTTGTCCGGGCCAACATGCGGTGCCAGCATCGATTCCACCTGCTGCACCTGCTGCACGGTGTAGTCGTAGCCGGCGCCTTCCGGGCCGTCGATCATGATCTGGAACGAACCGCGGTCTTCGGCCGGCGCCAGTTCCGACGGCAGCAGCTTGAGCAGGCCCCAGCTGGCGGCCAGTGCGGCCACCATCACCAGCAGGTAGATCCAGGTGCGGTCCACGTGGTGGTCGAGCACCCGCCCATAGGCCCCGGCCAGGCGTTCCAGGTTGCGGTTGATGAAGCCATGCAGGCCACGCGGTGCCTGCCCGGTATGCGGCTTGAGCAATTTGGAGGCCATCATCGGCGTCAGCGTCAGCGCCACAAAGGCGGACAACGCCACCGCCGCCGCCAGCGCCACCGCCAGTTCGCGGAACAGGCGCCCGGTATTGCCTTCCAGGAACCCGACCGGCAGGAACACCGCCACCAGCACCGCGGTGGTGGCGATCACCGCAAAGGCGACCTGCGTGGTACCGCGTTTGGAGGCGACCAGCGGGGGTTCGCCCAGGTCGATGCGGCGCTGCACGTTCTCCACCACCACGATCGCATCGTCCACCACCAGGCCGATGCACAGCACCAGGGCAAGCAGGGTCAGCAGGTTGATCGAGAAGTCGAACGCATACAGCGCGATGAATGCCGCGACCAGGCAGACCGGCACCGTCACCGCCGGAATCAACGCAGCGCGGAAGCTGCCGAGGAACAGCCAGATCACTGCCAGCACCAGGATCATCGCCTCCACCAGCGTGGCGTAGACGCGGTCCACCGCGGCTTCGATGAAGGTGGTGTTGTCGAAGGCAACGAAGATCTGCGTGCCCTTGGGCAGGGTCAGCGCGACCCGTTCGGCTTCAGCGCGCGCAGTACGCGCCACGCCCAGCGAGTTGGCGGTGGAGGTCTTGACGATGCCCAGGCCGATGCCCGGCTCGCCGTTGCTGCGGTAGTACGCGCGGCGCTCGGCCGAGGCCAGCTCGATCTTCGCCACATCGCCCATGCGCACCACGTAACCGTCACGACCCTTGCCCAGCGGGATGGTCGCGAAGTCTTCGGGCTTGATGTAGTTGCGCTCCACGCGCAGTGTGAAATCGCGGTCGGTCGACTCGATGCGGCCGGCCGGCAGTTCCACGTTCTCGTTGCGCAGCGCGGTTTCCACGTCGCCGGTGGTCAGCCCGCGCGCCGCCAGCTGGTCGCGGTCCAGCCAGATCCGCATCGCATAGCGCTGGCGGCCGCCGATGCGGACCTGGGCCACGCCATCGAGGCTGGAGAAACGATCGACCACGTAGCGGTCGGCGTAGTCGCTCAGCTCCAGCGTGTCCATGGTCGAGGAGACCATGTTGAACCAGATGATCGGGTCGGCATCGCTCTCGACCTTGGCGATCTCCGGCGGACGCGCTTCCTCCGGCATGCGGTCGGCGACGCGGCTGACCGCATCGCGCACATCGTTGGCCGCCGCTTCGATATCGCGGTTGGAGGTGAATTCGATGCTGACCTGCGAGCGGCCGTTGGTGCTGCGCGCGTTGATCGTATCGATGCCTTCGATGCCGGCCAGCGCATCTTCCAGCACCTGGGTAATGCGGCTTTCGATGACCGCGGCCGAAGCGCCGGTGTAATCCACCGATACCGAAACGATCGGCGGATCGATGGCGGGCAGTTCGCGCAGGGTCAGGCGGGTGAAGGACATCACGCCCAGCACCAGCAGCAACAGGCTCATCACCACGGCGAACACCGGCCGCTGGATGGAGATGTCGGACAGCTTCATCCGCCGTGGCCCTCGGCCGCGACCGGCGCCGGTGCATCAGCCGGCTTGGCACCCGTGGCCGGTGCCGCGTCCTTGGCCGCGACCTTCAGGCCCGGGCGCAGCTTGCCGGTGCCATCGACCACGATGCGCTGGCCCGCTTCCAGGCCCTGCCTGATCTCGACCACGCCGGCACGGCGCGCGCCGGTGACCACATCCACGCGCTCGACGCTGTCGTCGGCGGTGATGCGGTACACGAAGGTATCGCGACCGACCTGGACCACGGCGATTTCCGGAATCACCAGCGCCGGGCGCTCAGGGTGGAACAGGCGCACGTCCAGCAGCATGCCCGGGCGCAGGGCATGGTCACCATTGGCGAAATCGGCACGTACGGTCACCGCACGGGTCGCCGGGTCGATGCGTGCGTCGATGGTACTGACCACGCCCTCGAAGGTGCGGCCCGGCCACGCCACGCTGGTGGCGCTGACCTTGTCACCGACGCCCAGTGCGGCCAGTTCCACTTCCGGCACCTGGAAATCGATGTGCATGTGCTCGATGTCGTCGAGCGTGGCGATGACCGTGGTCGGAGTCACCAGCGAGCCGGGGCTGACCTGGCGGATGCCGAGCACGCCGGCGAACGGTGCGCGTACACGGCGATCACCGATGTCGGCCTGCATCTGCATCACGCGCGCCTCGGCGGCATCACGGATCGACTTCTGCGTATCCAGCGTGGCGCTGGACACCAGCCGCTGGGAGGCCAGCTCGCGCTGGCGCTTGTACAACTGGTCGGCCTCGTGGAAGGTGGCCTGCGCCTGCACCAGCGCCGCTTCCTGGGCCTGCCCGCGCAGCGTCACGATCGGCGCACCAGCGGCAACATGCTGGCCGCTTTCGAAGTGCACCTTCTCGACGATCTCGCTGACCTTGGCGGTGACGCTGATCGATTCGCGCGCCTTGGCCGTACCCAGTGCCTGCAGCGTGTCATTCCACTGCGTGGACTGCACGACCTGCGCGGTGACCGGCACCGCTTCTCCCTGCCGACGGGCGGCGGCCTCCTGTTTGCCCGCGCACCCGGCCAGCACGGCCAGGCTGAGGCCAAGGGCCAGGGTCGAAGCGATGCGAGCCAACATGAACGGTCCTGAGTGATCCACGGCCGCCGAGTGTAGGCAAGCGCCCACAGAAGCGATATGTGCCAAGCGTTTACTGGCGTGGAACCGGCGTCGCGATAGCGCCGTGAACCCGTTCCGTGCAAGGCTGACCGCAGCGGTGTCGGCATGTGTCGAGGTGTATCCAGCCGTGCACCGCAGGCGTTGCCATCGTAGAGTCGAAGCTGCCCGGCTGAGGGCGTCGGGCGGGGGCGGATCCTGGCGGGGATCCGGCCCCGTTTTTTTTTTTACACCCGGCGGATCAGTACCGGTAGTTCACCTTCATCCACAGGCTGCGGCCCGGCTCGTTGATGCGCACCGGGTCAGCCGGAAAACCGAAGTCGGCGCTGCCGGCCAGATTCAGGTGCTCGCTGTAGGCACGGTCGAACAGGTTGTCGACGCCCGCGCTGAGCTGCAGCTGCGAACTGAAGCGGTAAGCAGCGTTGAGCGCGAAGGTGGCGAAGCCGGCACTCGGCCCCAGGTCCTGCGCGACCACATTGCCTTGGCCATTTGCGACACGATGCTGGTGGGTCACCGCGCGCAGCAGCGCACCGGCACTCCAGCGCTGGCCTTCCCAGTTCGCGCTCAGGCGTGCTTCCAGTGGTGGCATCTGCGGCAACGGGCGATGCTGGTCGCGGTTCTCGCCCCAGGCATAGGCCAGCGTGCCGCCCAGCTTCCACTGCTCGGCCACGCTCACTTCCAGGCCCGCCTCGGCACCAGCGATACGTGCATCAACGTTGCGGGCCTGGCTCATGCCCATCATGCCGCTGCCGTGGTAGGTGAACAGAATGTAGTCCTGGATCTGCCCGGCGTACGCCGAGACCCAGGCCCGCACACGGGGCCCCTTGTATTGCATGCCCACATCAAGCTGGGTGGTGCGCTCGGGCTGCACGCCGGTGAACGCGTTCACCGCACCGGCCGGGCCGTGGTTGGGCGAGAACAGCTCCCAGTAGTCGGGCATGCGTTCACTGTGGCCGAGGCCGGCGTACCAGGTCAGGCCATCGGCCAGGTCCTGCTCGTAGCGCAGGAAGCCGCTGCCAAGCCATTCCTTGCGCGTTTGCCCGGCCGTGGGATTGGGTCGGTTGCCCATCATCCCGCGCACCGACTGCCGCTCATCGCGGACGCTGGCGCGGTCGATGCGCAGGCCGCTGATCCAGCGCTGGTCGGTGCCCGCACCCAGGGTCAACTCGGTGAACACGCCATAGCGGCGGAAGTTGGCATCGGTTTCCCAGGCGGCCTGGCGGTAGGTGTCGCGGCCCATGCCCATGCGGCCACGATGGCGGCTGTCTTCGCCGTCCATACCCGCCACCAGCTGCACATCCTGCCAGCGCCACTCGGAACTGACCCGGCCGCCCTGGGTACGGCGATCCACGTTCGACGCCATCGGCATCGGCATCATGCTGTTCGGGTTCGGCGTGCGCAGCGTGTAGTTGTCCATCACATGGTCGGCGTTGTTGTAGTACACGTTGGCCTGCAACGTGTCCCATGCCCCCGGCAGGTTGCGCTTCTCGAAACGCGCCGCGTAGCTGGTGCGTTCGAACGCGGCACCGTCCATGCCACGGCCCGCGTAACGCGCGATCGCATCACCGGCACCGGCGGAAATTTCCAGCAGCGTGTCGGCATCCGGCGTCCAGCCGATGGCCACGTCGCCGTTCCACTTGCGCCACTTCGACGGCACCACGTCACCGTGGCCGTCCTTGTAGTCATCGGCTTCGGAACGGTTGCCGCTGGCGCGTACGTAGCCGGTCGGGTTGCCCAAGGTCAGGTCCAGCACCTGGTCGTTGCGGTTGCGCGAACCGACCAGCGCACTGGCATCGGCACGCAGGCCCGGCTCCTCGAAGCGCGGCGTATCGCGCTCGAAACGCACGGTGCCGGCCGACGCGCCCGCCCCCCAGCGCACGCTCTGCGGGCCCTTGATGATGGTCAGCCGGTCGAAGCTTTCCGGCGCGATGTAGGACAGCGGATTGTCCATGCGCGACGGGCAGGCACCGATCAGGTTGCCATCGTTGCTGAGGATGTTCAGGCGCGAACCGAACATGCCGCGCAGCACCGGGTCACCGTTGGTGCCGCCGTTGCGGATGGCGGAGAAACCGGGAACGGTCTTCAGGTAATCGGCACCGTCGCTGGCCGGCACCGGCTGCCGCGGCAGGCGCGGGTCGGTCACCCAGTGCAGCGGGGACGACGGTGCGGCGGCGGTGACCACCATCGTGTCGAGGGTACGTGCCTCTTCGGCAGGCGCAGCGTGGGCCAGTGACGCGGCCACGGCCAGGCCAAGGGCAAGGGCAACCGGCAGGCGCGCGCAGGCGCCCGCGGGGCGGGAAGTCATTTTCATCGGAACAGCTCCAAAGTACGCACGCGCGCACGGCGCCCGGTCAGGCGTCGTGCGGCAGATTCGATAGGGATATCAGCGGACGAAGGAGAGGCGCGGCGGCCCGCGCGCGGCATGCGCCGGCCAACGCAGCGCCGGCAGCACCTGCTGCGACCACGGGAACACCAGCCGCGGCCGCCACAGCAGCGGCAACAGCAGCACCAGCACCGCCAGCCACGGCAGCAGGCGCATGGCCAGCACACAGTATTCGCAGGCTTCGCCGTGCATGGCGTGGGGGTCGGGCGGGCGGCTGGGCGCGGCCGGCGCGGCGCCGTGCTGATCATGCCCGGCCATGGCCATGTCGTGCATGTCATGGCCCATGGCGGCGTGGTCCATGCCTGCCATCGCGGCATGCTCCATCGGCTGCGCCTGCAGCGCGCGGCTGACCAGCGGCGCAAGCACCATCAGCAGCGTCGCCAGGACGGCGAGCTGGAGCAGGAGGCGCTGCGGGCGGGACAGGCGGGTCACCCCGCTAGTGTAGAGCCGGGTCCAGGGTTGCCCGTGCGACGAACCGTCGCAGGAGGGGTTTTTCGGCAGGGCTGCGCCCTGCACCCGCAGAGGCCACGTCCACGGCAAGAGCCGAAGCAACATCAAAAGCTGGCTTCCTGTGGGTAGGCGGGGTGGGTCCGGTTGCGGGGGCCGCTGCAAGTACGTCCATGTAAGCTCGGTCGCCGCATCCATGCGGCTCACGCCCCCGCAACCGGACCCACCCCGCCTTCGACAGATTTCTGCGATCTGCAGTAGATCCACGCCATGCGTGGATGAATCTCCATCGGAATCGAATATTTCGAATTGGAATCGAAATGCATCCACGCATGGCGTGGATCTACCGTGTCGACCAAGGTCGACACCTACCAACAGCCGCCAGGATCTGTCAGAGGTGGGGCGGTGTCGGAGTGCGGGGTGTCAGCCGCATGGATGCGGCTGCCAAGCTTACAGGGACGTACTTGCAGCGTCCCCGCACTCCGACACCGCCCCGCCAACCCACGGAATGCCGCTTCTGCTGTTGCTGTTGCTGTTGCCTTTGTCCGCAGCAGGTGCAGGGCTGCAAGCCCTGCTCGACCAACCCCTCACACCGTGATGGTCTGGGTCAGTGACTCCCACGTCGGTGGCACCGGCCACGCCGCCGCCTGGTTGCCATCCAGCACCCTGCGCAGATCACGCGGATCGATCTGCGGTGCCAGCACGTGCACCAGCTCCAGCGCGTAATCACGCAGCACGCGATCGCGAGGCAGCACCGCCCAGGCAATGCACTCAGTGATGGGCTCCGGGGCCGGCCACGACCTCAGGTCTTCGTCGTTGGAACTGACCGCCATCTCCGCCAGCAGGCCCACGCCCAGACCGGTACGTACGTAGGTCTTGATCAGGTCGGCATCGAGTGCGGTCAGCGCCAGATCCGGCACCAGGCCGTTCGCAGCGAAGGCGCGCTGCAACGAGGAATTCGGCCGGGTCGAAGATTCGTAGCTGATCAATGGCTGGCGGGCAAGCGCGGCCAGGTCTGGGGCGCGGCCGGCGCGGTCCAGCGGGTGGCCCTTCGGTACCACCACCAGGCGCCGCCAGCGGAACAGCGGCACCGCGATGCCATCGGTGGGCTCACCGCCAGCGGTGCTGATGATCGCAATATCGGCATCACCCTGGTTCAAGCGGTCCAGCGCGTCGGCTTCGCCGGCCTGCTGCAGGTGCACGCTCACCTGGGGATAGGCCTGCTTGATCGCTGCCACCGCCGGCGGCAGCACGAAGCGCGCCTGGGTGTGGGTGGTGGTCAGGATCAGCTGGCCCTGGCTCTCGCGGCGCTGGTTGGCCGCGTAGGTGCGGATGTTGTTGGCCTCGGCCAGCACCGCACGAGCGCGGGCGATGACCTCGGTGCCGGCCGGGGTGACCGACTCCAGGCTGCGGCCCTTGCGCACGAACAACAGGAAACCCAGCTCGTCCTCCAGCTGCTTGAGCTGCTTGGACAGGCCGGGCTGGGTGGCGTGCACGCGCGAGGCGGCCAGCGTGATGTTCAGCTCGGCGTCGGCGATGGCAACCAGGTAGCGCAGCTGGGTCAGCGTCATGGGAGGCAGGCGGCGTGGGGCGGAGGTCCACTCTAGGGTCAATTGCCGTCACCAGCTTATAACCAAAGGTTGTTTAAGAAAGGTATCTGGTCATTTCCGGGCGTCATATGCCGGCGCTACGGTCAGCCGGCAGCCGCTGGCCTGAACAGCCAGCCCTCCCCCTTCGCCCGCCGAAGCCCGGCGCGGCCCCGTTTCCGGAGCGCTTCCATGGCCCTGTACGACTCCATCCTCGATACCGTCGGCAACACCCCCATCGTCAGGCTGCAGCGCCTGGCGCCCCCGCAGGTCAGCGTCTACGCCAAGGTCGAGTCGTTCAACCCGGGCGGTTCGGTGAAGGACCGTCTGGCGCTGGCGATCATCCTCGACGCCGAAGCGCGTGGCCTGCTCAAGCCGGGCGACACCATCGTCGAGGCCACCTCGGGCAACACTGGCGTGGCACTGGCGATGGTCGCCGCCGCGCGCGGCTACAAGTTCGTGGCCACCATGGTCGAGACCTTCTCGGTGGAGCGCCGCAAGCTGATGCGCGCCTATGGTGCCAAGGTGATCCTGACCCCGGCCGCCGAGCGCGGCAGCGGCATGGTGCGCAAGGCGGCCGAACTGGCCGAGCAGCACGGCTGGTTCCTGGCCAGCCAGTTCGCCAACCCGGCCAACCCGGCCTACCACCGCAACACCACCGCCGCCGAGATCCTGCGCGACTTCGCCGGCAAGCGGCTGGACTACTTCGTCAGTGGCTGGGGCACGGGTGGCACGCTTACCGGCGTGGGCGAAGTGCTGAAGGTCGCGCGCCCGCAGACCCGCATCATCGCCACCGAACCGGCCGGCGCCGCGCTGCTGAAGGGCGATGACTGGAAGCCGCACAAGATCCAGGGCTGGACCCCGGACTTCGTGCCGGACGTGCTCAACCGCGATGTGGTGGACGAACTGGTCTCGGTCGAAGATGACCGCGCGATCGCCACCGCGCGTCGCCTGGCTGCGGAGGAAGGCATCTTCGTCGGCATTTCCGCCGGCGCCACCGTGGCGAGCGCGCTGGACGTGGCCGCCCGCGCTGAACCGGGCTCGGTGATCCTGGCAATGCTGCCCGATACCGGCGAGCGCTATTTCTCCACACCGCTGTTCGCCGATGTGAATGAGGGTTCCGACGACGACTGGCTGGCCGGCCTGCCGTGAGCTCAGGGTCGGATCCCGTTTTCGTTCAAGGTAGCGCCGGGCCATGCCCGGCGTTGCTGTTTCCGGCATTCGCTTCGTTCACCATCCGCCGGACATGGCCCGGCGCTACCGTTTCGCCACCTCCCCCTTTCTGCTTCAGCCTGCGTGAAGGCGTCGCCCGCCATCGTGCGTGAAGGCCGTCGGATCGCAGCGCGTGAGACGGTCATGACGCAGTATCGATGCCCTGTCCCCTACCGTGGGAACAGCCGGCGCAGATGCTGCGCGGAACACCTCACAGGCAGGAGACGGACGCATGAAGATCGAAGTTTGGCAGGGCGATATCACGACCCTGGCGGTGGATGCGATCGTCAACGCGGCCAATGAAACACTGCTCGGCGGCGGCGGCGTCGACGGCGCGATCCATCGCGCTGCCGGGCCGGCATTGCTGGCCGAGTGCGAGCAGTTGCCGGAGCTGCGTCCGGGCGTGCGTTGCCCAACCGGCGAAGTGCGCGCCACCGACGCTTACGCATTGCCTGCGCGGCATGTACTGCACACGGTGGGCCCGGTCTGGCACGACGGCCAGCGCGACGAACCGGCATTGCTGGCCAACTGCTACTGGAAATCGCTGCAGTTGGCCGAGTCGCTGGGCGTGAAGTCGATCGCGTTCCCGGCGATCAGCTGCGGTGTGTATGGCTATCCGCTGTACCAGGCCGCGCAGATCGCAGTGACGGAAACACTGGCGTGGCAGCGCAGCCATGCACAGCCGATGCGCATCGTGCTGGTGGCGTTCAACACTGCTACGGCGAAGGCCTACCAGCAGGCATTGAGCGCCGCGGGACAAAGCACGGACAACGAACCGCGCGGGTCGATGCTGCCGCCTCTGGGCGATGCGGGCTTCGCCGCTGCGCACTGAACCGCAGCGCTTCCGGTAAAAGGAAAGGCCGGGCATTGCCCGGCCTTTCCCGTTGCGGCCTTGAGGTCATCCACGCTACGTGTGGATCACCTCAACGGCTGGCTGCTTCCACCGCAGCAGCGGCGTCATCGGCCACGGCAGCAGCTGCATCCGCAGCGGCGCGTGCGGCCGAGGCGGCAGCACCGTCGGCGCTAGCACCTTCGACCTGCACGCGCACTTCCACCAGGCCCGCACCGTTGTTCAGGCTGGACACGTCGACGGTGTAGTGACCGGCCGGCAGCGTCTCTTCCAGGCGTGCATTGGTGCCATTGCCACCGTCGTCGTCGGTCAGCTCGACGGCGCCGCCGACCACGCGCAGCACGGTATCGACCTGGCTGGAAATCGCATCCAGGCGCACGTCGGCCGGACGATCCAGGGTCAGCAGGAAGCGGCGGCGGCCTTCGTTGTCCAGCATGGTGTACGCGCTGCCCGACTTCGGCAGTGCCGTGCCATCGCGATCCACCAGGTTGCCTGGCAGTTCAATGCGGGTGGCCGACAGGGTGAACATGCCATTGACGCCGTCGCCGAGGCCGCGTGCAGTCAGGGTGTACTTGCCCGGCTTCAGCGAGAGGTTCAGGCGCGAGTTGGTGCTGTCGCCGCCATCATCGTTCTCGGCATCCACGCCCTGGCCGGACAGCTTCAGCACCGGATCGAAGACATCCGAGACCAGGCGGATCTCGTACAGGCCCGCCTTCTCCACCTGCAGGGTGTAGTCCTGCGAGTTGCTGGCCAGCATGTCGACGATCTCACCACTGCCCACCAGCGGCTTGCCGTCGTACGGCTTCAGCTTCTCGGCGCGCAGGCGGTACGGACCAAAGGCACTCGGACCGTTGGCGTTGACCGCCACCTGGTAGGTGCCGCCACCGTTGGCACGGAAGGCCAGCGAGACATCGCCTTCGCGTTCGTAACCGGTATTGCTGGTGGACACCAGGCTGCCGTTGTTGAACACGGCGATCGAACCGGTCAGTGCGCCGGTGAGCTTCAGGCCGACCAGTTCCCTGTCTTCCAGCTTGATCTGGTACAGCTGGTGATGGCTGCCGTCGTTGAAGTTGATGCCGCTGCGCGAGGTGATCTCGCCGGACACCGGCTTGTCGAAATCGAGCGACGCGGCCTTGCCTGCGTCACCACCGCCACTGATGCGGTTGCAACCGCCGGCGATCAGGACCGTGGCGACGGCCAGTGTGATTGCTGCCAAACGCATGTTTTTTCTCCTTGGCCTTCCATGTATGTCCCGCACACCGGCCCGGTGCGTGGGGGCGGAAAAGATACCCGCAAAAGCAAACGCCGGCGTGATGCCGGCGTTGCCCTGTTCATCCTGCGATGGGACGGATCAACCGTTCCACTTGCCCAGCGCGGCCAGGCCGTTGTCCTTGGCGCGCTCGTACACGGTCTTCTGGGCGGCAGCGTAGTTGCCCTTCATGTCCTTGGCCCACAGCTTCAGCGCGGCCTGCTGCATGGCGCGGCCGTAGGAGAAGCTCAGCGGCCACGGCAGGTTGCCCAGCTGGTTCATCGCGTTCAGATGCTCGGTGGACTGCTCGTCGCTCTGGCCACCGGACAGGAACACCACGCCCGGCAGGATGGCCGGCACGGTGCTCTTCAGGCACATCACGGTCGACTCGGCCACTTCCTCGACGTCGGCCTGCTCATCGCAGCCCTTGCCGGAGATGACCATCGAGGCCTTCAGGATGGTGCCTTCCAGCAGCACGTTCTGCTGGTACAGGGCATCGAACAGCGAACGCAGGGTGGCTTCGGTGACTTCGTAGCAGGTCTCGATGTCGTGGTCGCCGTCCATGATCACTTCCGGCTCGACCATCGGCACCAGGCCGCATTCCTGGCACAGGGCGGCATAGCGGGCCAGCGCGTGGGCGTTGGACTCGATGCAGGTGCCCGACGGAATGCTTTCGCCGATGTTGATCACCGCACGCCACTTGGCGAAGCGCGCACCCAGCTTGTAGTACTCCTGCAGGCGCTCGCGCAGGCCGTCCAGGCCTTCGGTCACCAGCTCGCCCGGGCAGCCGGCCAGCGGGTGCGCACCCTTGTCCACCTTGATGCCCGGAATCATGCCGTGGTCGGCCATGTACTTGGCGAACGGCACGCCGTCCTTGGTCGACTGACGGATGGTTTCGTCAAACAGGATGGCGCCGGAAATGTGCTCGTTGAGCTTCGGCGTGGTCAGCAGCAGTTCGCGGTAGGCACGACGGTTCTCCTCGGTGTTCTCGATACCGACGCCTGCGAAACGCTTGGCGATGGTAGCGGTGGATTCGTCGATCGCGATGATGCCCTTGCCCGGGGCAACCATGGCCTGGGCGGTTTCAGCCAGCTGTTCGATGCTCATGTACTTCCTGTGGCGGGTGCGGGAAAAACGTAAGTATAGCCCCGCCGCCCGTTGCACCGACGTGCAGGGCAGTCTGGAAACGATTCCAATGTCCGCACCGGACAGACGATGTCCTGTTGCGCCGGGTCACGACCCCTTCAGGGATCTGACCCCGGGTCGGACCCGCGCAGCGGCTCCGACCCAGGGCCGCCTGGGTTTACAGATCGCCCAGGCCGCTGGCGCGGCCGTCTTCGCCCACTTCCAGCAGGCGCAGGGTGTTGGTCGCGCCCAGGGTTTCCATGTGCTCACCGCTGGTGAACACGACGCGATCACCGGCCTGCAGCAGTTCGGCTTCCACCAGCAGGCGGATGCTGCCGCGTGCGGCTTCACGCGGGGTCAGGCCACGGCTGTCGAAGTTGATCGGGTAGACATCGCGCATCAGCGCCATCTGGCGGCGTGCACCGTCGTGGCGGGTGACCGCGAACACCGGCGCCTTGGCGCGGAAACGCGACAGGTAGCGGGCGGTGCCACCGGATTCGGTCATCGCCACGATCGCGCGCACGCCCACGTGCTGCGACAGGAACATGGTGGCCATGGCAATGGCCTGGTCGGCACGTTCCAGGTTGCGCGGCGAAGCGTTGAAGTCGGTCTCGGTCTGGAACTGGCGCTCTGCACCCAGGCAGATGCGCGCCATCGCTTCCACCGCCTTGACCGGCCAGGCACCGGCAGCGGTCTCGGCCGACAGCATCACCGCGTCCGTGCCATCGATGACCGAGTTGGCCACGTCCAGCACTTCGGCACGGGTCGGGATCGGGCTTTCGACCATCGACTGCAGCATCTGCGTGGCGGTGATCACCACCTTGTTCTGCGCCAGCGAGGCCTTGATGATCTTCTTCTGCAGGCCCGGCAGTTCGGCATCGCCGATTTCCACGCCGAGGTCGCCACGGGCCACCATCACCACGTCGCTGGCCTCGACGATCTCTTCCAGGTTCTCGATGGCCTCGGTGCGCTCGATCTTCGACACCAGCGCGGCATCGCAGCCGTGCGAGCGGGCGATCTCACGCGCGTCGTTCATGTCCTGCGCATTGCGGCAGAACGACACGGCGATGAAGTCGACACCGATCTTGGCGACGATGCCGATCAGTTCCTTGTCGCGCTCGGTCAGCGCGCCCAGCGACAAGCCACCGCCCTGCTTGTTCAGGCCCTTGCGGTCGGAAAGCACACCGTCGTTCAGTACGGTGTTGATGATGCGTTCGCCCTGCACTTCCACCACCTGCAGCTGCATCAGGCCGTCGTCGAGCAGCAGCACATCGCCCGGACCCACGTCCTGCGGCAGGCCGAGGTAGCTCACGCCCACCTGGGTGGCGTCACCCGGGCCGGCGCTGGTGCTGGCGATCAGGTCGAAGCGGTTGCCCGCCTTCAGCTGTACCTTGCCTTCGGCGAAGCGCTCGATGCGGATCTTCGGGCCCGGCAGGTCGGCCAGGATGCCGACTTCCACGCCCACGCGGGCCGCGGCAGCGCGCACTTCGGCAGCACGCTTGGCCTGGCCGGAGGGATCGCCATGGCTGAAGTTCAGGCGCACCACGTTGACGCCGGCGCGGAACAGATCCTCCAGCACGCCCGGCGGATCAGTGGCCGGACCGAGGGTGGCAAGGATCTTGGTGCGACGCTGACGCTCGAACATGGTGGATGGGCCTCTCCCGATAAAGAACGGAAATTAGCACATCCTTCACGCCGCATGTATACGGTTACAGCCTTGTGCTGCCTGACTTCGCGGGTCATGGAACGGACATCACCCGGACATACGCTGGCGCAGGGAGTTCTGCAGAGCCGAGCATGGGCTCGGCTCTGCAGGGGACTAGGCCAGCAGCGTTTCCAGCTGCGCCGGCTCACGGGCCAGCTGCCCGGCACCGGCTTCGGTGAGTTCGGCCTCACCGCCAAAGCCCCACAACACACCGACGCTGCGCAGGCCATGGTGACGCGCGCCTTCAATGTCCATGCGGCGGTCGCCGATCATCCAGCACTGCGCGGGCTGCACCTGCAGCCGACGCAGCGCCTCACCGACCAGTTCCGGCTTGTGGCTGCGCGAGCCATCCAGGGTCGAGCCGACGATCTCCTCGAACAGCCCACCGAACGGCAGGTGGGCAAGGATGCGGCGCGCGTGCGGCTCATTCTTGGCAGTGACCACCGCCAGGCGATGGCCACGACCATGCAGCGTGCGAAGGGTGTCTTCCACCTGCGGGTACACCGTGTGCTCGCGCCAGCCCTCGACGTCGAAGCGCTCACGGTAGTAGCCCACCGCCTGTTCCACCCGCGCCGGTTCACCGAACAGCGGCGCGAAGGTGGTGCGCAGCGACGGACCGATCCAGCCTAGCAGGGTCTCCTGCGGTGGCACCGGATGGTCCATCTTCTGCAGCGCATAGGCGATGCAGGCGGTGATACCCACCTGCGAATCGATCAGCGTGCCGTCCAGGTCGAAGAACAGGACATCCTTGCTGCGATCGGCACTCATGCGCCGCGCGCGTCGAGTGCGGCCACCGCCGGCAGGGTCTTGCCTTCCAGGAATTCCAGGAACGCACCGCCACCGGTGGAGATGTAGCTGACCTGCTGGGCGATATCGAACTTGTCGACCGCGGCCAGGGTGTCGCCGCCACCGGCGATGGAGAACGCCGGCGAACTGGCGATGGCACGGGCCAGCGCTTCGGTGCCCTTGCTGAAGGCCTCGAATTCGAACACACCGACCGGACCGTTCCAGACCACGGTACCGGCCTTCCCGATCAGTTGCGCGTACTGCGCCGCGGTCTGCGGGCCGATGTCCAGGATCAGGTCGTCTTCGGCAACGGCGTCGACCGCCTTCACTTCGGCAAGCGCGTCCGGCATGAACTGCTTGGCGGTGACCACGTCCACCGGCAGCGGGATATCGGCGCCACGCGCCTTGGCATCGGCCACGATCTTCTTCGCGGTGTCCAGCAGGTCCGGCTCGTACAGCGACTTGCCGACGTTGTAGCCGGCGGCAGCGATGAAGGTGTTGGCGATGCCACCACCGACGATCAGCTGATCGACTTTGCCGACCAGGTTGGCCAGCAGTTCCAGCTTGGTGCTGACCTTGCTGCCGGCGACGATGGCCAGCAGCGGCTTGGCCGGTGCATCCAGCGCCTGCGCCAGCGCGTCCAGTTCGGCCATCAGCAGCGGGCCACCGGCAGCGACCGGGGCGAAGCGGATGACGCCATGGGTCGAGGCCTGCGCGCGGTGTGCGGTACCGAAGGCATCCATCACGAACACATCGCACAGGGCGGCGTACTTCTTCGACAGGGCTTCATCGTCCTTGCCCTCGCCGAGGTTCATGCGGCAGTTTTCCAGCAGCACCAGCTGGCCCGGCTGCACGTCGACACCGTCGACCCAGTCGCGCACCAGCGGAACCTCGCGACCGAGCAGCTCGGACAGGCGCTGGGCCACCGGCGCCAGCGAATCGGCTTCGCTCCACACGCCTTCCTTCGGGCGCCCCAGGTGCGAGGTGACCATCACCGCCGCACCCTGCTCCAGCGCGCGCTTGAGCGTCGGCAGCGAAGCGGTGATGCGCTGTTCGGAGGTGATGCGGCCATTCTCGATCGGCACGTTCAGATCCTGGCGGATCAGCACGCGCTTGCCGGAGAGGTCGAGGTCGGTCATGCGGACGATGGACATGGGCAACTCTTTGGCTCAGGGACGGGATGCCGGGCTGCGGCAGACGGCCATTGTATCGGGTGCGGGTGGTGGGGGGTCGATGCCTGCGGCAGGCAGAGGCGCACAGCAACTGCAACAGCTACGGCAACGGCCAAAGCGCTGGCGCTTCGTGATGCTGGGGCTGGGCCGGGGTGGTGAGGGCTGGCAGGGGACGCCGTGAATCCGTCCCTGGAGGCTTAGCCGCGCCATCCATGGCGCGGATACCCCTGCCAGCCCACACCACCCGGCCTCGAAAGGTTCATGAGGCGGAGCGGATGGCAAAGGCACAAGCAGTGTGTGGTGTCGGATGAAGAACGAAGAGGTCAGATCCGTTTTCCTGCGGAAAACGGATCTGACCCCGATGGCCGTCGAGCGAAGCGACCCGCTTCCGCTCTTGCTTTTCTTTTTCCTCTTCCGTGGGTGGACGCACACGGAAACTGTCAGAGGCCGGGCGGGGTGGGTTCGCGGGGGTGTCTGATCTGGCCCCCCGTCAGCGGACGCCAAGAAGCGATACTTTGATCGCACTTGGAGGTCCCTTATGTCCCGTATCA
>NZ_JBTMUR010000007.1:0-264952 GCF_054473855.1 Stenotrophomonas genospecies 3
ACTGCGCCTGATTGTTGATTTCATTGAACATTCCTTTTCCAGAGGGAAAAGGTGTCAACCCAATTCAGGACGGGTCAAGGTGTTCTTCGATGGCGAGGCATAGGCCACGTTGACGCGCGGGTCGAGCGCAATCTCGGCCACCTTCGGGCTGTCGGCAGTGATGACGAACCACAGATCACCGTCGAAGGTGACCTGCTGGGTGGCCAGCGGCCGGCTGTAGAGGCGGCCGTCGACGCCGGTGGTGGTGAACATCGCCACCTCCACGTCCTTGATCAGTTCTGCCAGCTGGGCAATGTGTTCGGCGCGGGTGTCGGCCATGTGGGGGCTCCTTCGATATGAGCCCCCATCAGACGCGGTTCGGCCGCAATGGGCCGTGACGCAATTGTTCAGCCCGCGTGGCGGGCGTGCCAGGCCTGCATCGCCAGTTCGAACGAGCGCAGGCGCGCACGGTGGTCATACAGGTTGGCGGTGAGCATCAGCTCGTCCGGCTTGTGGCGCTCGACAAACGCGGCGATGCCTTCCGCCACCTGCTGCGGATCTCCCAGCACGGTGCAGGCCAGTGCCCGCTCCACGCCCACTTTTTCGTGCGGCTCCCAGAAGGACTCGATGTCGTCGATGGGTGCCGGAATCTTGCCCGGTCGGCCACGACGCAGGTTCACGAAACTCTGCTGCTGGCTGGTGAACAGGCGCCGCGATTCGGCTTCGCTGTCGCTGGCAACGACGTTCAGGGCCAGCATCGCGTGCGGCTGCTTCAGCGTGGCCGAGGGGCGGAATTCGCGGCGGTACACCGCCAGCGCTTCGTCCATCACGTCCGGTGCGAAGTGCGAGGCGAACGCGTATGGCAGGCCCATCGACGCGGCCATGCGCGCACCGAACAGGCTGGAACCGAGGATCCAGGTCGGCACCCGCAGGCCACCACCCGGAACCGCCTGCACCGCCTGCCCGGGCTGTACCGGTTCGAAGTAATGCAGCAGCTCGCGCACGTCCTGCGGGAACTGGTCGGCGCTGTCGAAATAGCGGCGCAGTGCACGCGCGGTCGGCTGATCGGTGCCCGGCGCACGGCCCAGGCCGAGGTCGATGCGGTCCGGATACAGCGAGGCGAGCGTGCCGAACTGCTCGGCCACCTGCAGCGGCGCATGGTTGGGCAGCATGATGCCGCCGGCACCGACGCGGATGCGCTTTGTGCCACCCGCCACGTGACCGATCAGCACGGCGGTGGCCGCGCTGGCGATGCCAGGCATGTTGTGGTGTTCGGCCAGCCAGTAGCGGCGGTAGCCCAGCGCATCGGCGTGCTGGGCCAGTTCCAGCATGTTGGCGAAGGCAGCGGTGGTGTCACTGCCCTCGCAGACCGGGGCCAGGTCAAGGATCGACAACGGGATCATCAGCAGTTTTCCGTCACAGGATCCCCCATGAATGGGGTCGGTCGGGCGCGGCGGCCAGTGACGGTGGCGGGATGCTGATTCCCGTGGGACGGGTTCAGGGCTGACCGCGCTGATCCGGTAGTGCCGGCCGCTGGCCGGCAGGCAACCTGCCCCGGCAGCCGGCCAGCGGCCGGCTCTACCGGGGAATCGACGTCCCGGCTTAGAACGCGCTGGGGCGCGGCTCCGGCAGCGGCTGGTCGACCATCGGCTTCAGCTCGGCATCCAGCGCCACGCGCTCGTCGAACACGAAGCAGCGGCCTTCGTAACCTTCGCCGCCCACCTCCTCGAAGTAGCCGAGGATACCGCCATCGAGCTGCAGCACGTTGTCCATGCCGTCGTTGACCATCCACAGCGCGGCCTTCTCGCAGCGGATGCCGCCGGTGCAGAAACTGACCACGGTGCTGTCTTTCAGCGCCTCACGGTGCGGCGCCAGCGCCTCGGGCAGGTCGGTGAACTTGTGAATCGGCAGCACCAGCGCATCCTTGAAGGTGCCGTACTCCACTTCCTGCAGGTTGCGGGTATCGAGCATCACCACCGGCTTGCCGGCGTCATCATGCCCCTGCCGCAACCAGCGCTGCACGGTAGCCGGATCGACCGCCGGTGCACGCGGATACTCCAGCGGCTGGCCGTCATCACGGCGGAAGCTGATGATCTCGTCCTTCACCTTGGCCTTCAGCCGCGCGAACGGCTGATGCTCGCTCAGGCTGGTCTTGACCCGCATATCGGCAAAGCGCGCATCGGCATGCAGCGCCGCATAGAAACTTTCGACCGCCTCCGGCGCACCGGCCAGGAACAGGTTCAACCCCTCGCCCGCCACCAGGATCGTGCCGCGCAGCTGCGCCGCCTCGGCACGCGCCAGCAGCTGGTCGCACAGGGCCTGGGGGGCGTCGATGACGGCGAAATGGTAGGCAGCGGTATTGGCGATCATCCCGCCATTTTAGCGCCAGACCACTCCAGGGTCAGATTTTCACGTTCATCCACGCATGGCGTGGATCTACAGAGTTCATGAACCTGTCAGAGGCGTGGCGGTGTGGGCAGGCGGGGGCGCAGAGCGCCATGGATGGCGCTCTACGAGGCACGCAGGAGCAGTTTTTGCCGTCCCCCGCCTGCCCACACCGCCACGCCATCCCACGGAATGCCAGCTGTTGCTGTTGCTGTTGCTGTTGCTCTTGCTGTTGCTGTTGCCGGCCAGCGGCCGGCACTACCGCGGGTGCCGGGTGCAACCCGGCCAGAAGCCCCATTACCCCCGCAACAGCACGAACGGCAGCAGCACCAGCGCCGCCGCACCGGCCATCGCCAGCAGCACCAGCACCACATATACCGGCCGGCGCCGGAACAGGCTGCCGAAGGTCTCCGCCGTCCCCTCGCGCAACGCCTGCTCGCGCTCGGCACGGATGCGCGGCCCGCGTTCGGCCTGGTACTCGGCCATCAGCGCCTTTGCACGCGGATGATCGGCGTCCTCGCGCAGCCACAGGCCGCCGTTGGAAATGCCCCAGGGGCTGGGTTCGGTGCGATACCAGGCGATGCCGTGCTGGTCGAGCAGCGTGCAGACATCGGCGTATTCGTCGTCGCCGACATTGCGCAGATTGAGCAGGAGTTTTGCCATGGCCCCATGATACCCGGCGCCGATGCGCTACCCTTGCCGCCCTCGCCCTGCGCCCTTCCGGAGACGCCCGATGCGCCGCCTGCTGCTTCCCCTGCTGCTGTCCCTCGCCGCCGTTGGCTGCTCGACCGAACCGTCCGGCCCGCCGCCGGGTGGCACCCTGACCACCTTCGAGCGCATCGATACCGTCCCGGGTACCGGCGCCGAAGCCGTTGCCGGCAACAAGGTGACCGTGCACTACACCGGCTGGATCTACGACAACCGCACCGAAACCAAGCACGGCAAGACCTTCGACAGCTCGGTCAGCCGTGGCGAACCGTTCACCTTTGCGCTCGGCGCCGGCCAGGTCATCCGCGGCTGGGATGAGGGCGTGGCCGGCATGAAGGTCGGCGGCAAGCGCACGCTGATGATCCCGCCGGACTACGGCTACGGCGACCGCCGGGTTGGCCCGATCCCAGCCGGCTCGTCGCTGGTCTTCGATGTCGAGCTGCTCGATGTCAAACCGTAATACCGCAACGTCTCTGCGGGTCGCCGTCATCGGCGGCGGCCCGGCCGGCCTGTTCGCCGCCGAGCGCCTGCGCGCCGCTGGGATGGACGTGGACCTGTACGAGGCCAAGGGTTCGCCCGGCCGCAAGTTCCTGATCGCCGGCAAGGGCGGGCTCAACCTCACCCATTCCGATCCGCGGCCGCTGTTCGACAGCCGCTACCGCGAGCAGGCCTCTGCCGTGGGACGCTGGCTGGACGGCTTCGACGCGCAGGCGCTACGCGACTGGGCTGCCGGCTTTGGCGTGGAGACCTATGTGGGCAGCTCCGGCCGCGTGTTCCCGGTCGACCGCAAGGCAGCCCCACTGCTGCGCGGCTGGGTGCGCCGCCTGAAAGAACAGGGTGTGCGCCTGCACGCCAACCACCGCTGGATCGGATGGAGCGACGACGGCGCCCTGCGATTTGAAACCGAAGACGGCGCCGTTGAAGTGCATGCCGATGCTACCGTGCTGGCCATGGGCGGCGGCAGCTGGCCGCAGCTGGGCAGCGACGGCGCCTGGGTCTCGCCACTGCAGGCACGTGGCGTGGATATCGCACCGCTGCAGTCGGCCAACTGCGGTTTCGACGTGGACTGGACGCCGTTCTTCGCCGAGCGCAATGCCGGCGCACCGTTGAAGCCGGTGGTCGCGCACTGGCTGGACCTGGCGGGACAACCGCAGTCGCTGCAGGGCGAGTGCGTGGCCAGCGAGTACGGCATCGAAGGCAGCCTGATCTATGCATTGGCCGCAGACCTGCGCGAGACCATCAACCGCGATGGCCACGCGATGCTGTGGCTGGACCTGGTACCGGGCCGCGATGAAGCACGCCTGCTGGCCGACCTGTCACGCCCGCGCAAGGGTCGCAGTTTCGGCGAGCACCTGCGCCGCCAGGCCGGCCTGGATGCAGTGAAAGCCGCACTGGTGTTCGAGATGCTGGGCAAGGAAGCGGGCAACGACCTGCCTGCCGTGGCAGCTACGCTCAAGCGCCTGCCCCTGCGCCTGCTGCGCCCCCGGCCGATGGCCGAGGTGATCAGCACCGCCGGTGGCGTGCGCCTGGATGCGCTGGATGATGGCCTGATGCTGCGGGCAGTGCCCGGCGTGTTCTGTGCCGGCGAGATGCTGGACTGGGAGGCGCCGACAGGTGGCTACCTGCTGACCGCGTGCTACGCCAGTGGCCTGCGTGCTGCGGAAGGCGTGATCGGGTGGCTGGCGGCGCGTTGACACCTGCGTTGTAGAGTCGAGCCATGCTCGACTGCTTTTGATTCAGGCGATAGAGCAGTCGAGCATGGCTCGACTCTACAAAAAACATCGAGCAAGCCCGACGCTACATCACCACGGCCGGCGCATGCTCACCGAGGCCAGCGCCACGCCACTGGGATGCGGATAGGTCTCTTCGCGCACGCTGATGAACCCGTGCCGTTGATAGAACGGCACGGCGTTGAGCGAGGCCGACAGCACTACCTCACGATCACGATCGGCCATCGCCAGCAGGCGCTGCATCAGCGCCTGGCCGATGCCCTTACCGCCGCGATCCGGATCGACGAACAACGCATCAACCTCGTTGGCATCGGTATCAAACACGCCGAACCCGAGCAGGACACCCTGCCCGTCCTCGGCCACCACGCAGCCCCCCTGCGACAACAGCCGCGCGTACTGCGACGGTGGCGGCGAGGCAGACCAGGGCGCGATGACCTCGGGAGGGTAATGGCTGCTGCAGGTCTCGCGCACACAGCGCGTGCGCAGGGCCCACAGCCTGGCCACATCATCCATGGTGCCGGTCCTGAACTGCATGACGCCTCCTTGTAGAGCCGAGCCCATGCTCGGCTGTTCTTCGTTCCAACAGCGCGATGCCTGATTGAAAGGCAGTCGAGCAAGACTCGACTCTACAGAATCGTTAATCTCGACGCCTGATCGAAAGGCAATCGAGCAGGGCTCGACGCTACAGCAACGGTTACCGCGACTTGCTGGCGCGCAGCGCCTGGATCTTCGGCGGCGGCTGGAACGAGTCGCTGCGTGCATCGGCCCAGAACGCATGGAACACCGCATGGTCGGGCACCTTGTGCAGCAGTTCGCCTGGATCCAGGTAGCGGTACAGCGAGGCCAGCGAACGGATTTCCACCGGTGAGACGCGGCGCAGGATGTGCTCCGGCCCCAGCTCGGCCGGATCGTTCAGGCCCGCCGCACACAGCAGCTCCTTCAGGGCGTGCAGCGTGTGCTCGTGGTAACTGTACACACGGGTGGCCTTGTCCGGTGCATCCAGATGCTTCCAGCGTGCCGGGTCCTGGGTCGCGATGCCGGTCGGGCACTTGTCGGTATGGCAGCTCAGTGATTGGATGCAGCCCAGCGCGAACATGAAGCCTCGGCCGGCATTGCACCAGTCAGCCCCCAGCGCGATGGTCCGCGCGATGTCGAACGCGCTGGTGATCTTGCCGGCCGCACCGATGCGGATGCGATCGCGCAGATCCAGGCCGACCAGGGTGTTGTGCACCAACAACAGCGCTTCGTGCATCGGCACGCCGACATGGTCGACGAACTCCGCCGGTGCCGCCCCCGTGCCACCCTCGGCGCCGTCGACCACGATGAAGTCCGGTAGCAGCCCGGTTTCCTGCATCGCCTTGGCAATGCCGAACCACTCCCACGGGTGGCCGATGGCCAGCTTGAAACCGACCGGCTTGCCACCGGACAGCTCGCGCAGGCGTGCAACGAACTGCAGCAGCTCGACCGGCGTCGAGAACGCCGAGTGACGCGACGGTGACACGCAGTCCACACCCATCGGCACGCCACGCGTCACCGAGATCTCGGCGGTCACCTTTGGCGCCGGCAGCACGCCACCGTGGCCGGGCTTGGCGCCCTGCGACAGCTTGATCTCGATCATCTTGACCTGATCATGGGTGGCATTGGCAACGAAGCGTTCCTCGCTGAAACCGCCCTTCTCGTCACGGCAACCGAAGTAGCCCGAGCCGATCTCCCACACCAGGTCGCCGCCCATCTCGCGGTGGTAGGGCGAGATCGAACCTTCGCCGGTGTCGTGATAGAAGCCACCGCGGCGTGCGCCTTCGTTCAGCGCGCGGATGGCATTGGCCGACAGCGAACCGAAGCTCATCGCCGAGATGTTGAACACGCTGGCCGAATAAGGCTTGGCACAGTTCGGGCCGATCAACACACGGAAGTCATGCCTGGCGATGGCGGTCGGTGCCAGCGAATGGTTGATCCACTCGTAATCCACCGCATAGGTGCTGCGCAGGGTGCCGAACGGCACCGTGTCCATCTCGTTCTTGGCGCGCTGGTAGATCAGTGCACGCTGCTGGCGCGAGAACGGCACGTCTTCCAGGTCGCTCTGCACGAAGTACTGGCGGATCTCCGGGCCGATCGATTCCAGCCCGTAGCGGAAGTGCGCCATCACCGGATAGTTGCGGCGCAGCGTGCTGCGCTTCTGCAGCAGGTCCCAGGTCCCCAGCGCCACCATCGCGGCAGTCAGGCCGACGCCCCAATACCAGGCCGGCCAGATCGTGGCCAGCCACAGGCATATCGGGAACATCAGGATGGCGAGCAGGTAGACGATATACCGGTGCATGGCTTTCCTCGGTTGCAACTGCCCCCGAGTCTACCGCGCCGCCCGCTGCCAAGGCTTACAAGCGATCGTCAACCACGTTGCGCGGCCAGGCCGATTTCACGTCGTAGACCAGGCCTCCCGGCGCCAGCAGCCCCCGGATTGCGGATTCATCCATCGCCTTGAAACGGGCGTGGGCCACCGCCAGCACCACCGCGTCATAACACCCCGCCCCGGGATCGGCCAGCCAATCCAGGCCCTCGCCGGTCAACGCCGCCGGGCCGACCCAGGGGTCGCTGACCTCCACCTGCGCACCGGCATCGCGCAGGCGTTGCGCCAGCTCCAGCGCGCGGCTGTTGCGCAGGTCCGGGCAATCCTCCTTGAAGGTCACGCCCAGCACCAGGATGCGTGCGTCCGCCGGCGCACGGCCACGCTCGGCCAGCATCGCCAGCACCCGCGCCGCCACGTGCTCGCCGACGCGGTTGTTGACCTGCCGTGCGGTGTGGATCAGGTCCGGGTGATAGCCCACGCTCTCGGACTTGTGCAGGAGATAGTACGGGTCCACGCCGATGCAATGGCCGCCGACCAGCCCCGGCCGGAACGGCAGGAAATTCCACTTGCTGCCGGCGGCGTCCAGTACGTCCTGGGTATCGATGCCCAGCCTGTCGAAGATCAGGGCCAGCTCGTTGACCAGCGCAATGTTGACGTCGCGCTGGATGTTCTCGACCACCTTGGCCGCTTCGGCCACCCGCATCGACGGTGCCGGGAAGGTACCGGCAGCGATGATGCGCTGGTACAGACCATCAATCACCGCAGCAACTTCCGCTGTCGAGCCGGAAGTGATCTTGCGGATGTCGGCCAGGCGCCGCTGGCGGTCGCCGGGGCTGACCCGTTCCGGGCTGTAGCCGCAATAGAAGTCTTCGTTGAAGCGCAGGCCCGAACCCTGCTCCAGCAGCGGCACGCACACTTCCTCGGTGGTACCGGGGTAGACCGTGGACTCGTAGATCACCAGGTCGCCGGCGCGAAGATGACTGGCAATCAGCCGTGTCGCCGAACGCAGGGGCTCCAGGTCGGGCTGCTCGTAAGCATCGATCGGGGTCGGCACGGTGACGATGTAGACGTTGCAGGCATCGAGCAGTGCCGGATCGCTGCCGTACTGCAGCAGCTGCGCACTGGCCAGTTCGTCGGATTCCATTTCCAGCGTGTGGTCCTGGCCGTTGCGCAGCTCGGCGATGCGACCGGCATCGATATCGAAACCCAACGTCGGCCACTGCCGGCCAAACGCCACCGCCAACGGCAGGCCGACGTAGCCCAGGCCGATCACCGCAAACCGAGGTGCGCTGGCCGCCGCTACCGGCGCACTCATCGGCACATCCCGCGCAACGGATGCGATCGCACATACGCTGCCATGGCCTCGGCCAACACACTCATCTGCTGCACCACTCCGGAAAACCTGCGCCAGAAAGGGTACAGCCTACCGGCCCCGGCGCCCTGCCGCCAAGGCGGGCTCAGGACCCCAACGCCACCGCGGCCGGTTCCAGTTCGCCGTCTGCGCCGGTCCAGGCCTGCAGCAGGCGCTCGAATCCACCGCTGCCAAGCAGGAAGCCGGGCCACGCGGCGTCGACGATCTGTGCCAGCAGCTCCGGTTCGATCCGCCGCGTGCCCATCGACCAGCGCGGAAATGCGCGCTGCACCACGGGGGCACGGCACAACACTTTCAGCTGCCCGTGGCTGCGCGCATTGAGGATGCGCTGGAACACCGAATCGATGCCGTCCTCCGGGCCCTCGAGATACTGCAGGAAGCGCGCTCCGTCGAACATCAGCACACCGGTGACACCGGCTACACGATTGAATGCCGTGGCGTCGGCCAGCAGGCGGTCAAGATCGGTTGTCTGCAGATCGGCGCGGGCCTCACTGGCATAGGCAATCGCGTGCAGCGACATCAGGTGGCTCCCCCCCTGGGAACGATGGCAGGGACTATGACATGAATGCGATCGACAGTTAAGCACGCCGCGGCCATGATGCAATCCGGTTGCGGAACCGCAGGTGGGCTACAATCGGCGCCGCGCTGCAGGCCCGGATGGCGAAACTGGTAGACGCATCGGACTTAAAATCCGCCGACCGCAAGGTCATGCCGGTTCGATTCCGGCTCCGGGCACCACACGCACGCAGCACGTCCCGCTTTCAGATCGCCCGCGAATAACGTGGTTGCTCGTGCGCGGCACGCAGATACGGGTCAAAGCACATCGCCAGCAGCCGCAGCAGCGGTCGCCCGGGTTCACTGGCGCGCACCACGCCATCGCGGTATTCGGCCAGGCCGTCTTCCTGCAGCCGCTGTACCGAACGCAGGTCCTCGGCAAAGTACTGCTCGAAATCCACGCCGTGACGCTGGCCCAGCACCGTGCCATCCACTTCGCCCTGGCACATCAGCTGCTGGATCAGTTCCGCGCGCAGCTGGTCGTCGGCACTCAGTGCCACGCCGCGCCAGACCGGCAGCTGGCCCTGGTCCACCGCATCCTCCCACGACGGCAGGTCGCGCGGATTCTGGCTGTAGGTGGCACCGATGTGGCTGATCGCACTCACGCCCAGGCCAAGCAGATCGGTATCGGCGTGGGTGGTATAGCCCATGAAGTTGCGATGCAGCTGGCCTGCGCGTTGTGCGCGCGACAGATCCTCTTCCGGCAACGCAAAGTGATCCATGCCGATGTACTGGTAGCCCGCCGCGGAGAGCTTCTCCACCGCCAGGCCCAGCAGCGCCAGCTTGTCTTCCGGCGACGGCAAACAGCTTTCGTCGATCTGCTTCTGTGCGCGGAACAGATGCGGCAGATGCGCGTAGCCGTAGACCGCCAGGCGGTCCGGGCGCAGCGCCAGCACCAGCTCGAGGGTGCGACCGAAGCCTTCCAGGCTCTGTCCCGGCAACCCATAGATCAGATCGACGTTGACCGAACGCATGCCGCTGTCGCGGCAGGCGCGCAGGATGTCCAGCGTCTGCTGCACGCCCTGCACGCGGTTGATCGATTCCTGCACCTGCGGATCGAAATCCTGCACGCCCAGGCTGGCCCGGTTGAAGCCCAGCCGCGCCAGCATGGCGACGTCGCGGGTGTCGATGAAGCGCGGATCGAGTTCGATCGAGAAATCGCGCTGCGGCGAATCACTGAAATCGAAGCGCCGGCGCAACCCTTCCACCAGCGTGGTCATCGCTTCGGCATCGAGGAAGTTCGGCGTACCACCACCCAGGTGCAGCTGGATCACCTCGCGGCCGTCATCGAACTGCGGCGCCAGCAGGTCGGCCTCGGCCAGCACGCGTGAGACGTAGCTGTGGCCACGACCGCGATCACGGGTGATCACCCGGTTGCAGCCGCAGTAGAAGCAGGGGCTGGAACAGAACGGCACATGCACGTACAGCGACAGCGCACGGGCCAGCTGGTTGCTGTCGGCGATCGCCTGGCGCAGTGCCGGCGCGTCGAAGCCATCATGGAAATGCGGCGCGGTCGGGTACGAGGTGTAGCGCGGGCCCGGCCGGTCGTGCCGACGCAGAAGATCGGGGTCGAAGGTCCAGGCCAGGCCACCAGCGGCGGGAGAGAACGTGTCCATGCCGCCAGCATCGCGCCGGGCGGCCTGCGCCGCCTTGACCCAGATCAATCCTTGGCAGGGATGCCCAGCACCGGCAGGCCGACCTGTGGCCAGCGCAGCATCTGGTAGCGCTTCCAGAAGGTGTCACCGATGCGCGCGGCCACGTCGTTGGCCAGCTCCTGCATCGGCGGGTTGTTGCATTCGGCGGTGGTGATCCGGAACAGCACCAGCCAGCGGTCGAACAGGTCCTTGTCCAGCTCGATGGCCATGTGCTTGGACATCGGCGAGCCCTTGAACCGGCGGGTGCCGCGCAGCATCGCCGACCAGAAGTCGACCAGCTGCGCCAGGTGCTCGGGCCAATCGTGGACGTGCGCGCCGAACACCGGCCCCAGCCGCTCTTCCTCGCGCACGCGCGCATAGAAGTCGTGAACCAGGCGGGTCACTTCCTGCTCGGTGCACAACTCGGGCGAGGCGACGGGGAGGACAGGCGGCGGTGTTGCGTTCATCGGGGTACCCAAAGCGTGCCGGCAGTGTGCCGCAGCCGGCCATCACCACCGTTGATCCAGATCAATGTCGGCGCAGTCCGCTGCGCCTAGGCTGGCACGCTTGCAGGAAGCATGCCCTGCGGATGCGGCGCCGACCCTGGCGAAGTATACGCGCCGCCCACTTTTCGATCCGGGACAGCATGAACAGACCTTCTCCCAACCGCCGCCAGCGGCTGATCCAGCAGTGGGGCGCCATCCTCTGGCCCAGCTTCATCGCCGCCGGCGTGGCCAGCGTGGTGTTCTTCGCCTTCGTCGATCCATTGCGCCTGCAGGCCATCAGTTTCCCGGGCATCGCAATCAGCCGCGAACTGGGTTACACGGCGGGATTCTTCATGTTCTGGTCGGTGACGGCACTGTCCAGCGCGGTCACCTGGTACCTGCAGCGGCCCATGCCGAGCGATGACGACGACGAGCTGCCGCTGGGATGAGCACGTCATGTACCCGGACTCCCCGTCCCTGGCACTGGCGCGGCACGCTCAGCGCCGCCCTGCTGGCGCTGTTCTACGCACTGCCGTGGCTGCGCTGGGAGGGCCGCCAGGCGCTGCTTCTGGACATCAACGCGCGGCGATTCGACCTGTTCGGCTGGACCCTGTGGCCCGGCGACGTCGGCGTACTGATCGGCCTGCTGGCGGTACTGGCCGTCGGCCTGGCGCTGCTTACCCACCTCGCCGGACGCATCTGGTGCGGCCATGCCTGCCCGCAGACGCTGTGGCGGCGCGCCTTCGACTGGATCGCCCGCAGCGCGGCCCGCATGCTGCCGGCACCTGCTGTACGCCCGGTCACCCAGCTTGCCTGGGGACTGCTGTCAGTGTGGACCGGCATTACCTTCGTCGGCCTGTTCAGCCCGATCACCGGCTTGCTGGCCGCCGCGCCAAACGCTGGCTGGAGCGGCTGGGAAACGTTCTGGGTACTGTTCTATGCCGCTGCCACCTGGGGAAACGCCGGTTTCCTGCGCGAGCAGGTCTGCCGTTCGCTGTGCCCGTTCGCACGCATGCAACCACTGCTGACCGATCCGCATACGCCGCGCATGCTGTACGACGCCCGTCGCGGTGAGCCGCGCGGGCCACGTCCATCCGGGCTCGGCGGGGTGCTGGGCCGTGGCCGCGGCCTGCTCGACCCGACCACTGCGCAGGACTACGTATTCCGCGCCGCGCATCCGCTGCTGGCTGGACCGATGCCGACCTTCAGCGCCGACCGTCTGGGTGATTGCACCGATTGCGCGGCCTGCGTCATTGCCTGCCCGATGCAACTGGACATCCGACAGGGACCGCAAGCCGATTGCCTGGCCTGCGGTGCCTGCCTGGAGGCCTGCGCACAACAGCAGCACCGGGCCGGTTTCGGTCCGGCGCTGGTGCGCTACTGCAGTCCGCAGGCAATGGCCGGACAACCGAAGCGCCTGTGGCGACCCCGGACGTTGGCCCTGCTGTCCTTGCTGCTGGCGCTGCTTGCCTGCGGCGCCTGGCGCCTGCTCTGAATCAACGCGACCCGCTGGCGTGCGGCGGCACAAGCTGCGCACGCCGGACGATGCCCAGCTGTTCGATGATCAGCGCCATTTCATTGGTGACTTCGGTACGCTCGGTCCCCTGCGGGACCAGACGGTCCAGCACCTGCTGGTAGGTATCCCAGAACGCCGGACCGCATCCGTGTTTGTGGTAACTGGCTTCCAGTTCGCGGCGTACCCGTTCAGCCAAGCCATGCATGCCGTATTCCATACGACCTCCGTTGGACTTGTTCTGCATTGTTGACGGTCTACCGACTCACTTGCGTGCTACTGAAAGACTCCCAGGCTTCACGCTTGGTTGACTCCAATTAGTCATAGATTTCACGACAGGTCAATTACATGCGGCGACTTTAGCGATTGAAATTATTAATCGTTCACGAAACTACATACGGGACCCCGGGGCCCCCGGATGGGGTGAAGCCGACAGGCCGCGGGAACCATGGACCGATGACTCCAGTAGATGGCGCCGATTGTGACCCTCAGATCGATCGATCTTGCCTATTTTGCTAAGCATACTTAGCAAATTGCGCTTAGCGTGCTAAATGCGACAAAAGGCGGCGCAAGTCAGATGGATTCGCCCGCCGACGCTTCTGTCGTGGGGAACAGGTTCGGATAGCGCTGATGCAGGATGTACTGCCGCAGGGCCGGAATCGGGAAATCCTTCGGCCATTGCGACACTGCGGAACGGCTGATGCCAAAGAAGCGGGCCAGTTCGGCATCGGTCTGGAATCCCAGCCGGGTGCGCACCTGCCGCTTGCTCCAGAATTCGGTCACGGTCGGTCCTTCTGTTAACCAGACTGATTCTTGCGACAAGGCTTCTTCGCAATCCACGCGTTAAGCTGGCTTGCATAGATGAATACTCTCGGCCAACGACTCGCGGCAGCCATGAAGAAAGCCGGGCACCCACGCCCGGCCGATCTGGCACGCGCCGCCAAATCAACGACAGCAACCATCAGCAACTGGCTCAACGACCACGTGAGCGCCTCGCACGTGAAAGCCGAACAGCTGTTCCGCATCGCCGATGCGGCCAAGCTGGACGCACGCGAGCTGCTGTACGGGGTCAGCGGGCTCGGCGTCGGTGAGCCTGGCAGTGCCTACATCCCCAGCCAGGCCCATCTGGATGTCTGGCAGGACGCCTACGAGCTGGTCAGTCACCTGGTGGCCGAGAACGGGCTGGAGATCGACCATCGCCGCCATGCAGCGTTGGATCTGCTCGCGTTCGAACTGCTGATGGATGGCTTCAGCCGCAGCAAGGTCGCCCGCGTGCTGACGACCTCGATGACGTGAATGCACCGCCGCTGGTAGCATGGACCGCGATGGGGATGGGGCTCCCCCGATAACCGCCTGAGAAGGCTGATGGCTCCTGCCAGGACGAACCCGGTGTTCGTCGACGGCAGGTCGTGCCTGCCCTCGGCGTTCGCCATTGACCCTGCGAACCCGCATTCGAGGCACGCCATGCAAACACTGAACAATTATTTCCTGGTCTTCGTCGGAGGCGGCATCGGTGCCTGCCTGCGCCATGCCTGCAACCTGATCGGCGCGCGGGTGGCCGTCGGCAGTCCCTGGCCCTGGTCGACCTTCCTGATCAACGTCAGCGGCGCCCTGCTGATGGGCGTGGTGGTCGAGGTCTTCGCGATGCGCAATGGCGCCTCGCCGCAGCTGCGCCTGCTGCTGGCCACCGGCATCCTCGGCGGCTACACCACGTTTTCCACCTATGCGCTGGAGATCGGCCTGCTGCTGCAGCGTGGCCAGCATGGGCTGGCGGCACTGTATGCCGGCGGCTCGGTGGCACTGGGCCTGGCCGGCCTGTTCGGTGGGATGAAGCTGGCCCGGCTGGTGCTCGGCTGACGCTCAGGCCGCACTGGCACGGGCCTGTCCCCGCCATTCCCGCGGCGACTGCCCGGTGTGCGCCTTGAACGCGCGCGACAGCGCCGCTTCGCTGCCATAGCCCACATCATCGGCAATCCGCTTCAGCGGTCTGCCTTGGCGCAGTGCCTGCTGCGCCAACCCCACCCGCCAGCCCTGCAGGTACTGGCCCGGCGTGGTGCCCATCGCCTCGCGGAAGCTGGCGGCGAACACGCTGCGTGACATGCCGGCCACTTCGGCCAGGTCCTCCAGCGTCCACGCCTGCGCCGGCGCTTCATGCATCGCCACCAGCGCCAACCGCAGCCGCGGATGACCCAGCCCGGCGAACAGGCCGCCACGCATCTCGCCGCCTTCCATCAGCTGGCGCAGCACCTGGATCATCACCACCTCGAACAGCCGGTTGACCATCGCCGCCCGCCCGCAACGCTGCTCGAACGCTTCTTCGAACAGCAGTTCCAGCGCCGCGTTGCCGCCATACAGATCGGCCAGCGGCAGGCAGATGAAATCAGGCAGCGCGGCGCTGATCGGATTGAGCCGGCCGCCCTCGAAATGCAGGTTGGCGCAGGCCATGTCGGCGCCCTGCTGCGGGTCGGTGCTGAAGCGATGCGGCATCGGCCGCGGATACAGCAGCAGGCTCGGCACTTCGACCTGCACGGTCTGCTGCCCGTGGCTGACCTGCACCGGCCCGCGCCGCACCAGGTGCAGCTGACCCGCCTCGTCTTCTCCCTCCAGCGTGTTGATGCCGCACAGCGCACCGGCATGGAATACCGAGGCGGTCACCGCAAAACGTTCAAGCAGTATGGCGAGACGGTCGACCATGACGGGACTCCGGGTCAAGCGAGGCGAGCTCAATGCGACAGATCGTATCGGAATCGCCACCGAAATGGTCGACTGAACGCCGCACTCTCTGCGCCCTCAAGCCTCCTGTGAATGACGGATCACCATGAAGCCCTCTTCCTGCGCAGGTGCCACGAAGTGACGGGTGATCTGCTCGAAGGCTTCGTCGCTGGCCTGGAACGGGTGCTCGCCGCGCGCGTTGCGGGCATGCAGCCGCGCCTTGCAGATGGCGTCGGCAACATCGAGAAAATGCAGCTGGTGGGCAACACCGGCCGACTCGAACAGTTCGCGGCCCCATGCACGGGCGGCCGGCGTATTGAACGGAACGTCGAGCACGACCGAAACGCCGGCCTGCAGGATCGCGCATACATGCCGCGTCAGCGCTCCGCGCAGCGCGGCCGCGTGCTGCAGGTAATCGGCAACGGAATGGATCTGGTCGGGATACAGCGCGGCCAGCCAGGCGTCCTCGCTGATCAGCACATGACGTGGCTGCGCCGCCAGCTGCTGCGACAGGGTGGATTTGCCGGCACCGATCTTGCCGCACACCAGGTGCAGGGTCGGCGCATTGTCGGTCGATGAAAGATGATGCATCTGCGTTCTCCTCGATGGATTCCAGTACCCGGGAGAGCGCCGCATGCAACCCGCCTTCCCGGGCGGGTTGCATGGCCGTGGCGACCGCGCGCTATCCCGCCTTCCCGTGGGGAATGCGGATAATCGACGCGGTGCTGTGCAGGACCATGCCGCCAGCGTAGAGCGCAGCCTGGCCGGCGGGCAATCCCCTGCGGCAGTGCAGCGCGCGCAAGGTTTTGCGGGGATCTATGCTCGGCGCCATTCCCGCATGGAATGACCACGATGCGACCCTTGCCCGGATACGCGCTTGCCCTCTGCCTGATGCCTTGGATGACATCGCTGGCTGCACCGCCGCCAGCGCCGCGCACCCTCAGCGGTGAGCTGCAGGGCGCACCCTGGCGCCTGGACGTGCCGGCTGACTGGAACGGCGACCTGGTGATGCTGGCGCACGGCTACGAGCCGGTGGGCGTGCCACGCACTACGCCGATGACCGCCAATGACAGCACCGCAACGCTGCTGTCCGCAGGCTACGCCGTCGCGCAGAGTGCCTACGCCAGCCAGGGCTGGGCAGTGGCCGATGCGATCACCGACATGGAGCGCCTGCGCCAGCACGCGCTGGGCGAACTCAAGCGCGTGCGCCACACCTGGCTGCTCGGATTCTCGATGGGCGGCGCGGTGACACTCGCCAGCCTCGAACGCTTCCCGCAGCACTACACCGGTGGCGTCTCGCTGTGCGGTGCCAATCTCAGTGGCGAACAGATCGCCGCAGATCTGCTGACCACGCTGGTCGCCTTCGATTACTTCTTCCCCAACGCTGCAGGCCTGCCGGCCACCGGACTGGCTTCGCATGAAGCGGCCGTGCTGCCGCAGGGAGTGCTCTATCAGGGCATCGCCGGCGCGCTGCAACGGAATCCCCAGCATGCCGACGTGCTCGCCAAGCGACTGCAGGTCGCTCCGGATGCACTGGCCGGGACAATCAGCCTGCACACGCTGGTCCTGCATGAACTGGCCACGCGCAGCGGCGGCATGCCGGCCGGCAACCTTGGTGTGGTGTACAGCGGATTCGGTGACGACGCCGCGTTCAATGCAGGCGTGCAGCGCATCGCTCCCGTGCCTGCGGCACAGGCCGATGTCCGCGCGAAGCTGGCACTGAGCGGCGCGTTGAAGCGACCGCTGGTGGTCCAGTTCAACAACAACGATCCCACCATCGTGCCGCACATGCAGGCGGTGTATCCGCAGATGGCCGCACAGGCCGGCGCGCGACCATTGCCGCGCGTGCTGCCGCCGGTGGGCGAAGGGCATTGTGGCTTCTCTGAAGCACAGGTTGTCGATGCCTTGAAGGCAATCCAGCGTTGAGCTCAACGTGTCGCAGCGCATCAGGGGCGCGCCATAAGGACTGCTATGGTGGCCGGGCCCATTGACGGGCACACAAAGGACTGACGTGATGATCAAGACGACCTTGAAGACCGTGATGTTCCTTGGCATGGCCGTGACCGGGCTGGCCTTCGCCGCAGGCCCCTGTGAATTCTGCAGCCAGCAGTACGAGTATTGTCTGCGCGCAACCTCAGGCCCACTGGCCAAGACACCCGCAGAATGCCTGGCCCAGTACAAGATGTGCCGCGAAATGGATTGCCAGTCCTCCTGACCGGCATCCGGCCGGCTCCTGCGGGAGCCGGCTCAGCCGGCCACGCTGCCAAACGCTTACGATGCAGGGACCCGCGCAGCATCTGCCGCCGCCCCTCCCTGCTGACACAACGCACACGATGGCCTTCTTCGAACGACTGAGCGACACCCGCTACCTGCCGACCGAACACACGGGCGGCGCCTGGAACATCCGCGAACAACACATCGCACCTGCGATCGGGCTGCTGGCGCACCACCTGGAACGTGACGCCGCAGCGCGTGGGCACGGTTTTCTGATCGCGCGCCTGTCCTACGACATCCTCGGCACCATTCCGATCGAAGCGATGGAGGCCCACGTACAGGTGCTGCGCGGTGGTCGCACCATCGAACTGGTCGAAGCCACGCTGCGCCATGACGATCGCCCCGCGCTGCGCGTGCGTGCATGGCTGATGCGCCCGAACGATACGCAGGCCATCGCCGGCACGCCGATCACCGGCATTGCTCCGCCGGAATCAATGCCCGCGTGGGACCCAGGTACGGTCTGGCCAGGCGGTTTCATCAAGAGCGTGGAGATCCGCCGACATGATCAGGGGCCCGGCCGTGCCACCTACTGGGCGCGCGCGAAGCACGCGCTGCTGGACGGCGAGCCGGTCAGTCCGCTGGCCCGTGCCGCCACCCTGTTCGATCTGTCCAATGGCATGGCCGTGCGCGCCGATCCGAAGGAGGTCGCCTTCCCCACCCTCGATCTGACCGCGCACCTGTTCGGCATGCCCGAAGGCGAGTGGCTGGGCTTCGACACGTCGGTGTCGTTTGGCCACCAGGGTCTCGGCTTGACCAGCACCGTGCTGCACGATGCGCGCGGTCCGATCGGCATGCTCGGCCAGGCACTGACCGTACGCCCGTGACCCCAAAGGGCGGCGTCAGCCGCCCAGCGTACCCATGGTGAAGGTGTAGCCGGAGCTCATCAGGAATTCGCGCATGCGCATCTCCGCGCGCCGCGGTGAGGCGAGGTTGGCCGGTGCATACAGCGCGTAGACCACGCCCGCGCCTTCGATGGCTTCACGCCGCACGCCACAGTGGCGGGTCTCCGAAGCAATCACCCATCCATCCTTCAGCCGATCCGGTCCGATCGACTGGCCGTTCATCAGGCGGAACGTCAGCCAACGTACTTCCACAGAAGATTTGCTCATTGCCGGCATACCGCCAGCGTGCCGCGATCGTTCATGTCCTTGCTCGCCATTGCAGCTCCCTAAGACTTGGAACTCGACCATAGCGCCTTGCCATGTCGTGGGCGAATGAGACTGGAGGGGCCCTTATGTCGCCAGGCCGAACCGCGTCCACAGCGCTTCGCGCCCCGGCTGCGTCAGGCGCAGTTCGCGTCGACCCTCAACCCGCCGAAGCCAATCGTTCTTCACGAAGCTGTCCAGCATCGCCTCGCCGACCAGCCCGGCCAGATGCGGGCGCCGCTCGGTGCAGTCCAGGCATCCTCGGCAGTAGCGCGCAGGCTTGACCGTCACGGGAAGCCGCAGCAGCTCAGCCAGCGGCTGGCCGAGCTCCTGCAGGAACGCTGCGCCCTCCACACTCACCCGCCAATGCGCCTGGTGCGGGACCAGGTGCCCTGCCTGCAACAAGCGGTCGGTGATCGCCACCGCATGCACACCGGCCAGATGCCGGTAGCAGGAACGCGCCTGGCGCAACGCCGGCATGCTGCGTGATGCCTCAGCGGTGCAGGACGGCGTGCGGTGCGCAACGCGCAGGATGCCCTCCAGCATGTCGGCGACTTCGTGCGAGGCCAGCCGGTGATAGCGATGGCGCCCCTGCGCGACAGCGACCAGCAGGTCGCCCTCGACCAGCCTGCGCAGATGCGTGCTCGCCGTCTGCGGTGTCACCCCAGCCACGCGTGCCAGCTCCGTCGCAGTATACGCACGCCCATCCATCAACTGCAGCAGCATGGATGCGCGCGCCTGGTCGCCAACCAGGGCACCGACGCTGACAAGGGAACCGGAGGTGTGGACCATGCCCGCATTGTGGCACGCCGTTGCAGGCCGACAGTTCGATGCAGGCCGAAGCGTCGGCACCCGCTGCCAAGGCACAGTGGCCACCCCGATAGCGCAAGGCCTGCCGTGAAAACCGCTCCGATTCCCCGCCGCTGCATCACCCCTTCGGTCCTGTACCCGGGCACGCCTGTGTTGCTGATGACCACGCTGAACGACGACGGCAGCAGCAACATCAGTCCGTTGTCTTCGTTCTGGGCCCTGGGCAACCGGGTAGTGCTGGGCCTCGGCGTGCAGGGTCAGGGCTATCGCAACCTGCAGCTGCGCAACGAGTGCGTACTGAACTTCCCATCCTCCGCGCAGGCCGCACAGGTCGAGGCCATCGCGCGCGCGACAGGCTGCCACCCGGTGCCCACTGCCAAACAGGCGATGGGCTACGTGCACGTCCGCGACAAGTTCGCGCTGGGGGGCTTCAGTGCGGTCGCCTCGACGCACGTCGCACCAGAGGCGATTGCCGAGTGCCCGCTGCAGGTGGAAGTCAGCGTGATGGCGATGCACCCGCCCGGCGAGGATGACGGTCAGGGCTTCGTGATCGTCGAAGGACGGATCCGTTGCGTGCATGCGCACGAAGCGATCACCGTGGCTGGCACCCAGCACATCGATGTCGCCCACTGGAAACCGTTGATCTATCTGTTCCGCCACTACCTGAGCGTGGGTGAACCAGTCGGGCGCAACTTCCGCGCGCAGACGCCGGTCTACGATCCGGCGTAGAGCGGGTGATTCAAGGTGCCGGCGATGGTCGGTGACTGGTCACTGAAATCCAGTACGACACCATGTCCACATAGCGGCCGTCGCGCTTCACCGCGCGCGGCTCGACGCCGGATTCGGTGAAACCCAGCGATTCATACAGCGCGCGCGCGGCGGCGTTGTCCGCCAGTACCGTGAGAGTGAGCGATTCGATGCCTTCCGCGCGCGCAGCCGCGAACGCGGCAAGAAGAAGCTGACGGGCGACACCCTGGCCTCGATGGCCAGCACCCACATGGACACTGTGCACTTCCGCCGTATGCCGTCGCGCCATCCGCACCGGGCGTACGTAACGCAGGAAGCCCACCAGCATGCCGTCAACGAACGTGCCGAAGTAGCGCGTGCCGGGATCGGCAAGCTGGGCGCGCATCACGTCCGCCGAGTCATCCTGCGCCTCGGCCAGCGTGGACAGGAACGCCGCGGGCGACTCGCGAAGGGCCTGCAACCGTGCTTGCCAGAGAATATCGGCGTCGTCAGCGCTGAGTTGCCGGAGAAGCATGCGACACACCTGTGAGGATGCTGATGCACAGGTGCCCAGCCTAGCGCGGGTTCGCCTGATACGGCGTGCATGCAAGAATGAAGACGGCTCCTTCTTCATTCTCTGCCATGACTGAACTTCAGATTCCCCGCGTTGGATGCGGCGCCGTCGTCCGTGATGCCGACGGCCGCATCCTGCTGATCCAGCGCGGACGCGATCCGGAGCGCGGGCACTGGGGCCTGCCCGGCGGCAAAGTCGACTGGATGGAAACGGTGGAGGCTGCCGTGGTCCGCGAAACTCGCGAGGAGACGGCGTTGGAAGTGACGCTGCTGCGCCTGCTGTGCGTGGCCGATCATTTCGAGCCGACACTTGCGCAGCACTGGGTTGCGCCGATCTTCGAGGCTCGGGCACCTGCCGGTGCCGAGGCCTCCATCCAGGAGCCGGGTGTGCAGACAGGGCTGGGCTGGTTCGCGCTGGATGCGCTGCCCCAGCCACTGACCCAGGCCACGGTGCAGGCGCTGGCCAGGCTGTAGCGGATATCGATCCGGACGCAGGTTAGCTGGCATCCAGACAAACAAAAAAGCCCCGACGGGAGTCAGGGCTTTTCAATTGGAGGCCTCAAGCGGAATCGAACCGCTGTAAACGGATTTGCAATCCGGTGCATAGCCACTCTGCCATGAGGCCAACGTACTGCGCGCCAGGAACGGAGCCCTGACAAGACAAAACCCCATGATGGGGCCTGTCGGAACATGGAGCGGGAAACGAGACTCGAACTCGCGACCTCAACCTTGGCAAGGTTGCGCTCTACCAACTGAGCTATTCCCGCATAAGCCGCCATGGTACCGGAAATCCGGAACACACACCAGCGATTTCACTTTTCTGACTGCGCGTAAAGCCTTGTGGCCCAACGTGCCCCGCCTTGCCGTGGCGGGAGAAAAACAAGGCCCCTACCGGGGCCCTGTAGAATCTGGAGCGGGAAACGAGACTCGAACTCGCGACCTCAACCTTGGCAAGGTTGCGCTCTACCAACTGAGCTATTCCCGCAGATTCCGTTCGACCTGCGTCGAAGGAGCGCTATTGTGTCCAAATTCCTTCACGCCGTCAACAGTCTTCACACGATGCGGTCATGGGCGTCCGCACTGGGGTACGCTGCCCCGCCCAACCCCGTGCGCCCATGTTCCTTCGCGGCAAGCCCCTGTTGATCGCCCTGCTGCTGCATCTGCTGGTGGCCCTGCTGTACTGGGCACTGATTCCACTGGGAATGAACTGGTATCGCGACCATTTCGGCTTCACCTCCCATCGCGACATCAGCCTTGGCATCGCCCAGTTCTATCTGTTCCATATGTTCCTCGGCGCCCAGCCACTGATTGCGGTGCTGCGGCCGCTGTTCGCCAAACTGTTGGTGCTGGCGGTTCCGCTGACGTTCGCGACCTGGACGCTGATGCACAACCACCCGCTGCGCCTGCTGTACTTCACTGTCGGGCCTGGCCTGCTGGCGCTGGCCGCGATCTTCGCCACCCTGCGCTTTGCATCACGCGGCACAGCACTTCCTGCACCGGACGCCCCTCATGCCTGAGCGCTACATCCGCCTGTTCTGGCTGCTGGTCGCACTGACCTGGTTGGCGCTGATCGCCGCACTGGTCAATGCCGGCTTCACGCCGGACTACTGGCTGCTGCGCCACCTGGAAGGCGGCACACTGCCCTACCCGACCAGCACCGTGATCGTGACACTGCCCTACCCGACCAGCACCGTGATCGTGTTCGCGCTGCTGAGCACCGTCGAACTGGTGGTTGCTGCACTGATCGTGCAGCCCTGGAAACTGGGGCGACTGTGGCTGCGCCTGCTGATCGCCTTCGTGCTGCTGCTGGCCTGGTCGGTACCATGGCTGCTGTCGGCGATGCACCAACCACCGGTGCAGGGAATGCACCTGCTGTGGTTGCTGCTGTTGGACGTGGGGCTGCTGCTGGCACTGTGCGTGGTGTCGCTGCTGAGTGCGTGGCGAAGACTTCGGCGGTCGCCTGCCAACAGTGCTGGATCAAAGTAGCCAATGACGTTCAGCCCCGAACGCTGAAGGCACATCCGCCCGTTCCGCAGTTTTCAGACTAGTTGTATGGCCTCGCAGTAGATCGGTGACGGACAGTACCTGACCCGAGGTCTACAGCGCCGGCAACGTTCCTATCTACACGCCCGCAATGACCTCCTGTCGATCCAGGACCGTCCATGCAGCAGTCGAATCACCTGATTTCTCGACCCCTCAGCAACGCAGAAGCAGACGCACTCGAGAATGCACTGCCAGCAGCACTTCACGACCTTCTGATCCGACACGGCCGATCAGTCTTCAGAAGCGGCCGAATCCAGCTCTGCCATCCGCAGGATCTCGCAATGGTGATGGAGCTGGTGCTACGGCACGATCCGGATCTCGCTCCAGAGGACACACTCGCCTACGCTTACTCTGCGTTCGGCACCATCTACTTCGTGCATGCACAGTACGGTCCGGGCCAGATCGATCTCTTGAGCGGCTCAATCCTCTGCAGGCGATTGACGGAGGGCAGATTCTCGCCGGGTGATATCGGCGGAGGCGCAACTTCTGTCTTCCGGCTCGCTGACGAGAGGTTGGACTTGATCGGCCACGACGGCCATCCAATGTTCGATGCAGCAGTGCTGAAGCATGGTCTGTTGGGTGTTGGACATTGCTACGGATTCTTCCCTGCACTCGGTTTGGGAGGCATTGCGCAACTGGACTCATTGCAGGTGGTTGAGGCACCCGTGCACTTCTCGATACTGGCCCAGCTTGTCGAGTTCCAGCTTTTCCGTGAAGCGTCGCATGGCGAACTCGTCGCCGTCATGCGACAACCGCCCGTACCGACACCTGAGGAAATCGTTGCTCACCTTTCTCCGGAGTGCCCCTTTCAGGTCGTCCGATACGCCGACATAAAGGCTGAGGTACCGCAGGACTCAACATACGCACCAGAGCACTACGTCTGGGGTGATCCCGATGAGTTGGTTCTCCTAGTTGATGGCGATCTCAAGCTGGACACACTGGATCTCGACGACCCGCTGGCCCCGTGGCGGGAAGAGGATCTTGGTGCGTACATCCGTTTCATTCTGGTTCGCGGCAATGCAGAGATCACACGCCATGTTCACAGCCTTGAAACCGACGGCGCATGCGGACTGCTTGTCTCGGGCGACCTGACGACAACCAATGCCATCGTCGGCGGACAGGAAATCCGCGTAGGCGGCAACCTACGGGTCCGCGAGCTGTTCTGGGGCGACTACAACCATGGGGAACTGCACGTCGTTGGGAACACCGAGGCAGCGGTTCTCATTCAAACCGACTACTCCATGCAATTCGATGGCTCGGTTCACTGCGTGCGTCGGATGGACGACGAAGCCATCACTGACGACGGAATTGAGCAGATCATCGAACCCGACTGTCTGTCACGCGAATCCGAGGATCCGGACAGCTTCTGGTCATTGGACGCGGGAGCCATGCTGGAAAGGCTCACTGCCGGAAAGAGCGTCATCCGTGCGGAGGGCCTGTCAGCGCCGGACCCGCTGCTATGCACAGTGAATCTGTTTGGCGACGGCACTATCAGTCCAGACAACTTCCTGCGGATCTGCGCCGAAGACATGCTTCCGATGAATATCTGCGGCTATGATTTCCATCGTGACGGCCTCTCACTTCAAGTACGAGCGGACATCGAGGATGCTGGCGCCCCCTCTTACATCATGCAGATGGAAGACCCATCAAGGAATATCGCCGCACGCTTCGTCATGGAGCGGGTTGAGACATCTGTCGGAATAATTGATCGCCTCAAGGGACGAAGGCCCGAGACTGGCTGGGGTCTCTGGAATTACATCTGCAGTGATGTCAATAGCGACCAGAGCGAATGGGCGCGAGTGGAAGCGCATGAGATCCCGCCCGCTCACGTTTCACTCGTCCTAAAAGCCTGGCAACTTCTGCAGGAAGGGGCGTCCAGCCGCCATTGGACCGCGGAGATCATTCCAGCGAGCGAGATCAAGGATCTTCTTGCGCTGGAGATCTGCCAGCCCTACGACAACTATGACGATGATGACCGTTGCGGATTCTGGATCGGTCACTGTCATGCGGCATTTCGCCAACAGGAGCAGGGACCAGATCCAGTGGAACCTACACTTCGCCTGTCTCGCGAACTGAATCAGCCTGACGGCACGAGCGTGATCGAGAGCTATTACTTCGACGTTGAAACCTGCATGGATGGCAGTGAGCGCGTCCGAATCCGCTACAAGGCCGACCAGGATCTGGAGGACTCTCCGGCTCAACTGGATCCCGTTGGAGGGGCTGAACTGGCAGGCGCACTGCGTATCTACAAGCGTGGCGCGAGGGAAATGCGCAGTGCGAATGCTGACCTGCTGAGCGGAGAAGCCCCGTACTTCGCGAGAGATGATGTGTTCGCGATGAACTTCTGGAAGCGGCAGGGCTACCTGACCCAGTAGATGAAATCCTCTTTCCAGCCCCCTGCAGCATCAAGAGGCTTCTGGCAGTTCGCACTGGTTGTGTGGCTGCTGCTCGTCTGCGCGCTCATCCATGCCGGCTTCAAGCCAGACTACTGGCAACTGCGTCACACCGAGTCCGGGACACTGCCCTATCCCATCGGCTCGGTGATCACGTTCGCGCTGATCGTCCTCGTGGAAATGACAGCGCTGGGCCTGGCTGTGCAGCCATGGCGGTTCCGCCGCCTGTGGCTGCGGATCCTGATCAGCCTCATTCCATGGCTGGGGTGGAACGTCCTATGGGGCTTGGCTGCCATGCATCAATCCCCCGTGAGCGACGTCCATTCGAACTGGCTGCTCGGCATGAGCGCCATCCTGCTGCTGGCACTGCTCGTGGTTGTGCCGGCCTCGCTCTGGCCTCGCCTGCGACGCTGGCTCGGGAACTGAGGCCAGCGCCTACTTCCGGAACTCCACCCGCACATGCTGGCCGAAGCGCGCCTTGGCCTCGCCGTCGAACTCCAGCACACACTCCACCACCTTGGCCACGCCACGCCCCGCGTCTTCGGGCAAGCGTGCCTGCGCGAACACCGGACTGATGCGCACCACGCGCGCGGGTGGCAGTGAGCCGGTGTTTTCAGCGCCATCGCTGTCCGGCACGACGGTGGCCTTCATGCCCACTTGCACGGCATCGGCATAGGCGGCGCTCAGTTCTGCACGCACCTGCAGCGGGCGTGCCGGCAGCAGCGAGATCGCCGGCTTGCCAGCCTGCACGAAGGCGCCGAGGCCCGGCACCTGGCCGACCACGGTGCCGGCTTCCGGCGCGCTCAGCGACATCTGCTGCAGTTTCAGTTTCGCGTGCTCCAACTTGTGCTGGGCCATGTCGACCTGCGCACCGGCCACGTCGACATCGGCGCGCACACCGGCCAGTTGCTGCTTGGCTGCATCGGCCTGCTGGTTGGACGACACGCCTTCGCTGGCGCCGGTGGACAGGCGAGTCGCATTGCGCTCCAGTTCGCGCAGCTGCGCCTGGCTGCCCTTCAGGCGGTCGTTGGCCAGGGCCAGATCGGCGGTGGCCATCGCCACTTCCTGCTGCAGCAGGGCGCCATCCAGCGACAGCAGCAGCTGTCCCTTCTTCACCGTGGCACCCTCCTTCACCGGCGCGGCGGTGATCGAGCCATCCACTGGCGGCGCCAGCGCGATCAGGCCACCCTCGACGTCGATGATGCCGCGCGCCACCGCGACCTTTCCGGCGGTGGCAGTGCCGGCTTTACCTGCAGGTGCTTGGGCAGGCGCGTCCTTGGAACAGGCGCCGAGCAGCGCCGCCGCGGACAGTACCAGGCTGAAGGGAAGCAGGTGCAACGTCTTGGTCATGGGGCGGACTCTACAGTTTCGTTCTGGCGGCGGTCATCACGGACCATGCCGTCTTCCATGGCGATCACCCGATCGGCATGCCGGATCAGGCGCGGATCGTGGCTCACGCACAACACGGTGGCGCCGTGCGCACGTGCGTAGCGATGCAGGATGTCGATCACGCGCTGGCCGTTCTCGGCGTCCAGCGCGCTGGTGGGTTCGTCGGCGAAGATCAGCGTCGGCGACTTGGCGAAGGCGCGCGCAACGGCCACGCGCTGCTTCTCACCACCGGACAGCTGCGCCGGTCGCATGTGGCTGCGGTGGCTGAGGCCCACCTCGTCCAATGCCTTGCGGGCCAGCGGTTCGCTTTCGCGATTGCTCATGCCGCGATAGCCCAGCGGCAGCTGCACCTGTTCCAGTGCGGTCAGTGCCGGGAACAGATTGAAGCCCTGGAACACGAAGCCGACATGGTGCAGGCGGAAGCGCTCCACTTCACTGCGCGTCATGTGGCCCACATCCTGCCCGAGCGCGTGCACGCGGCCGCCATCGGGCGCAGACAACCCAGACAGCAACGACAGCAGCGTGCTCTTGCCGCAACCGGATGGGCCCGATACCAGGGTCAGTTCACCGGGATAGATGTCCAGCGACAGGCCACGCAGCACCGGCACCTGTACATCGCCGGACATGAAACCCTTTTCAAGTGCGTCGGCCTGCAGGGTCGGGGCGACGGCGCGTATGGAAGTCATCGGCCGGTCCTCAACGCAACAGCAACGATGGATCGGAGCGGACGACACTGCGTACCGCCATGATGCTCGACAGCATGGCCATCACCGCGACCAGTGCAACGCAACCGATGATCACCATCGGTGTCAGCTGCACCGGCACGCGCTGGGTCTGTGCGATCAACAACACCACGGTGCTGAACGCCGCCGCCAGCAACATGCCCACGCCGCCGATCAGCAGCGCCTGCTCGAACACCACCCGCGCCAGCGCATAGCGCCCGGCACCGAGTGCATTGAGCGTGGCGTACTCGCGCACCGAACCGGCCACCACCGAAGCAAACGACTGGTTGGTGATCACCGCGCCGACGAAGCAGACGATGACGGCCATGAACAACACTGCGATGCCGGCACCGGTATCGAACAGCCAGTATTGCTGCGAGCGGCTGGCGAACTCCGGTGCGGTCCAGAACTCGACCGGCGTGGCCTGCCCCATCGACGTGGCCAGGCGGTCGCGCACACGGTCGGCCAGGTCCGGCGAACGCAGGCCCGCCACGAAATAGGTACTGCCCTCGTGCGGATCGGTACCCGCGATGGCGCGCGCGGTATCCAGCGAGGCCAGCACGTTGACGCCACCAAGGCCACGCAGGCCCGGTTGTGCCGCGACCACGCGCACTGCCTTGCCATTGATCCACGCACGGTTGTTCTGCAGGTCCACGCCCAGCGTATCCAGATCGGCGCTATCGACGATCACCGCACCGGGTTCGCGCAGCTGCACGCGCAGGTCGGCGGGCAGGATGCGCGCGAACATCATCGCGTCGCCTTGGGTGGAGATGCCGGACAGATACACAGACACGTTACCGGTACCCTGCGCGCTGGAACGCCATTCGCCATCGACCCATTCGTAGGGTTCGACGCGGGTGACATCCGGGTCCATGCGCAGGTGGCTTTCCACATCCGCACTGATTGCATGGCCGTAGTTCACGCTCTGGGTGCCGGGGAAACCGGCCCAGATATCAGCCGAAGATGCCTTCACGTAGATCGCGGCGGTACCGAAGATACCCAGCACCAGCGCCGCCTGCACGATCAGCAGCACGCCAGCGAAGCACATCGCCAGCACTACCGGCAGGAACCGGCGCCACTCATAGGCCAGGGTCTTTCGGGCCAGCGCAATCATTGCGACGCGTCCTCGGCTTCGACCGGCAGCGGTGCACCGCCAAGCGCGCGGTACAGCGAAGCAAACGCGAGCACGCGTGCGCCCTGCGCACCGATCAGGTCGGCCTGCGAGGCGAGTGCAGCACGCTGCGTGTCGAGCCCATCGAACTCGCTGGACAGGCCCAACTGCACCTGCCGCGCCTGGCGCTTGACCTGCTGGCCGGCGGCATCATCGGCCGCGCGCAGCGCCTGGATGCTGCTGTCCTGCCGCGCCAGGCTGCCGAGCGCGCCTTCCACTTCGCTCACGCCTTCCAGTACCGCTTTGCGGTAACCGAGCAACGCGGCATCCAGCTGCTTTTCATCGGCATTGAAGCGCGCGCGGCGCTGGCCCCAATCCCACAGCGGGATATCGATGTATGGGCCGATCGAGGGACTGGAGTCGGAATTGGAGCGCGCGTTCTGGGTGAGGTTGTAGGCGTACAGGATCGAGCCGCCTAGGCTGACCCGCGGATACATCGCGGCACGTGCGGAGCCCTTGCTGGCCGCCGCCTGCATCACCTCCGTTTCGGCCAACAGGATCTGCGGGCGATGACGCAGCAGATCCGCCGGCACCTGCTGCAGCGAGAACGTACCCAGCTTTGGCGGCGTGCGATAGGCGCGCCAGGCTGGATCCGGGCCATCGCGGCCCAGCAGCAATGCCAGCGCGCGAGCCGCGTTGTCAGCGTTTTCCCGGGCCTGTGCGATGGCGGCGCGGGTCGCGGCCTGGCGTGCACGCAGGCGATCCAGTTCGCCAGGCTCATCCAGGCGCAGGCGCTGGCGGACCAGGGCCAGGTGCTCGCCGCGGTCATCCACCGATTGCTGGCGGGCCAGCAGGTCCTGCTGGGCCTGTGCAACGGTCAGGTCCAGATAGCTGCGCACCACGTCGGCAATCACCGCCACCTGCGCGGCATTGCGCAGCGCCTCGGCATTGCCGGCCGAAGCCTGCGCGCTCAACTGCGCGCTCTCGGCGGCACCGAACAGGCCCAGGTCCCAGATCGCTTCGATGCCGGCATGGAAGTAGGTATCGACGGCGGCGGCGTCCTGCACCTGCTTGGCGCTGGCCGAGATCTCCGGCAGGAAACGCGAGTCGGAAGTGCCGGCGACGATCCGAACGGCCTGCAGGCGCAGCGTAGCCTGCTGCAGGTCCAGATTGCCGGCGATGGCCTGGTCGACCAGGCCATCCAGTGCCGGGTCGGACAGCACTTTCCACCACTGTCTGGCATCCACTGCCACGCCCTGGCCCTGCGGCACCTGGGTCCAGGTGCTGGGCGTGCGGTCAGGCAGGTCCGGAACAGGCACCGACATGCAGCCGGCCAGGGCCAGGCTTGCCAACAACGCACCAGGGCGCAGCACTGCATGCAGGGAGAGTCCGTGCCCGGCCTTGGGCACTGCCACTGAAGTGATACGCCTGACCACCAGCCCGCCAACGTGTAGAAGGAGCATGAAGGCTACCGTGCGATTGTGGAGCGAACATGGAGAATTGGTCCGAAAAAGGTCACAGCACGCGTGCGGTTCAGGCAACGCCGACCCAGTCTTTCACTACGCTTTCAATGCGTTCCCGGCACGGAACACTGGACGACTTTCACAGCGTATTGCACATTGCGGCATTGTCTTGCTTCGATGCTGCCCGACCGTGAAACGTCCCCGCCGCTGGCTGCTGATTGGCTCGATCACGACAGCGACTGTCGGTGTGATCGTGCTCGTCCTGACCACCCCACTGGTCTCGAACGCCACGCTGCTACTGATGGAGCGCAGCAACTTCATTCCCGCCGAATCCTCAATCTTCACGTTCGAGCCGTATGCCATCAACCAGGGCTCGTCGAACTACTGGTTGTACGGGAAGGACCGGACCTACTACTACCACTTCACCTACGAAGATGACGCTCCCTACGTCTACATCCCACAGGACAACCGCTGCCCCGGTTTCCACCGGCAGGATGCCCGGACCTGGTGCAGCGCCCTGCCCGGCAAGGCACGCTAGCGCGGCGGTGGTGCAACCGGTGTGACAAACGAAAAACGCCCCCTTGCGGGAGCGTTCTTCTTGAATCTGGAGCGGGAAACGAGACTCGAACTCGCGACCTCAACCTTGGCAAGGTTGCGCTCTACCAACTGAGCTATTCCCGCAGATTCCGTTCGACTTGCGTCGAAGGAGCGCTATTGTGTCGATATTGCTGCACGGCGTCAACAGGAATTTTCAGGTGAAGTGAAGGGGGGCGTTCAGGCCCCTGCGCCCGGGCCTCAGGTCCGCAGGCCAGGCCGGACTTGCCGCAGCAGAGCCACGTTCTCGTTGATACGCCCTTGGATCATGCTCAAGGTGTCTTGAGCAATAACGCTTGAATACATGCCGTTGGCGATTTCGGTGAATTGGCTGGCCACCTCGCAGATGCTGTCAATCGCCAGACTGGCGTCACCCTGCTGCACTTCTGCTTCCTCGGCAAGCCGAAGCATGTCAGCACGGGAAATCGCCAGTGCCTCCCCCATGACGTCCATCTGGTGATATCCGTTGGGTCCTTCGCAGAAGGTCACGTCGTAGGCCGGGGCCAGGCGCCATTGCCCATCCGGCGACATGATGTAGGCAAAATTCTTCGGATGGTCGTCCCGGTTGTTGAAGGCGACGTTGAAGACCGCACGCGCGAAGGCCACGGCCATTTGCCGCACGTCATTGGTACACAGCTGGGTCGCGCGCAGGAAGTTGACATAGTCCAAGGACCCCGCCGTCTGGTAGTTGGCGCCCGTGAATGCGGCAAGACTCTGCATGGGTACACGCAACCCATCGTGGCGATCAAAGCGCTTGCTGGCGAACGCGGCCAGCCCATTGGGCAGGCTGAAGTACTGCGTGTCCGGGGTCTCGATGCCGCACCTGCGCAAGCACTCGGCGTAGACCATTTCGATGGCGCACACCTCGGCATGCTCTTCTCTGGCCGGGAACTTGACCAGCCAGGCTTCGAACCCTGGCTCGGCGGCCGTGGTGAACCCACCGAACTGCGGATCGCGATAGACAAGTGCCTTGGGCCTTGCACCTTGGGGTGAGCCGCCCACCAGCAGCAAGGTCTGCAGAAATTCGCCACCTTCTCCCCGGAGCACCTCCTGCACTTCGGCGGCAAGCTGCTCCAGCGGGACGTGGACCTGCGGCGCCTCGCCCTCGGGTGCCACAGGTTCAAACGTCATGGCCCCCATCGCGTTGCCACCGATGCAGGCCAAACGCTGGAGCGGGCCGATGCGTGCTGTGCTGATCCTTCGGCGCCTGAACATGCGGTCCATCAGCAGCATGCCCCAGCCGTCTGGCAAGGCGTCATACACGGGCCCGGGCAGTTGCAGTTGATGGTCCGGAAAATCCCGCCGCAACGGAGGGCCGGCCAGCGGCAGCTTGTACGAAGACAGCTCCAGCCCCCTTTGCCTGGCCTCGTTGCTGTACTCGAACGCGATCAGCGGGCGACCGGTCAGGGCGGTGGTGGAGACCAGCGTTCCCCAGAGCCATCGCTCTCCCCACCCCTCGTAGAAGACATTCACTTGCTCAGGCATTGCGGGGCTTCCTCTTCGTCCGGAGGCGATTCGCGGCCTCTTCGTAGCGCCGAATGTCTTCGATGCTGTCCAGCTTTGGCTGGAACAGGGCTTCGAGTTCGTTGATCCGACCAAGGACCATCGCCACGCGGACCACCGCCTCGAAGCCAACATTGCGCCCGGCCTCCAGATTGGACACGGTGTTGGTCCCAATGCCGGCACGCCCGGCCAGATCCGACTGTGTCATGCCCAACGCCATGCGCTCTGTGCGCAAGCGCTCGCAGAGTCGCTTGACGACCTCGCCGGGCTTGCTGAAGCCCAAATCCAACATAGCGCTCACCACCCTCTTCCCATGCCAGTTGGCACCCAAATTATAGAATCGACACCACTCCTGTCCAATGAATTTAATTCCCTAATTTTGTTGCTTATATGTGTATTCACGTAAATAAATACAGAATCATGGAATTAGATGGCCATCGAATTGCGCATCACGTGCGTAGGCCACGGCGGTGGAAGTAGACCTGCTCAGCGATGCGCCGCGTGGCCGCCGTATGCAGCAGTGCGTTGAGCGGCCAGTCGGCCTGCAGATGATCCATCGCCCAGCGCAGCAGGCGCTTGCCATGGAATGCCGGCGCCACCTGCCGCGCCACCCGTTCCGCTTCCCGCCCTTGCCCACGCAGATGGCGGGCAATCGCCTCGCCGACTGCCCAGCCATGCCGCCACGAGGAATGGATGCCTCCGGCGGACAGTGGTGAGACGATGCCCGCCGCGTCGCCGGTCAGGATCACGCGTTGGCCGGTGAACGGCCCATCCGGCCGGCCGCAGGGCACCAGCCCTGCGCGGGTGGCCGAGGGACGCGCCGAAGGCGGAATGCCGACCACATCGCGCACGTGCTCAAGAAAGCCATCGATATCAGGCGGCCGCACCTGGTTCGGGTCATGGCGCAGCGCCAAGCCGACCTGCAGCCCGGTCGGGTTCTGTGCGACCCACCCGATGTAACCCGGTGCAAAGCGCTTGCTGACGAAGCAATGGAGTGCGTCGCCCTGCGGCAACTGGAGGCCGGCGAACTCACGTTCCACGCCGTAGAGGTTGTCAGGCACCTTGCCGAGCCCGGTGCGCGGGGCAACGCGTGAGCGTGCACCATCGGCACCGACCAGGTAGGCGCACCGCCCTGCCCCTTCCACCTGCCAGCCGTCACCACTGCGATGGGCGCCGGTGAAGGACTGCTGCAGGCGAAGGTCGACACCATTCGCGCGCAGCTCGCTGGCCAGCCAGCGCATCAGGTTCGGCGTATCGGTGGTGAGGAAGTAATAGCCCGGTGCTGCCAGCAGCACGCTGCGCAGGTTCGGCGCATACAGACGCACATTGGCAACGCGTTGCACCAGGTGTTCCGGCATTCGCCCCAGCCAGGTCTGCTCCATCACCTCCTTCACCACGATGCCGGTGGTGTGCAGGCGCTCGCCAGGGTCGGCCTTGCGTTCGAGTACGCAGACGCGCAGGCCGTATTGGGCAGCGGCAAGCGCGCAGGCGGCACCGGCGAAACTGGCGCCGACGATGACCACATCGTGGTCGTAGGCGGAGGATTGATGAAGCATCGCGGCGTCACCCTTGGAACGAAGGATGCAGCATCCAACCTTCATGTGGTGGGGCGATGGAGCGACGGTGAAGTGGCAATGAAGCGCGTTGGACGCAAACGAAAAACGCCCCCTTGCGGGAGCGCTTTTCTTGAATCTGCAGCAGGAAACGAGACTCGAAGTCGCGACCTCAACCTTGCAAGGTTGCGCTCTACCAACTGGTCTATTCCCTCCGGCATCGACCGATCTGCGTCGGAGGACTGGCACTGTTCCAAAGGCTGACAGGCCCCTCCTCGTCGCTCGGAAATGCCCTGGTCACATTAGATTCGAACATGGGCATTTGCTGCGTCTTTTCGGACTATTTGTATGGCCCCTTTCCGCCCAGCATAGCAACGTACGACAAGCCATTCGGAATGAGTGCACTGCCAAGAGGCCGAGCAGATGCTTATTCAAAACTTCGAGACAGCCGGATTTATCGATCAGCAGGACGATTGGTTTACAGGAAACTATTTCGGGTCGCTGCAGGAAGAATTACATGACTACGCTTGATGACATTGCCAAGGACCTTGGCAATACATTCCCCCATCACAAGGTATGTCTTTCACTCGATGATGTACCTCAAGATGTCGCATTGCCCAGAAGCTGGGAGAACTTCGGACTCAGGCCCGACGTCGCCCCGGTCTTTCCTGCTGGCTGGAGCTCATTCTCCAATGAATTCCCATCGACAATTGCACTGTTCAACGACTGCCTGCTGGGCACAGCACTGCTACTAGGTGATGAAGTTGAATTGGCGTACATCTTTCACGACGGAGATGGTCTCTACTACTACGTAGGGGGAAAGCCCGTCGAAGGTGAAGCCGCAGAGACCTTCGAGTTCAAGCATCTGCCCAGGAGACTGCAGGACTTCTATCGCGAAGTGCACGACGGATATACCTTCTTTCCTGCACGCTCCATGGGCCCGCAACGCCTTGGCGACCAGTCACGGATCTCCGAACTGGTCGACGAGTCAGACGACTCCTTTGCAGCAGGTTGGATCACCGTATTCTCAAACGGCGGCGGAGACTATGTCGCAGTAAACGCCGACAACCATGGTGATTCGGATGGCCTGATTTGGTGGCATGAGAATCCTGAAATTCCAGAATTCGACATTGATGTCTTCAGCGTCATGGATGCATGGATGAAAATTTTTCTGGAGGACACCAAGCCTCGCGAGCCAAGGACCAAGTCTGGTGCGCGATGATGATCGACCGGCCTGACAGGCCGGATGTTGGGGACACCACATCGAGCAACCCTCATACCCCGGCCGAAATCACCTCAGGGCACTTTGATGGCCCATAACGAAAAACGCCCCCTCGCGGGAGCGTTTTTCTTGAATCTGGAGCGGGAAACGAGACTCGAACTCGCGACCTCAACCTTGGCAAGGTTGCGCTCTACCAACTGAGCTATTCCCGCTTGGGAGGCGAAATTTTACCTGTTCTGGAGATGGCGTCAAGCGCTTTTTCCGGGGCCTCACGAAGTCACTGAAATGCTGATTCCACGCATGGCGTGGATCTACCAAGGAGATGAGCATCAACACCGAAATCCATGGCATCTGGGTCTTCCACGGCGCAGGCGCGCGCTTCGCCGGAGGTGTCTTCGTCAGCCGGGAGTCGGGACTGACATGGGCGGCCAAGCACTCCCTGACAGGCGTACTGACTTGCTATCCATTGAATGAAGGCGCGTACGACTGGGCGCTACGCTTGGGCACCTTCACGCCCAAGTGCCCAGAGCAATGCGAAGCCCTCTTCATTGGACGGTTTACATGCGCGTCGATGGAGCATGTACACGTCGAAGACGGCATACCTCAGTAGATGCACGCCATGCGTGGATAGACGCACCGATGGGGTCAGAGCCCTTTCCTGCGGAAAGGGATCCGACCCCGGGGCTCAGTTGCCCAGCTTCTTCTGCCGCGCACGCTCGCGCGCCGCGCGCTCGTCATCACGCAGGCTCGGCCAGGCGGCGTGCAGGTACTGCAGGCCCGACCACAGGGTCAGCACCGCGGCGATCGCCAGGGTCCAGTCGCCGATGTGGAACACCGGCCAGCCCATCCAGATGTCTTCCACCGGCACGTTCGGTGCCACCGAATACAGCAGGCAGAGCAGCGCGACCATCTGCGCCGTGGTCTTGACCTTGCCGATCATCGCCACGCGCACCTTGGCGCGCTGGCCCAGCTCGGCCATCCATTCGCGCAGCGCCGACACCGCGATCTCACGACCAACGATTACCGCCGCCCAGAACGCCATCCACGGCGTCGGGTGACCCTGCACGATCAAGAACAGCGCCACCGCCACCATCAGCTTGTCCGCGACCGGGTCAAGGAAGGCGCCGAAGGCCGATTCCAGCTGGTAACGGCGTGCGATCCAGCCATCGAGCCAATCGGTGATCGCGGCCAGGCCGAAGATCGCCGCCGAAGCGAAGTTGGTCCAGGTGCAGGGCAGGTAGAACACCAGCACCAGCACCGGGATCATCACGATCCGCAACAACGTCAGCCAGGTGGGCAGGGTCAACTTCATGCTTGCGTGCTTCTCTCTCTACTCGGCCGCATCAGGCGTGGCCAACCCGTGCAGGTTAGCGTAGATACGTGCCGCGAGGGCATCATTGATGCCTTCCACCTTGGCGATTTCCGCTTCACCAGCGGCTTTCAGGCCCACCAGGCCGCCGAAATGCTTGAGCAGGCTGGCGCGGCGGCGCGGCCCGATACCAGGGATGTCCTCCAGCTTGCTGGTCATCCGCGCCTTCTGGCGGCGGCCGCGGTGGCCGGTGATGGCGAAGCGGTGCGCCTCATCGCGCACCTGCTGGATGAACTGCAGCGCCGGATTGGCCGCGCCCGGGCGCAGCTCGCGGCCATCGGGCATCACCAGCGCTTCGTGGCCGGCGCGGCGTTCCACGCCCTTGGCCACGCCCACCAGCAACACGCCTTCCACGCCCAGGTCGGCCAGCGCGGCCTGGGCCTGGGCCAACTGGCCGGCGCCGCCGTCGATCAGCAGCACGTCCGGCAGCACGCCCTGCTCTTCCACCGCACGGCGGAAACGGCGGTCGATGGCCTGGCGCATGGCGGCGTAGTCGTCGCCCGGCTCGATGCCGCTGATGTTGAAGCGGCGGTACTGTGCGCGCACCGGACCGGCGGCGTCGAACACCACGCATGAGGCCACGGTGGCCTCACCCATGGTGTGGCTGATATCGAAACATTCAACACGCTTGACCGGCTCGGCCAGGCCCAGCATGTCGCGCAGTGCATCGCTGCGCGCGTGCTGCGCGTTGCGGCTGTTGAGTTCGGTCGCCAGGGTCAGCTGCGCGTTGCGGCTGGCCAGTTCCACATAGCCGGCGCGTTCGCCGCGCACGTTCCACTTCAGCTGCACCTTGCGCTCGGCCGAGGCCGACAGCGCGGCGACCAGCAGGTCGGCGTCGGGAATCTCGCGGTCCAGCAGGATCTCGCGCGGCGGCTCGAATTCGATGTAGTACTGCGAGACGAACGCGGCCAGCACTTCCTCCGGGCTCTCCTCGCCATTGGTACGTGGGAAGAACGGGCGGGTACCGAGGTTGCGGCCATCGCGGAAGGCCAGCAGCAGCACGCAGGCCTGCGAACCCTGCATGGCCACCGCCAGCACGTCCAGATCCGCGGCACGGCCATCCACGTACTGGCGGGTCTGCATGCTGCGCAGCGAGGAGATCAGGTCGCGCAGGCGCGCGGCCTGCTCGAACTCCAGTGCCTCGCTGGCGGCCTGCATCTGCTCGCCCAGTTCGCGGGTCAGCTCGTCGCTCTTGCCTTCCAGGAACAGTGCGGCGCGACGCACCGACTCGGCGTAGTCCGGCGCCGGCACCAGCTCCACGCAGGGCGCGCTGCAGCGACCGATCTGGTACTGCAGGCACGGCCGCGAGCGGTTGCGGAACACGCTGTCCTCGCAGCTGCGCAGCTTGAACAGCTTGTGCATCAGGTTCAGCGTTTCACGCACCGCGGTGACGCCGGGATACGGCCCGAAATAGCGGCCGGGAATGGCGCGCGGGCCGCGATGCAGCGCGATACGCGGCCAGTCCTCGCGGGTCAGCAGCACATGCGGATAGGTCTTGTCGTCGCGCAGCGAGACGTTGTAGCGCGGCGACAGCGACTTGATCAGCTGGTTTTCCAGCAGCAGCGCCTCGGCTTCCGAGCGCGTCACGGTCACGTCCATGCGCGCGATCTGCGAGATCATCGACATGATCCGCGCGTTCTTCGGGCTGCCGTTGAAATAGCTGCCGACACGGTTGCGCAGCGCGCGCGCCTTGCCCACGTACAGCAACGTGTCGTCGGCAGCGTACATGCGGTACACGCCAGGGGCGGTACTGAGCTGGGCCGCGAAGGCCTTGCCATCGAAGGCCGGGGCGGGAACGTCGGTCATTCGCTGATCGGGACTTCGCTGAGCACGCCGCTGTCCGGGTCGAATCGCAGCACGGCATGGGCGTCGGTCTCGGCGATCCACACCGCACCGGCGCCTACCGCCAACCCCGCCGGGCCATGCAGGCGTCGTGGCAACGGCTGGGTGGTCAGTTCGCCACCGCCCAGGCGCAGCGTGCGCAGGCGGCCGTTGCCGGTATCGGCAATCCACAACAGCGGCGCATCCGGACTCAGCGCGATGGCCTGTGGGAACTGCAGGCTGGCGTCCGAACGCGGACCGTCTTCGCTGCCGAAACGCCACGGCCCCTGCCCAACCAGGGTCTGCACCAGATCGCCGCGCAACTGCAGCGCGCGGATCGAGGAACCCAGCGCATCGGCCACGTACAGCACCTGCTGCACCACGGCCAGCGCAGTCGGCTGGGCAAAGGCAGCCAGATGCCCGCTGCCATCACGCTCGTCGATGGAACCACTGCCGGCGCGCCATTGCAGGCTGCGCTGGCCCAGGTGGTAGCTCCAGATGCGGTTGTCGCCGGCCATCGCGATGTGCAGCTGGTTGTCGGCGATGGCCAGGCCGACCGGATGGTCCAGCGCAACCTGCCGCGCCTGCGCGACCGGGCCTTCCACCGGCGCACCGGGACGGCCGTTGCCACACAGGGTATCGACGATCCCGGTCAACAGGTTGATGCGGCGCACCGCGTGGTTGCCGGTGTCGGCGACGTACAGCGAATCGCGCTCCAGCACCAGCGCCTGCGGGCGGTGGAACGCGGCTTCGGCGAGGTTGCCGTCCATGAAATCGGCGGTGCCCAGCCCGAACTGGCGCAGGATGCGGCCACCGTGGCTGCATTCGAGGATGCGGTGATGGCCGCTGTCGGCGATGTACAGGCGTTCGGTACTGACTGCCAGGCCCAGCGGGAAGCGCAGCGCCTGGCGCGGTTCCGGATGCAGTTCGCTGCCGCCGCGCGGCGGCGCCGACGGTGCGCCCTCGCACAGCGCGTTCAAGGCACGCTCAAGCTCACCGGGTGCACCCTGCCCGACCAGCCGTTGCTGTTCGCGGCCCTGCGCATCCAGCAGCACCAGGGTCGGCCAGGCGGTGATGCCGAAGCGGCGCCAGCCATCCCAGTCGGCATCAAGCAGCACCGGCATCGTCAGGCCCTGGCGACGCAGCAGCTTCAATGCGGCGCCGGCCTCGCGTTCGAAATCGAAGCGCGGCACCTGCAGCACCAGCGGCTGCAGCTTGCCGGGGTGGCGCGACAGCCATTGGCCGAACTCGGCCAGGCGTTGCGCGCTCCAGGCGGAAGCCGCGTTGACGAACAACAGCGCCACCGGCCGACCGCGCAGTTCGGTCAGGGTGCAGGGGGTGGCATTGAGCCAGGTGGCGAACTCGGGCAGGTCCGGGACGGGCTGGACGTTCATGGCCCGATTATGCCGGAGTCGGCGTCATGCAACAGTCGTGCCACGGCACGTTTTGCAGCATCGTCGACCAATGTCCAGACCTGTTCGAAATGCTCACTGCCGCCGGTGTACGGGTCCGGGATCGCACCCCTGCCCTGCCCGCCGGACCACGGCAGGTACAGCGCCAGGCGTTCGCGCTGGGCGGGTGTGGCCAAGCGACCGGCATCGCGCAGATTGGCCTCATCGGCACACAGGATCCAGTCAAAACGGTCGAAATCCGCGACCTGCAGCTGGCGCGCGCGCAGGCCGCCGATGTCCACGTCATGCCCGGCCGCGCAGGCGATCGCTCGCCGGTCCGGTGGCTCGCCCACATGCCAGTCGCCGGTGCCGGCCGAATCGACCTGCACCCGACCAGCCAGCGGCGAGGCGTCCAGGCGCGCGCGCAGCGCACCTTCGGCCATCGGCGAACGGCAGATGTTGCCGAGGCAGACGACCAGCAGCTTCATCGGGCAGCCAGCGTCTGCAGCAATGCTTCGGCGCGTTCCAGGTCCTCGGGCGTGTCGATGCCCGGCGGGAACGGTTCGGGCGAGATCGCCACGCTGATCGGGAAACCCGCTTCCAGCACGCGCAGCTGTTCCAGCGATTCGATCTGCTCCAGCTGGCCCGGCGGCATCGCCGCGAACTGCTGCAGGAAACCGGCGCGATAGCCGTAGATGCCGATGTGGCGCAGCCAGTTGTGACCGGCCGGCAGCGTGTCACGGCTGCGTGCAAAGCCATCGCGGTGCCAGGCGATCGGGGCGCGGCTGAAGTACATCGCCTCGTTGCGCACGTTGCGCACCAGCTTCACCACGTTCGGGTCGAACAGGGTATGCGCGTCTTCGACGGTCGTGGCGAGGGTCGACATCGGCGCATTGCCTTCAACCAGTGCCTGGGCCACCGAGCGGATACCCGCCGCCGGTGCGAACGGCTCGTCGCCCTGCAGGTTGACCACGACGGTGTCATCGGCCCAGCCGGCGATGCGCGCGCACTCGGCCAGGCGGTCGGTACCGGAGGCATGCGAGGTGGCGGTCATCGCCACCTTCACTTCGGCCAGACCGGACAGTGCGTCGGCAATGCGTTGATCGTCGGTAGCGACCCAGACCTCGCCGGCACCGGCCTGCAGTGCGCGACGTGCCACGTGCAGCACCAGCGGCTCACCGCCCAGCGGGCGCAGCGGCTTGCCCGGCAGCCGCGAGGCGGCATAGCGGGCCGGGATGGCGACGACGAATTCGGTCATGGGGCGGTACTCGGCAGGCTCGTTACAACGGGAATGCGGCCGGCGGCGCATGAATGCAAGCGCCGCCGCGCCACTCAGTTCGGTCGCAGCTTGTCCAGGCGGTCGGTCAGCGCCACCCAGAATGCGGCAGGCAGCTCGGCGCGCAGCGGGACCGCGTAGTACCAGTCATTGCCGAACGCGCGGCATTTCACCGCGTCCTTTTCGGTCATCAGCACCGGCAGCTGGCTGCCAAAGGACAGGTCCTGCGGCTGATAGGCCTGATGGTCAGCGAAGGCGTGCGGCACGACGCCGATGCCACGCGCGCGCAGCATGTCGAAGAAGCGCTGCGGGTGGGCGATGCCGGCCACGGCGTGCACGCGCTGGCCCTTGAAATACGACAGCGGACGGGCACGGCCACCGGCCAGCGGTTGTGCGCTGTCGATGTGCAGGGCCATCGGCCACTGGCCGAAGCCGCAGGCCTGTGCTGCAGTCTCCTCATCGGCCTGGCCGAGGTTGACCACGCGGAAATCGCACTCGCTGGCGCGGCTGACCGGCTCACGCAGCGGCCCGGCCGGAATCATCCGGCCATTACCGTAGCGGCGCTGCGCATCGACCACCTCGATCTCGATGTCGCGTGCCAGCCGGTAGTGCTGCAGGCCGTCGTCGCAGACGATCACATCGCAGCCGGCCTCGATCAGCGCCTTGCCGGCTGCAACACGATCACTGTCCACGCGCACCGGCACGCCGGTCTTCCAGGCAATCAGCACCGGCTCGTCGCCACCCTTGGCGGTCGGCGTATCGGCCTTTACCCACAGCGGCTTGTCGGCATCTTCGCGGCCGTAGCCACGACTGGCCACGCCCGGCTTCCAACCGGCGGCACGCAGGCGCTCCACCAGCGCGATGGTCAGCGGCGTCTTGCCAGTTCCACCGGCGGTGATGTTGCCAACCACGATGACCGGCACCGGCAGCGTGTAGCGCTTGCGCCAGCCACGCCGATAGGCGCGCCGGCGCAGCGCGGTGACGCCGGCATACAGCGGCGCCAGCAGGCGCATCGCCCACGGAACCGGGGTGCCGTCGTACCAGTACGGCGGGGTCTGGGTACCCTTGCCGGCCATCAGTCCTGCCTTTCGCGGAACTGCATGCTGTGCAGATGCTGGTACAGGCCACCCATGGTGAGCAGCTCTTTGTGGGTACCGCGCTCGACGATGCGACCGTGGTCCATCACCAGCACCTGGTCTGCATGCTCGATGGTCGACAGGCGATGCGCGATGACCAGCGTGGTGCGCTCGGGCATCAATCGCTGCAGCGCGTCCTGCACCAGGCGCTCCGACTCGTTGTCCAGCGCTGCGGTGGCTTCATCGAGGATCAGGATCGGCGCGTCGCGCAGGATCGCGCGGGCGATCGCCAGGCGCTGGCGCTGGCCACCGGACAGCAGCGCGCCGTTCTCGCCCACCGGGGTCTGCAGCTGCTGCGGCATGCGTGCGATGAACTCCCAGGCATTCGCGGCTTCAGCTGCCGCTCGGATCTGTTCATCGGTCGCGTCCATGCCATAGGCGATGTTGGCGCCGATGGTGTCGTCGAACAACATGACCTTCTGCCCGACCATCGCCACCTGGCGACGCAGGTCGGCCAGCGGATAGTCGTCCAGTGCCACCCCGTCGAGGGTGATACGCCCGCCGCTGGGTTCGTAGAAGCGCGGCACCAGCCGGATCAGGCTGGTCTTGCCGCTGCCGGATCGACCAACGATGGCGGTGACCGTACCCGGCTTGGCCACGAAGCTGATGTCGTCCAGGGCGATGCCACTGTCTTCGCGGTAACGCAGCATGACGTGCTCGAAGGCCAGTTCGCCACGCACGCGCTGCACCGTGTTGCGGCCTTCGTCGCGCTCGACCGGCATGTCGAGGATGTCGAACAGGCGCTCGGCGGCGGACACACCGCGGGAGATCGAGGACTGCACGCTGGTCAGGCGGCGCAGCGACGGGATGATCGCCGTCATCGAGATCATCAGGCCCATGAACTGGCCGGCATTGAGGCGCCCTGCCAGTGCTTCACGGGTCGAAACCCAGACGATCACCGCCAGCGCCAGCGCGGCCAGGAACTGGACCACGCTGGAGGCACCGGCACGGGTGATTTCCACCTTCATGTTCAGCGCCAGCATGCGGTTGGCCAGGCGCGAGTAGCGCGACATCTCATGCTGCTGGGTGCCGTGCACCTTCACTTCCTGCTGGGCCGCCAGTGACTGCTCGGCGGTCTGCGCCATCGTGCCCATGCCGTCCTGGATACCGCGGCTGATGCGCCGGTAGCGCTTGCCCACGTAAGACACGATCACGCCGATCATCGGCACCACCACCAGCATGGCCACGGTCACCTTGACACTCATCTGCAGCATCACCGCCAGCATGGCGATGATGGTCAGGGTGTCGGCAACCACGGTCTTGAGCGCATCGGCGCTGGCCTGGGTAACCTGCTCGGTATCGAAGTTGAGGCGGCTGACCATCACCGGCGTCGATTCGGTATCGAAATGCGAGGACGGCAGGTGCAGGTACTTGGCCAGCACCTGTTCACGCAGGTCGCGCACCACGCTGCGACCGGTCTTGGCCAGCGCGTAGTCGCTCACCCAGGTGGCGGCGCTGCGCATCAGGAACAGGCCAAGGATGGTCAGCGGCAGGATCACCGCCATTTTCGGTTCGGGATTGACGAAGCCACGGTTGACCAGCGGCTCCATCAGCTTGGTGAAGTGGTAGCCGGCTACCGACTCCACCGCCATGGCGATGACGGCGGCGACCATCATGCCCCAGTAGGCACGGGTGTATCCCAGCAGACGTTTGTAGATCGGCCACACCGGCGCGTGTTTGGAACTCATGGACGCACCTCGGGTGCTGTTGCAATGGCAATACGGCGGAAGCCGAGCTGACCCAGCGCATCCTGCGCGGTCACCACGGCCTGATAGGGCGTGCGGGCATCGGCACGCAACAGCACCGGCTGGGTACGGTCGCTGCCGGCAACGGCCGCGATGGTCTGCTTGACCGACTCGACGTCGCTGCGCAGCACTTCCTGGTCATTGATGAAGTAGCGGCCCTCGGCGTTGATCAGCACGCTCAACGAGCGCGGCTGCTCGTTGCTGGGCTGCTGGCTGGCCGTAGGCAGCTCCACCTGGAGTGTCGAGCGCGCATCGAAGGTGGTGGTGACCACGAAGAAGATGATCAGCACCAGGATGACGTCGATCAGTGGCACCAGGTCGATATGCGGCTCATCCTGGGATCGGTCGTTGCCGATACGCATCGATCAGGCCTTCGCCGTGGCCGCGCCGGCCGGGCGCGTGGCAGCAGCAGGGTTCATCACGCCGGGGCGGCCATCCAGCGTATCCAGCAGCGCGCTGGCTTCCTGCTCCATCTCTACCACGTAACCGTGGATACGGCCCTTGAAGTAGCGGTGGAACATCAGTGCTGGAATGGCGACGATCATGCCGGTGGCGGTGCACACCAGCGCCTTGCCGATACCACCGGCCAGCTGGTTCACATCACCCACGCCATGGTCGAGGATGCCCAGGAACATCTGGATCATGCCGATCACCGTGCCCAGCAGGCCCAGCAGCGGCCCGGCCGATGCGATGGTGCCCAGCGCGTTGAGGAAACGCTCCATGCGGTGCACCAGGTGGCGGCCGGTGTCTTCGATGCGCTCGCGGATCTGGTCGCGCGGGCGGTTGCGTGCTTCCAGCGCAGCGGCCAGCAGCGCGCCCAGCGGCGAGTTCGCCCGCAGGGTCTGCAGGTGGGCCGGGTCGAGCTTGCCGCGCGCCGCCCAGTTGCGCACTTCCTGGCCGAGGCCGGGCGGCAGCACTTCAGTACGTCGCAGGGACCAGAAACGCTCCAGGATGATCGCCAAAGCCAGTACGCCCAACAGCAGCAGCGGCACCATCGGCCAGCCACCGGCCTTGACCAGTTCCCACACGTTTCAACCCTCCGGCCCAACGGCCGCTTGTTCGATCGGCGATAGGATAGCAGCCGACCGCGCCCGCCCAGCGGCATCCCACCACCGGGATGCGTGGATGCGCTGTTCACGCAGCTGCAGCCCTTGTGCGCCAAGCCATATGCGGATCGCCCCGGAATCAGCCGTGGTCAGCACTTCCGCCCCTTGCGCCTGCCAGCGCTGGACCACGTCCTGGCGGGGGTGCCCGAAGCGGTTGCGGTGCCCGGCCGAGACCACCGCCAGCCGTGGCGCCACGGCGGCCACCCACGGCGCGCTGGAGCTGCCGCCACTGCCATGGTGCGGCACCAGCACCACATCCGCCTTCAGTGCTGCCGGAAACGCCTGCAGCAGCACCTGCTCGGCCGGGCGGCCGATATCGCCAGGCAGCAGGACCACGCCGTGACGGCTGGCGACGCGCAGCACGCAGCTGTCCTCGTTCTCGGCCTGGCGGCTGCCCGGTGCCGGGTGCAGGACCTGGAAATCAACTCCGTCCCACTGCCACTGCATCCCTTGCTGGCAGGGCGCAGCGCCGGCGATGGTGCTGCCCGGTGGCGCCAGCAGCTGCAGCCCGGGCAGCTGCCTTCGCAGGCTCGGCAGGCTGCCGGTGTGATCAAGATGGTCATGGCTGAGCATCGCCTGCTGGGGCGGCCCCTGTCCGAGCGCGCGCAGGGCCGGGACCAGAATGCGTTCGTTGCCGTCGCCGCCGGTCGGCGGCCCCACGTCGTACCAGAGCGCGTGCCGCGCCGTACGCACCAGCACCGCGGTGCCCTGCCCTACGTCGTGCACCAGCAGCTCCAGTTCGCCTTCAGCCGGTGCATGCCGGGCGGGCCACAGCAGCGGCAGGCACAGCAGCAGGCCTGCCAGGCCACCGCCAGCGCCGCGTGGCAGCAGCCACCAGAACACCCCCGCCAATGCCGCCGGCACCGCCCAGCGCGGTGCCTCGGCCAGCCACCACATCGCCTGCGGGTGCAGCGCCAGTGGCTGCAGGGCCTGCCAGCTGAGCTCGAACAGCCAGGCGGCGGCGCGCCATGCCCAGCGCCCGGCGCCATCATGCAACGCGTGCAGGCCGGTACCCAGCAGCGACAACGGCACCACCAGCAGGGTCCACCACGGAATGATCGGCAGATTGACCAGCGGCCCCAAGCGCGCGGTGCCGCCGAACAGGGCCACGCACAGCGGCAACAGGCCGAGGCTGGCCACGCCCTGGGCGGCCAGAAAGCCGCGCAGGCCCCCACCGACGCCGTCCGGCCCGGTTCGTGGCAGGCACCACAGCAGCCACAGCACGCCCCCGAAGCTGAGCCAGAAGCCGGCCGACAGCACCGACAGCGGCGCCGGCAGCAGCATCACCATCGCGGCCAGGGCCAGTCCCTGCCCCGCACCCACCGGGCGACGCCCGGCACGGGCCAGTGCCACCAGCCCGATCATCAGCGCCGCACGCACTGTTGGAAGCGCGCCGCCGGCGGCCACGGCATAGACGGCTGCGGCCAGCGCCGCGCCCCATGCCGCCGCCTGCGGCCGAGGCCAGAACCGTCCCAGCACCGGGCACAGCCACCACGACACGCGACACAGCAGTACGCCAAAGCCAGCCACCACGCCAACGTGGAAACCGGAAATGGCGACCAGATGGGTCAGGCCCAGCGCGCGCAGGTGCTCCCAGTCGGCATCGGACAGGCCGCGCGTGTCGCCCAGTGCCAGCGCCTGCACGAACCGCGCGGCAGGATGTGCCACCTGCGTTGCGATGGCGTCACTGCTGCGCTCGCGCCAGGCCGGCAGGCCCTGTGCAGGCGCGCGCTCACGCGCAGCGCCGGGGTCGCGCACCGTGCCATTGCCGGAAATACCGCGCAGCAATGCATGGCGTTCGCCGTCGAAGCCGCCAGGATTGATCCGCGAGCGTGGCGCGCGCACGCGCAACGACAACTGCCAATGTGATCCCGCACGAACCGCGTGGCGCCCGCCCTCCGCCTGGTGCGCTGGCGATCCGCGCCACGGGTCGTTCCAGGTGACCTGCAGGCGCTTTCCACGCAGCACTGGCGGCGCATCGGTCTCATCCACGTGCAGCACGAAACGCGTGTAGCCGGGCCCTCTCTGTGGAAGATCGGCCACCCGCCCCCGCACCTGCACATCCTGCGGCGGCGCACCGGGTGGAAGCTGGCCGTGCAGGGCCCACTGCCCGTGCACTGTTGCCCATGCCAGGCCGAGCAGGACTGCAGCCCACGCGCGGCCGCGCCAGCGCAGCAGCCAGCCCGCGACGCCGGCAACGGCCATCGGCGCGCTCAGCCACAACGGCAGCAGTGCCGGCATCTGCACGCAGGCCAGCGCGCCCAGCACCAGGCCGGCGGCGCAGCCGGGGCCAAACAGTGCCGGAGCAGAACGTTCGGGAACCATTCCAGCAGCCTGCCGAGGGACGTAGCAGGTTGCCTATCGGGGATTTCCCCGCGTGGCTGTCAGCGCCGGACGGTGCCGCGATGGAAGTTGACCCGGAAGCTGGCACCACCGCCGGCAGCTTCGCCGACACTGACCGAACCGCCGTGATGCTGCACGATTTCCTTCACCAGATGCAGGCCCAGGCCACTACCGCTACCCGCTGCGCGCAGACGATGGAACGGCTCGAAGATCGCTTCACGGTCGCCCACCGGAATACCGGCGCCCTGGTCGCTGACCTCCAGCAGGCCACGTGCATCCAGGCGCACGCAGATGGTGCCGCGTCCGCCGCCGTGGACGATGGCGTTGTGCACCAGGTTGGCGATCACCCGCCCCAGCGCCAGGCTGTCGCCATGGATCCACACTGGCATCTCGGGTGCATCCACTTCGAAGCCGTAACCGGCCCCCACCACCAGCGGCGCCAGATCGGCGGCCGCTTCGCGCACCAGCAACGCCAGATCCAGCCGCTGCAGTGCGCCGACATTACGATCAAGTCGCTGCAGGTCGAGCAGATGCTCGGCGACGTTGCCGAGGCGGGCAACATCGGTCAACAGCTGCGACTTCAACTCGCCCTGCGGCAACTGCGACAGGCGCGCCTGCACTACTGCAATCGGCACCCGCAGTTCGTGCGCGGCATCGGCGAGGAACTTGTCACGCGCGGCATACCCCTGCTGCACCTTGTCGATCGCGTCGTTGAAGGCTTCCACCAGCGGTGCGACCTCGGTCGACACCAGCTGCGCATCCAGACGCGCCCCCGGCTGGCCGATATCCAGCTCCTTGGCCTGTTGTGCGGAGCGGCGCACGCCGCGCATCGCGCGGTGGATCACGGTCGGCATGACCAGCAGCGTGATCACGATCAGCGGCAGGAAAAACCACAGCCCGATCAGGCGCAGCACCATCAGCGCACCGTCCAGCAACCCGCCCTTCGGCGCCCCACCCACCATCACCGTGATGCGCCGCCCGTCCTCCTTGCGGATCATGACCCGCGCCACGTCCAGGTACGGCGGCACCAGCGAGCCGAGTTCGGTGGCACCCAGCGTCGGCAGGCGCGCGAGCAGCGGGGCGTGGATCGCCGGAATCGTGCCGCGTTCCAGCCAGACACCCTTGTCGTCGACCGCCGCGAACCAGAGGTTGCCCCCGGCCTCGGCGTCGAGCTTGTTCCAGCGCGCCTGGTCCAGCACCAACCGCCCGCCTTCACTGTGCACGGCCTTGGCCACGGCTTCGGCCATGAACATGTCCATGCCCCAGGTGTCCTTGTCGCCCCAGGTCAGGATCAGCGCAACAACGGCGAACAGCACGGTGAAGGCCTGCGCCAGGAACAACCGCCAGGCCAACCCCAGCGTGATGGAACGGATCGGACGTGTCGGACGCGCCATCTCAGGCCTCCGCCAGCAGGTAGCCGACGCCCCGGATCACATGGATTTCAACGCCCGCCCCGGCCTGCTGCAGCGCCTTGCGCAGCTTGGAAATGTGCGCATCGAGCGCATTGGACTGGATCTCATCGTCGAAGCCGTACACGGCGGCCTCCAGTGCCGTGCGGGTGACCGTGCGCCCCCGGCGCATCGCCAGTGCCTGCAGCACCAGCACCTGGCGCCGCGGCAGCGCCAGCGGTTGGCCCTCCACCTGTGCCTGCAGCGATTCGAAGTCGAATTCCAGCCGGCCCAGATGCAGGCTCGGTGTCACCATCGCAGAGGGCCGCCGCGAGACAGCACGGATCCGCGCCATCAGCTCCTCGATCGCCACCGGCTTCACCAGGTAGTCGTCGGCACCGACATCCAGGCCCTCGACCTTGTCCGACAACCTGCCCTTGGCCGTCAGCATGATCACCGCCAGGTTCGGGCGCAGCGCGCGTGCGGTGGCGACGAAAGCCACGCCATCGCCATCGGGCAGCTGACGGTCCAGCAGCATCAGCTGATGCACCGGCTCGCGCAGCGCAACCGCGGCTTCGGCCAGGCTGCCGACCACGTCGGCGACCACGCCCTGCCGCTCCAGGCCCGACTGCAGGGCTCGGGACAGATCGGGATCGTCTTCGACCAGGAGAATGCGCATCAGGGGCTCGGCTACCGGAAACGGTGCCGATCATAGTGCCTGGCGCCAGGTTTGGGCGTCTTCGTATGCCAGTTGCGAGGGCGCAATGTTCTGACAATGTTGTACCCGCACCATGCACAGCCATCCCCCGCAAAGTGGTTGATCGATGCCGTCGCTGTCCCCGACCCTGCTGCGCCCGTTGCTGTTCTCCGCTGCCATCGGCCTGCCGTTGATCACCCACGCCGCCGACCGGAACCCGGGGGTGCAGGCCGGTATCAGTGCCGGCGCGACCTCAGGGGCCTACGCCCACTACGACGTCAAGCCGCTGGTCGTACCGTCCATTGCCTGGCAGGGCGAGCGCTTCTTCGCCAGCCCGGGCTCACTGGGCATGTACCTGTACAAGCGCGAAGGCCTGCGCCTGTCGGCGGCAGTCACGCCCTACACGCTGCGCTTCAAGACCGACGACGTGAACGATCCGCAGCTGCGTCGCCTGCACAGCCGGCAGATGTCGGCCATGGCCGGCATCAACGGTGAGTACAGCGCCGACTGGGGCATCGTCGAGGCCAGCGTGATGCGCGAGGTCACCGGGCACGGAGGTGGCATGGAGTCGCGCCTGCACTACAGCTATCCGATCCAGGCCGGTCGCTTCACCTGGGTGCCCAAGGTCGGCGTGGTGCACTCCAGTGCGCGCCTGCTCGACTACTACTACGGCATCACCGACGAAGAAGCGCTGCGCTCGGGACTTGCCGCCTACAACCCGGGCAGCGCGACATCACCGAGCCTGCAGATCGCAGTCAGCACGCCCTTGGGCACGAAGTGGCGCGCGACCGGCGTCGTCGCCAACCAGTGGTTCGGCGATGCAGTAAAGGACAGCCCGATGGCCCGTCGCGGTACGCAGACGTCGGCCTTCGTTTCCCTGATGCGCTCGTTCTGATCGAGCGCCCGCAACGGACAAGGACCCCCCCATGGCCTCCGTCTCCCCTGCTGCTGAAGCGCACGCGATCCTGCGTGCCCCCGACCTGGACAGCGCCGAGCGCGTCTACCTGGGACTGCTGCCCGACCTGGAACACGTGAACGCGCTGACGCGCCGCGCACTGGGCCTTTCGCGTGCTGCCGATGCGGCACGCGGCTACGCGTTGTCGATGACGCTGGTGGGATTGCGCCTGCAGGAACTGGAGATGGGCGAAGCGACCGCAAAGGAACATCGCCAGGCCACGCTGCGCAGCCTGCGCCAGGCCTTCAGCGCCTGAGCGCAGGCCTGCGACGCCGCCGCTGCCGCAGGCAGCGGGAAGACTCAGCGGAACGTGGTCCACGCCAGCACTGCCGCCAGCAGGGCCACCCAGATCACCGCCTTGAAGGTACCCTCCAGCATGTTGCCGCCGAACAGCAGTTCGATGATGGGATTGGGCCGGGAAACCGGAACGTGATCACTCATGCGGCAGCTCCTTGCAGTGACGGCGCGATTGCGCGGTAGACCGGAGTCTACGCCTGCACGGCCCGGATTCATCGCCCCCCGGCCGTCTTTGGCGGTTCAATTCCGGCCTTCGTCGCAGGCCGGCTGCAGCACCCCACATGTCATGCCAGCCTGCGTGCACTTTCCCGCTGGAGCACCGTGCCATGCCGATGCTTGCCCTGATGCTGCTGCTCTCCAGCCTGTTCGGCGCTGGCAACGGGCCCACTGAAGAGGCCCTTCGCAGCCAGATCCTGCGTGCCGAAACCCAGCAGCCGGACGTCGCACGACAGGATTGCGGTTCGCCCTCCCTGCTGCTTTACCGGCTGCGCCAGGACCGGGTCCTGAGGCTGGCCAACCAGCCCCTGCAACACGAACCCGGCGTTGCCCAGCCCACGCGTGGTGCGACGGTTCGCGTCGCCCAGCTCTGGGAGCGCGTGGACGGTCACTGGAAGCTGCAGCGGATGATCAGCGTCGAAGACCTGGTCGTGCAACGCTGACCATGTGGAACCGTGATCGATGCCTGAAACGAGAAAAGCCGGCACAAGGCCGGCTTCCGTCGTGATCCACCGCTGCACCGGCAATGCCGGGAGCCAGGTGGTGGGCGGTACAGGGTTCGAACCTGTGACCCCTACCATGTCAAGGTAGTGCTCTACCGCTGAGCTAACCGCCCATCTTGTTCTTGCCGCCCGAAAGCTGGCCTTGCTACGTAAAAACCCGGCGCCAGGGCCGGGCTTTGCAGTTCACGACAGCCCCCTTCCAGAGACTTCGTGGTGGGCGGTACAGGGTTCGAACCTGTGACCCCTACCATGTCAAGGTAGTGCTCTACCGCTGAGCTAACCGCCCGTTTTTGCTTCTGAACGTCCGCGATTGCGTCGGTGCAGGCCGCGTATATTACGGATGCCGGCCGTGAAGCGCAACACTTTTGTGAAGAAGATGCTGCACTGCCGCGTTCAGCCCAGACTCGCTTCCTTCAGCTGCCGGATCTGGTCACGCACGCGGGCTGCATCCTCGAATTCCAGGTCCTTGGCGTGCTGGTACATCTGCTGCTCCAGCGCCTTGAGACGGGATGCCAGCTGGGCCGGGCTGAGCGATCGATAGTCACTCCCCTCCTCGGCAACGCCGGGCCTGCCCTTGCCCTTGCCCTTCTTTGCTTCCTTCTCGGCCGCATCGGAGCGCGCGCCTTCCAGCACGTCGGTGATCGGACGCGCCACCGAGCGCGGCACGATGCCGTGCTGCTCGTTGTACTCGACCTGCTTGGCGCGACGGCGGTCGGTCTCGTCGATCGCCGCCTGCATCGAACGGGTGATCTTGTCCGCATACAGGATCGCCTTGCCACGCACGTTGCGGGCGGCACGGCCGATGGTCTGGATCAGCGAGCCGGTCGAGCGCAGGAAGCCCTCCTTGTCGGCATCCAGGATCGCCACCAGGGACACCTCGGGCATGTCCAGGCCCTCGCGCAGCAGGTTGATGCCCACCAGCACATCGAACTTGCCCAGGCGCAGGTCGCGGATGATCTCCACGCGCTCGACCGTGTCCACGTCCGAGTGCAGGTAGCGCACGCGGATGCCGTGCTCGGTCAGGTACTCGGTGAGATTCTCGGCCATGCGCTTGGTCAGCGTCGTGACCAGCACCCGGTCACCGGCCTTGATGCGCGCGTTGGCCTCGCTCATCAGGTCGTCAACCTGGGTGCCCACCGGGCGGATCTCCACCACCGGGTCGATCAGGCCGGTGGGGCGTACGACCAGTTCAGTGATCTCGTCACCGGCCTCGCGGTACTCATAGGGGCCTGGCGTGGCCGACACATAGATGCTGCGCGGGCAGCGCTCTTCCCACTCCTCGAAGCGCAGCGGCCGGTTGTCCAGCGCCGAGGGCAGCCGGAACCCGAACTCGACCAGCGTCTCCTTGCGCGAACGGTCGCCCTTGAACATGGCGCCGATCTGCGGAATGGTCACGTGCGATTCGTCGATCACCAGCAGCGCGTCGGCCGGCAGGTAGTCGAACAATGTCGGCGGCGGTTCGCCGGCGTTCTTGCCGGTCAGGTGCCGGGAGTAGTTCTCGATGCCGTTGCAGTAGCCGACCTCGGCCATCATTTCCAGATCGAACTGGGTGCGCTGCGCCAGGCGCTGCGCCTCCACCAGCTTGTTCTGCGCGTACAGCTGCTCCAGGCGCTCCTTCAGCTCGACCTTGATCGTCTCGATCGCCGCCAGCACACGCTCGCGCGTGGTCGCATAGTGGGTCTTCGGGTAGACCGTGAAGCGCTGCATGTTGCGCAGCGTCTCGCCGGTGAGCGGATCGAACAACGTGATCTTCTCGACCTCGCCATCAAACAGCTCCAGGCGCAGCGCCTCGCTATCCGACTCGGCCGGGAACACGTCGATGACTTCACCACGCACGCGGAAGGTACCGCGCTGCAGCTCGTATTCGTTGCGCGTGTACTGCAGCTGGGTGAGGTGGTTGATCAGGTCGCGCTGGTCGATGCGCTCGCCCTTGGAAAGGATCAGGCGCAGCGACAGGTAGTCTTCCGGCGCGCCCAGGCCATAGATTGCCGACACCGTCGCCACCACGATCGCGTCCGGGCGCGACAACAGGGTCTTGGTCGCCGCCAGCCGCATCTGCTCGATGTGCTCGTTGATCGAACTGTCCTTCTCGATGAAGGTATCCGACGACGGTACGTAGGCTTCCGGCTGGTAGTAGTCGTAGTAGCTGACGAAGTACTCCACCGCGTTGTGCGGGAAGAACGCCTTGAACTCGCCATACAGCTGCGCCGCCAGCGTTTTGTTCGGCGCCATGATCAGCGTCGGCTTCTGCACGTTCTGGATGACGTTGGCGATGGTGTAGGTCTTGCCCGAGCCGGTGACGCCCAGCAGGGTCTGCTTGGCGATGCCCGCTTCGAAGTTGCTGGTCAGCTTCGCGATGGCATCAGGCTGGTCGCCCGCCGGCGAATACGGCGAGACGAGTTCAAAACGGTCGCTCATGGTGGTGCCAGTTCCCGGGAGTAGTGAGTATACGGGGCATGGAGTGACGGCCCGCTGAGGGGTTTTCGGGCAGGTGAGCGCGGCGTTGGCTGATGGTGGCGCCTAGCTGGACAAGGGAGGCTGGACCCATGCGCCACCTCCCCTTCCCCAGCCCTACCGCACCGCGAGGCATGCATCTGGTCGAACTGTTGGCGGTCGTGGCAGTGATGGCCGTGCTACTGGCGGCCGGCTGGCCCTCCCTGCAGTCCCTGCTGTTGCGGCAGCGCGCCGATGCCCTGCAGTTGAGCCTGCATGCGGGTCTTTCCAGTGCTCGCAGCGAAGCCCTGAGGCGGCGCGAGCTGATCGGCGTGTGCGCCAGCGACGATGGACTGCACTGCATCAGCGACTGGAGCATCGGCTGGATCGTCTACCGGAGCGGCACCCGCCGAGGATCGCCGTCATCATCCGACATGGTATTGACACACCAGCGCGGGCGTTCCGACGTCCTGATCCTGGTCCAGGCGAGCAGTGGCCGCCCGCAACTGTTTTTCCAGGCCGATGGGCGGAGCCCTGGTGCCAATCTGACCCTGCGCATCTGCGCCGGCAGCCGTCTGCATGGCAAGCTGATTGTCAACAATGGCGGGCGCACACGCAGTGAACGCACGGACCGCAACATGCCCTGCTGAACATCCACGCAAGAAAAACAAAAGCCGCGATTTCTCGCGGCTTTTGCAGTATCTGGCGCCCGAAGTTGGACTCGAACCAACGACCCCCTGATTAACAGTCAAGTGCTCTAACCGGCTGAGCTATTCGGGCGGGGAGGCGCATTGTACTGACCGTTTACCGGAAGATCAACACCTGATTTACCAACAGTCCGAAAGGGCCGCTTCGGCTGTCTTGCGGTTGGCCTGGTCCAGGCTCAGCTTGCCGCAGCTGTCCTTGGTCTGCGTGCCCTGCGGCGTGGCGGTGATCGTGAAGGTTGTGCCGTCCCCCTTGTACGCCAGGTTGTAGCGGGCCGTACCACCTTCGCGTGGCGAGACCTTGCTGGGCAGCGCAAACCCGGAATAGGAATTGTTGCTTGAGTGGTAGCGCTCGGCACGCTGCGCATACTCGGCCATGTCCGCCTTTACAACTGCTCGATGCGATCGCCGCACGTAGCTCTGATAGGAGGGAATCGCGATTGCCGCCAGGATGCCGATGACGATCACCACGATCATCAGCTCGATCAGCGTGAAGCCGGCCGCACGACGAGGCGAGGAGACAGCAAACATGTGATGGGTTCCTTGCATCGGAATCATTGCAGCTGGCGCCAGGACTGGCGACCGCAGGGATAGGGCAGATACAGCGATTGGCTGCCGGCGGCGCCCACCACCATCCAGCACGAGCTGCCCCCAGGCGGGCCCTCCTTGCCGGTGCCAAGACGCGGCAACACTGACAGCGATACGTCCCTGATCGGGGCAGTGCCCTCGCTCTTCAGCAGAATACCTGCCGTGCCCGCTGCTGGCTTTTCACCCTTGGGCGATCCGGCCCGGACATTCTCCAGCGCGGCCGCGCCGGTCAGCGACGAGAGACCAAACAGCCAGTTCGAACCACTCGTCGAGCAACCCACGGATTCCAGATTGGGGACATACGTAGGCAGGAACATGATGCCGCTGACGAGCAATGGGTTGCCGACGAACCGCTCTCCATTGGTTGTGGGAAGACTGACCATCCAGCCACGCGCATTGGCAGGCGCAGTACCTGCAACGATCTTGCGCGCCTCCGCGCCGGTTGCTGGTGTGGCGGCCGTGTAGGGGACGAGATTGGAAGCCGTCACCGTCGTCGCAACGTTCTTTCCAGCAAGGTCGTTGACCGCATACAGCGCCTGCTGTGTCTTGTCGTCCTTGTCCGAGTAGAACGAGAAGCTGCCCGTACCGAAGTACAGCATCACGCCACCAGACGGCCCGGTCGCTGCCGTCATGCCGCCGGTGATGGGCTGGCGATAATTGCGCCCGCCCGCATCCTGGCTGACCTGGGTGGTAAACACGGGAGTCGACAACGCGGTGTCCTTGCCGTCGGTCAGATCGAACTTCCAGACCGCACCTCGCTGGTCGGCTGCATAGACGGTGTCCGCCAGCCCATCCCGGCCACGCACGTTCTGGTTATCGCCTCGCCAACGATCCACCACCACAACGTTGCCCAGGCCATTGTCACCACTGATACCGTTTGCAGCAGTTCCTTCAGCCGCCTCGATCATCCGTGCACTGCCAGTGGCCATGTCGACCACGAACAGCACCGCCTTGCGACTGAAACTGTTGTAGCCGTTGCCGAAGATCGCCTTCCAGGCAATGCCGTTGCCTTCCTTTACAGGAACGATTACTGGCTTGCCCAGCACAAACCCGATGTTGTTGCGCACGTTCTCGGGCAACGACGCATTGATGTCATTGATTTCCCACAACACTTCGCCGGTGCCAAAGGAACCCGGAGCACTCACATCCAATCCGAACACTGAGCGACCGCCCGCACCGGCGGTGCCGACCAACGCCGTCTGCCACGTGCTTCCATTCAAAATGTCGGAGACCGTGATCGGTCCATCGACGTAATAGCGATGACGGAAGGTCTGGTCCTTGCTGTCCGGCTTGAAGGGGAACAACAGGTTTGCCATGTGCCCCAGCGCAGTTGCGGGAATATAGGCGAAGCTCTCGGTGCCACCGCTGCTGTCCATCTCACCCGAGGCACCCATACCACCGTCGAAGGCATGCAACATGCCGTCGTTCGCGCCCACGTACACCATGTAGCGACGGCCCTTCGCCTTGGTATCGAGATACTTGGCGTAGCTGACCGCATAGCTTCCACCAAGCTGGCGATAGCCATAGTCGTCAATCGGCGAACTCACCACGGGTGCCGATGTGACGATGTCACCCAGCGGTGTCGCGCGGTCACGGTACTTGCCACCGTTGCGCTTTTCCATCGATGCATCCGCCTTCAGATAGCGGATGGCCGTGCTCAGGTCAGCATCAATGTCCTTCAACTTATCCTGGCTGCACACCAACATCGTGGCGTACTTGCCATCCGGCTTGCTGCACAAGTCGGTCAGGCTGATCGTACCCACCCCAAAGTCGACGACGGTGCCCGCCTTGTTGGCGACAATGCGACGACCACTCGAGGACAGCTTGGCGGACGCCTCCCAGGCCTCACTGAACACAGCGACCTGTTCACCAGTGATCCTGACGGTCGAAGCCTTGAGCTTGCTCGACCAGTCGGTCGCACCATTGCGGATGTCGTAGCTGGGCGTTACCGACAGCGAGCCTGCACCAATGCGGGCGCCGGTCATGCCCAGTGTTCCAGACGGTGACTTGCCGGCGGTGATTGATTCCAGCACCCGGCGCATTGCAACCGTCACGTCATTGGGCGTCTGCGCATTGATGAACTCACCGCGGCTGTTCAGCGCGGCGTGCCAGATTTCGTCGACAACCGTGCCATCGTCAACCTTTGCAGGATCTGGATTGCTGTTCCAATCAGGAGGATTCTTGAAAGGGTCCGCAGTCGCAGCGGGATTGACACCATAGATGCGCCCTTGCGCACCCAGGGTCACGCCGTAGAAGTTCATATGCAGGTCAGTCTGGCAATCCAGCCGCTTCCAGTCTGCACTGCTCTTGTCCAGTGACGCGCAGCGCTCATCCACTGGCACCTGGCCCTTTGCGAATCCGGTACCCGAACGCAGCGGGGTCTTGCTACCGGAATAATAGGCGGCCGTGATGTCCGCCATGGTATTGCTGTAACCATCCGCGAATGGAACGCTGGGAAGATCGGTGGTATTGACCCCATCGGCATTGCCAAACGTTCCATTCGGCACATTACCGGAGTTGGTGTAGCCGTCAGTAAACAACATGCCACCATTGCGCTGGCACGCCCGCATCACCGGCGCGCCATCATCAGTACGTCGGAACTGTTCTGCCAGGTACTCCACCGCGCGACGGTTGGGCGTGCCGCTGATCGGCTTCAGGCCGTATATCTGCTCGTACAGATCGCTTCGATTGGTCACCAGATCATGCATCTTCACGTCTTTCAGGACATTGATCGTGAAGTAGCCCACGCGCATGTTGTCGACGCCATACAGAGCCTCCGTCGATGCACCGATGATGGCGAGCGTGCGATTGCGGTGATACTGGAACCAGTTGGCGAAGTTCTGGATCGCCAGACCGTACGCCCCGTCGATATTGTAGTTTTCGCTCTTGATCTGGTAACGACGAAGATTGCACCTTGGACCACAAGCACCTGCGATCACCGGGCGATTGGCATCGTCGCTCTTGTAGCCATAGGGAGCGGGCGCATTCTCTGGAAGATAGAACGTCGCCGGGAAGTACTTCACACCATACTGAACCGCGGAGCTGATATCCCGCGCAGCCGTACGCCAGCTGCCGCTCCGGTAATACTCGTTACCGGTGCCGGCGAGATTCGGAATCCGCATTCCGTCAACGAACTGGAAACCCTCTGAACTCGACTCACGGGTCGCCAGCATGTTGTACAACTGAAGATTGCCCGCAAATCCGGTGCGAGGGTCAACGCGCACCTTGTCAAGGACTGCGTCGGCCCAGCGGGTCCCGTCAGCCTTTATCCATGGCTTATAGGTGACAGCAGGGTTGTAATAGCTCGCATTGTAGACGTGCGAACGTGCGAACCCGAAGATGTCCAACGGCGGAATCGCACGGCCGTACGAATAGCGTTCGTTGTAATCGGAATGTGGATACAGATAAAGATAGCAATCGACCGAGCTGCTCGTGCAATCACGGCCAACACTGTAGAAGCTGCCATCATTGTTGAAGAAGCTGCCCGTTGACGAGTTGAAGATCAGACGCCCATCGCCCCCTGGAAACATGCGCTCAAAGGTCATCGAGTTGGAGTCGTCTACCGCCATGATGAACGCTGGCGGCGTCTGCACCTGAACGTTCATCGGCTCCTGGGCCAACACCCCCTGCGCCTGTGCCGCCATCAGCGTATGCACCAGATAGCCGCCGGCGGCCAAGACGGCAAGGCCAACGCCTGCCAGGATTCTGCGATTGCGCGTGTTCATGGGCTCCCCAGCCTCACAGCTTGAATACGGTATCGACCGCCGAACGCGACGTCGCGTCGGAAGTCGTATCACTGGCATACGTCGTGATCTGGTAAACCGGCGTTGCTGTCTCCAGCGGCTTTCCCATGTCCAGCGCCCCCTCTCCCTGGATGCAGCCCTGGATCTGCCGGACCTTCACCGCCGGCTTGCTGCCCAGCTTGGTCTTGGCCACCCAGTCGGACGGATCGAAACCATCGTCGCAGCGTTGATCGATGTCGGCGGAACTGACCATCGGGTTGTCACCCGCTGACTGTCGGTTGGCGATTTTCTCGACTGCATTTTCCGCCCCGCGCGCAGCCCCCTCGGCGTTCTGGAACGCCAAGCTACCAGCGCGGTAGCCCGATGCCATGCGCTCCTGCATGCCTGCCACCTGCATGCCTATCACTCCCAGCAGGGCCAGCAGAATCAACAGGATCAGCGAAATGTACAGCACCGCACCACGCTGGCGGGCAGGACCAGAAAAAGGGCGACGCGAAAAGCGAGTGATTGGTCGCATGGTCGTCAGTTCCCGAACAGGCGGTTGCGGAGCGCAACGGAGACTTCATAGGCCCCGCGATGACGCTGGTCATAGGGATCACCCGGCGCGATGGTCACCCCGAGCACTCCAAGATAGTTGTCGGCCGCACCCGGTGCTTCGGCCGAAGCACGCTGCGGACTCCTGGCCAGCAGACCGACCTGCACCATCCCGACACGTCGCCACGCGGCGGTTGCCGTTGCATCGGTAGCGGTACTGACGCTGCTGGCTACGCGCTGATCGACGATCCGCCCAGTCGGCGGCGTGGCCAGGGCGATATCGGTCGTAGCATCCAGGCCATACAGGACCTGCATGTTCTCGATGCCCTCCACCAGCTCCTCGCCCGTGCCATAACCACCTGCGCCATTGGCACGTGCCCTGAACAGCGATGGCTCGTTGTTGCCGTTGGTCGCGATGTAGTACACCAGGCCATCGGCGCGGTACAGCATGGTCATTGCGTTGTTGGCCGAGTAACCCGTCAGGTCGACCTTGTCCACCTTTACCGTAGAACCTGTGATGGCGCCCGAGAACACGTCGGCGCGGGTGCAATCTGCAAGCGCGAATACGGTGGGAGTACCTGCGGCGTTGGCCTTGAGACGCGCCATGCCGTCGCTGGACACTGTCAACGTGGTGGCGGTGCCGTCCACGCTTGCCGAGGCAAGCACGGCTCCCTCCGGGCTCAGCAGCCGCAACACGAGAATGTCGCTGCCGGGCAGCGGCTTCGGCTTCAGATCGGTGATGCTCTTGGGCACCGAGCCTGCGGCACTCCATGCCCGGCCCAGGGTCAGGGTGTTGGTCGGCGCGGTGCCGGCAGCTTCATAGCCTTGTACCGGTACAGAGAAGTCCAGAGGATCACCGCTGCCGGAAGCGATTCCCAGGTTGTAGCGGACATCGCCCGTGTTCTTGATCACATGTGCCTGGTCGTTCACGCAGCCGAAGTGCCCGGCCATACGCAGGTCACGCTGCAGGAAATCCAACGCGAAACGGGCATTCTCCTGGGTCCGGGCAGCGCCCTCGGATAGGCGCGAAGCCGCGCGGGACGCAATGAATATCTGGGTGATGCCCAGCATCAACACCAGGCCGATGACCATGGCGATCATCAGTTCGATCAGCGACAAGCCGCGGATTCGCGAAGACGGACTCATGGGCACGTTCACAGGAAAGTGGTCAAGCCAAAGGTGGTCAGGCTGTCGGGATTCTCGGGGTCCCAGCGCTGGTCCCCCCACGTGATCGCGACGCTTACCTGACCGGTACTCTGGGTGAACTTCACCTCCGCGCTGGCCTTTTCGCCAAGCGTTTTGACGACCTCGCACTGCCATCGCGCGACATTGGTCTTCGGCGTCACCGCAGCACCGGTTGGCCAGGCGCACGCGCCCTTCGCGGTCACCGAGCCGGCCGAGAACGAAGCGGCGGAGTAAGCACCACCGGCCAGGGTATCGGTGCGCTGGGCACGCATCAGTTCGATCAGGTCATTGGCCAGATTGGTGGCCTGGGTGCGGTAATTCGCACTCTGCACAAAGCGGACGTTGGTGGTCTGCAGCAAGGCGAAGCCCAGCAGGCCGAACGCCAGGATCAGCATGGCCACCATCACCTCGATCAGGCTGAAACCACCCTGCGAAGAACGCGGGCCGGCAAGCTTGCGTCGGCTCATGAGCAGGTTCCCTTGGTCGCCCGGACCTGGCCGGACTGGTTGATCGTCAATGTACTCTTGGGCTCACCGGTCTTGCAGGTGTCCGGCGACAGCACCAGCGTCTGGTCCGCAGCCGCCCTGCGACGGCCGCGACCGTCGAACGCGATGGTCGCACCCGCGGGCCCCACCACACTCAACTGCGGGTTGCCCTGCGAAAACCGCAACACGGTATCGGTGCCCCCCAACTGGCCATCTCCATCGAGATCCGACCAGGCCAGGACACCCTTGGACCATTCGCCATCGCAACCGGTGCCATCGGTACTGCCACAGACACCACCACCACGGCTGTTGCGGATGCCTTCGCCTCTCGCCAGGCCTGTCAGGGCAATCAGTTCATTGTTGGCGGTCGCCAGGCGGTTCGAGCGGATCATTCCGCGGAAACTGGGATAGGCGATCGACGCCAAGATCACGAAGACGGTCAACGTGACCATCAACTCGATCAATGTAAAGCCGTTTTGCCGGCGCAAAGACATTGGACGCTCCCCAGCGTGTTGATGGCCACGATGGGCCATCGCCCTGCCACCGGCAAGCGGCGGCAGGATGAACGGTCATTCCGGGGCGACGGGCGTCAACGCCTTGACGGCCCGCCCTCCCCTGCCTGTCCCGGCGCGATCCCCATCGCGCCGGCGCAGGCTCAGGCCAGCACCTGGTAGCAGGGCTGGTATTCGCCGGAGATCTTCATCCGGCGCTGTTCGACGAAGGCGCGCAGCAGCGCGTCCAGGGCCTGCATCATGTCCGGGTCACCATGGATCTGGAACGGCCCGAACTGCTCGATGCGGCGCATGCCGTCTTCCTTCACGTTGCCGGCAACGATGCCCGAGAACGCCCGGCGCAGGTCGGCCGCCAGCGCGTGCGGGGCACGTCCATGGTGCAGGTCCAGCGCGGCCATTGCCTCGTGGGTCGGCACGAACGGCTGCTGGTACTCCCACGGAATCTCGATCGACCAGTTGAAGAAGAACGAGTCCTTCTGTGCCAGGCGGTGCTCACGCACGCGCTTGATGCCGTTGGCCATCTTCTTGGCCACCGCCACCGGGTCGCCAATGACGATCTCGTAGCGCTCGGCGGCCGCATCGCCCAGGGTCAGGCGGATGAAGCGGTCGATCTGCTCGAAGTACGGCGCTGCCACCGTCGGGCCGGTCAGGATCAGCGGGAACGGCAGGTCCTTGTTTTCCTCGCGCAGCAGGATGCCGAGCAGGTACAGGATTTCCTCCGCGGTGCCGACGCCACCGGCGAACACGATGATGCCGTGGCCGATGCGGACGAAGGCCTCAAGGCGCTTCTCGATGTCCGGCATGATCACCAGGTGGTTGACGATCGGGTTCGGCGACTCGGCGGCGATGATGCCCGGCTCGGTCAGGCCGATGTAGCGCGTCACGGTGCGGCGCTGCTTGGCGTGGGCAATGGTGGCGCCCTTCATCGGGCCCTTCATCGCGCCTGGACCGCAGCCGGTGCAGATGTCCAGGCCGCGCAGGCCCAGCTCATAACCCACCTGCTTGGTGTACAGGTACTCGTCGCGCGAGATCGAATGGCCACCCCAGCACACGACCAGGTTCGGGTCGCCCGGGTTGAGGATGCGCGCATTGCGCAGCAGGCCGAACACCGCGTTGGTGATGCCCTCGGACGACTCCAGCTCGGCCGCGTAGGCCGGGCCCATCTCGATGGCCATGTAGGCCAGGTCACGCACCACGGCGAACAGCAGTTCGGCGACGCCGCGGATGATCTCGCCATCGACGAAGGCCATCGCCGGTGCATTGACCAGATCGATGCGCACGCCGCGATCCTGCTGCGCCACCTGGATGTCGAAATCAGGATACAGATCGCGCGCCGCGCGCGGATCGTCAGAGGCACTGCCGCTGGTCAGCACGGCCAGCGCGCAGCGGCGCAGCAGCTCGTGCATACCGCCGGCAGACGCATCGCGCAGGCGGGCCACTTCGGCCCGCGACAGCACATCCAGCCCACCGCGCGGGTAGATCCGCGCGTCCTGCACCGGCAATGCACGGGCTGATTTTTCGTTCGTGGTCATGTCCAATTTTTCGCTTCCTTCAAGGTTTCCGACTGTACTGCCGCCCCCTTAAAAAGCAAAACGGCCGGGAAGCCCGACCGTTGGATGTGTGCTTCCCGCGTTCGCCTTTCCGGGACCGCATCGGCGGCGTTGGCACCGCGCACATTTCCGGATGCTACGCCGATGCCAGGTGACCTGCAAGGACTTTCGCATGAACGGAAAACGGCCGGGTTTCCCCGGCCGTTTTCACTTACTGCTTCAGGCTCTGATGGATCAGAACTTGTACTTCACGGTCAGCTGCATCGACCAGCGCGACACGGCAGTGTTGCCCTTGTCGTTGTTGTTTTCCCGGATCGACGAGTTGTCGGTACGGCCGGTGAAGTTGTACAGGTACTTGCCGGTAGCCGGGTCGATACCCGAGTAGTTGGCAACGCGACGGGTGGCGTAGAAGCCGTAATCGTCGATCAGACCCCACTTCTTGTTGAGCAGATTGCCGACATTCATGATGTCCAGCGCGATCTCGCCCTTGTGGGTCTTCGCAAAGCCCGGGAACTCCTGGCTGATGCGGACATCGAAGCTGTTGACCCACTTGGCGCGGTGCGCGTTGGCCGGGACCACGCTGCCACGGTAGGCATCAAGCTCCGGATTCTGCGCCAGCCATTCGAAGAACTTCTTCTCCATGTCGGCGCCGCCGGTGAAGATCACGTCACCCGGGCCCTTCGGCACGTAGAACAGATCGTTGGTGCCTGCGCCGTCGCCGTTCACGTCGTTATAGAACACGTAGCTGTACGGACGACCCGAACGGCCTTCATAGAACAGGCCGACGCGGGTGGCATTGTCACCGAAGAAGTTGTGCTTCCACTCCAGGGTACCGGTGATGCGGTCCTTGATCGCATAGCGCGAGTTGTACGCAACGTTGTCGTTGGCGTTCAGGCTCAGCGTGTTGTTCCAATTCGAGGTGTTCTGCGAGCTGGACAGCGGGCTCACTTCCTTCGCCTGAGTGTAGGTATAACCCAGCGACCAGCCCCAGTTCTCGGTCAGCGGCTTGGCCAGCGAGAACGTAGCCTGGGAACCACGACCCTTGTCGGTGTTGCGCAGCAGGATCACGTCGCCGATATCGCTCGGACGGTTGACACGGTCACTCGGGCAGGTCTGATCGGTGGCCGAGCAGGCACGACCGTTCTTCTGGCCAGCCTGCATGCCGTTCGAGCCAGCATTGGCACCGTTCATGCCGTAGTCGTTCCAGTACAGCGCACGACCGTCCTGACCAACCGAGCGGTTGGCATTCGGGGTCATGACGTCCAGACGATCAAAGTACAGACCATCCTTGACCTTGGTGACCAGCAGCTCGGCCGACGCCACGATGCCGTACCACGGCAGTTCGTGATCGAAGGCCAGGTTGGCCTTCCAGACCGACGGCAGGCGGGTACCGGGAGCGATCAGGTCGACGTTCTGACGTGCCGAAGCAAGCGACGGGTCCGGGATGAACGGATTGTCAGCATCGAAGCTGAAACCACCCGGATTGCGGGTCAGGTTGTACTCGGCGTAGTTCAGGCCGGTGTTCTGGTAGGCACCCGCCAGCCACACGTTCGGGGCAGCACCGCCGAACAGGCCCACGCCACCGCGCAGCTGGGTCGGACGGTCGCTATCGAAGGTGTAGTTGAAGCCGACGCGCGGCTGGAACACCTTCTTGTCGACCAGCTTGGTGTTGTTGAAGCCGTACAGCTGCTCGATGCGCGGGTTGTACAGGCGCTGGGTGCTGAAGTCCGGCATGTCAACGCGGACACCGAACATCAGGCTCAGGTTGTAGTTGATCGCCCAGGTATCCTGGATGAACAGACCCGTGTTCTTCAGGTGGAACTTCGCCGGAATGTCATCCAGGCTGCCACCAGCACGCGGCACGCGCACCTGGTACGCGGACGGGGTGCCGGCTTCAAACGCAGCCAGGTTGGCGAACTCATACGCGCCGTACAGGTTGCGACCGTAGAAGTTCATCAGGTCGTTGTCGGTGTAGTCAAAGCCGAACTTGACGGTGTGGTCACCGACATACCAGGTACCGGCACCGAAGGCGCTCAGTTCCTTCGACTCCACCAGGTTGGTGTGGGTGTTCTGCTCGGTACCCAGGTACAGCGAATTATTGTTGTCGAAGCGGACGCGGATCTGCGGCAGGTGCGAAGCGGCAACGCGGTTGGACGAGTAGTCCTTGTGCGAGACCTTGAACTCGGTCGAGAAGTTCTCGGACCAGTCACTGAACAGTTCACCCATCCAGGTCTCATACTCGGTCGGCTGGGTGTACCAGAAGTCACTCAGCGAAATTTCGCTGTTGCTGACCTTCGGGAAACGCACCACGTCCTGCTTCATCTTGTTGTAGCGCAGGGCCGCACGGTGGTTCTCGTTGATGTTCCAGTCCAGCTTGACCGCGTACTCTTCGATCTCGGTCTTGTTGTTCAGCGCACCGACGCCGCCGACCTGATAGCCAAGATCGGACATGCGCTTCTGGACGCGGGCGATATCAGCATCGCTGATGCCGCCAGCCTTGTTGTAGGGGCTTTCGCCAAGGCTGACGCCGCCACCGCTACGCTCGTACTTTTCGTAGTTGGTGAAGAAGAACAGCTTGTCCTTGACGATCGGGCCGCCGAAGGTCATGCCGTAGGTCTTCTCGTCCTTGAAGCCGTTAAAGTCCTGCTTGTCACCTTCCAGGCGCGAACGGACCATGTCCTTGTCGCGGTACGAACCGTACACGGTGCCGTGGAATTCATTGGTACCCGACTTGGTCACGGCGTTGATCACCGCACCGGTACCACCAGCGATGGTGGTGTCGTAGTTGGCCAGGTCGATGTTGATTTCCTGGATGGCGTCCATCGACACCGGCTGACGCTCGGTCGGCAGGTTGTTGGAGCCCAGGCCGAACGGATCGGAGGCGCTGATGCCGTCGATGCGGATGGCGTTGTAACGGGTGTTCTGGCCACCGGCCGAGATCGCGCCGTCAGCCTTGCTGACCTGCGAGATGCGCGGGTCCAGGCGGATGTAGTCCTGGATGTTGCGGTTGGCCGACGGCAGCGCGTCCATCGTTTCGCGCGTCACGTTGGTGCCGCTGCCCATCTTGGTGGCGCTGAACAGGTCCAGGCCGCCGGCGGTGGCGACAACGTTCACGGCGTCCAGGTTGGTGGCGGCCAGATCGCCGCCGAGGCTGGCGTTGACCGTGTTGACCTGGTTCAGGTTCAGGTAGACACCTTCTTCGGTCTTGGTGCCTTCACCGGACTTGGTGATGGTGATGGTGTACGGGCCACCCACGCGCAGGCCGCGCGCGTTGTAACGACCCGACGCGTCGGTGGTGGCACGCGAAACGGTGCCCGACTCGGTGTGGGTGATGGTGACTTCAGCGCCAGCGACAGGCTGGCCTGCAGAGGACATCACCTGGCCGCCGACACCGGCAGAGGTGCTCTGGGCGAAGGCGGGAGCGGTGGCGAGCGCAGCCACGAGACCAAGGGTGAGCTTGGACATCCGGAGTGGGTGGGTCATTTTTCGGTAGCCTCGATGCGAGTTGGCGATGGCGGAAAAAAAGCGCATCCAAACAGCCCTGCGGGTGGCTGGTCGGACATTTATCTGGGGTTCCCTACCGCTTGGCTGAAGGAAGCCACAACGGTTAACACTAGATTAACACGCTACGCCATCAATGTGACGGTTGTGCGACAAACGGCACCGGATCGCAACGCAATCGTGACGGGTTCTTCACTCCGCCTTTCCCCGGCGCTCACTCGGCCGGGGGCGCCCCGCTGGCATCGAGAATCCGGCCGCGCCAAGTGGCGCCAGCACCGGACAACAGGGTCACGGCCGCAGCGGCGGCGGCCTCCGGGCCTTGGGCGGCCGGGTCCTGGTCGACGGAATACGCCCGGGCCCGCAGGGCTGTGCGCAGCGGGCCGGGGTACAGGCCACTGACCCGTACCGGGCTGCGGCCGAGTTCGTCATGCAGGCTGGCGATCAGGCCACGCAGGCCATGCTGGGCCACACCGTAACCGCCCCAGTAAGCCTGCCCGACCCGGTCGGGGGCATCGACCGCAAACACCAGCGCCGCATCTTCGCGCTGCCGCAGCAGTGGCAGGCAGGCCTGGGCCAGCCAGGCCGGCGCGGTCAAGGTAACGTGCACCGCGCGGGCGAAACTGGCTGGGTCGGCCAGCTCGAACGGGGTCAGGCCCGGGAAGTGGGCGGCACAGACCAGCAGGCCGTCCAGCCGCCCCAGCTCGCGCTGCAGGGCCTGGGCCAGCTCGGCATAGTCGTCGGGGCCTGCGCCTTCCAGGTCCAACGGGTACAGCAGAGGTTCCGGGCCGACCGCCTGCACCTGGGCGTAGACACGGTCCAGGCGCCGCGGCTTGCGGCCCAGCAGGACCACGGTGGCCCCAGCGGCTGCAGCAGCCACTGCCGCAGCACTGCCCAGCCCACCACCGGCACCGGCGACCAGTACCACGCGATCCTGCAACGGGCGGCCATCGAGCGCCCCGTCGGTCGGTGACGTCGATGGCCAGGCACTCATCCCTGGGTCGCCTCTTCGACGATGCGCTTGAGCTCGCCGGCTTCGAACAGCTCCAGCACGATGTCACAGCCGCCGATCAATTCACCGTTGATGAACAGCTGCGGGAAGGTCGGCAGGTTGGAAAAGCGCGGCAGGTTGGCGCGGATCTCGGGCTCTTCCAGCACGTTGACGGTGCGCAGGGTGACCGCGCCGGCCGCCATCAATGCCTGTACGGCGCGGCTGGAGAAGCCGCACATCGGGTATTGCGGGGTGCCCTTCATGAACAGCACGAGCGGGTAACGATCGACCTCGGCCTGGATTTGCTGCATTACCGCCACAACCACACTCCTTGCTTCGCCGGACAAACCGACCGTGATGGTCGGCTAGACTGCCCACGGTAGCCGCCATTGTAAGCCGATGGAACCGGCTGCCGCCGCCCCCTGGCCACGAACCTGTCCATGCCTGTCGAATTGCCTGCCCTGCCCTACCTCTCCGGCTCCCTGCAGCCGCACCTGTCCGCACAGACCGTGGAACTGCATCACGGCCGCCACCATCGCGCCTATGTCGATGCCGTCAACGCCGGCATCCTCGGCACCGAGTGGGAGGAAGCGTCACTGGAAGAGATCGTCCGCCACGCCCAGGGCACGCTGTTCGATGTCGCCGCCCAGGCCTGGAACCATGGCTTCTACTGGCAGTGCCTGCGCCCGCGCGGCGGCGGTGAGCCGCAGGGGCGGCTGGGCGAGCTGGTCAAGCGCCAGTTCGGCGACGTGCAGCGCCTGCGCGAGGAATTCAACCGCACCGCACTGGGCCTGTTCGGCTCGGGCTGGGTGTGGCTGGTGCAGCATCCGGGCGGGCAGCTGGGCCTGCAGGCCACCCGTAACGCCGGCACGCCATTGACCGGCGAAAGCACCCCGCTGCTGTGCTGCGACGTCTGGGAGCACGCTTACTACACCGACTACCAGAATGATCGCGCGCGCTATCTGGACGCGTTCTGGCAGATGGTCAACTGGGAATTCGCCGAGAGCCAGCTGCGCTGAGGCAGCGGCTCCGCCAAGGGGTAGTGCCGGCCGCTGGCCGGCATCCCCATCGGTGTACAGAGATGGCGAATCTGCCGGCCAGCGGCCGGCACTACCGGGAAACAGTACGGAGCTTCACGCGCTCTCGTGCGCGGCCACCGCGTCCATGACCCGCGCCGAGTACACCAGCGCGGCGCCTGCATTGAGCGACACTGCCACGCCCAGCGCCTCGGCGATTTCCTCGCGGCTGGCGCCGTGCTTCAGCGCTGCATCCACATGCACGGTGATGCAGCCGTCGCAGCGGGTGGTCACTGCCACGGCCAGCGCGATCAGCTCGCGGGTCTTGGCATCCAGGTGGTTGGTCTGCGCGCCGGCATTGGCCAGGGTGGCATAGCCCTTGACCGTATCCGGCGAGAGCTTGCCGATCTCGCCGATGCGGCCCTTCAGTTCCTTGCGGTAGGCATTCCAGTCGAGCATGGTCGTGACTCCTGTGAAAGGAGCTCCACGCTACCACCGGGAATGTTGCGCCGATGCCTGCACCGGCGCGCCACATCGTTGCATTGCCGGCCAGCGGCCGGCGCTACCGGGTTCAGCGGTTGCGCAGCGCGTGTACCGCCGGCGCCACCTGGGCCTGGCGACCCAGCTCCAGACCCACCTGGTCCAGTGCATCGGCCAGTGCATCAGCAGCATCATCGCGCAGCGTGGCATGACCAACCTTGCGGCCCTCACGCGGCTCCTTGCCGTAGTCGTGCCAGTGGCCGCTGGCCTGGGCCAGCACCGGCGCGGGGTCCGGCATCGCGCCCAGCCAGTTCAGCATGCAGGCATGGCCGAGCATACGGGTGCTGCCCAGCGGCAGGCCCAGCACAGCGCGCAGGTGATTCTCGAACTGCGAGGTCTCGCTGCCTTCGATGGTCCAGTGGCCGGAGTTGTGCACGCGCGGCGCCATCTCGTTGGCCAACAGCTCGCCATCGCGGCAGAACAGCTCCAGCGCGAACACGCCGACATACTGCAGGTGCTCGGCGACGCGACGGGCATAGCCGATCGCGGCCTCGTGCTCGGCGGCCGACAACACGGCCGGCGCCACGCTGGCCGACAGCACGCCGTCGACGTGCCAGTTGCCGGTGACCGGCCAGGCCTCGAAGCTGCCATCGCGGCCACGCACGGCAACCACGCTGACCTCCCGCTGGAAGGCCACGAAGCCCTCCAGGATCAGACCAGTACGCTCGACCTGCGCACCCAGCGCATCCCATGCGGCATCGATGTCGGCCTCGCTGCGCAGGCGGAACTGACCCTTGCCGTCGTAACCGAGGCGGCGGGTCTTGAGGATGCACGGCAGACCGAACTCGGCAGCCTTCGCGGCCAACTCGTCACGGCTGCGGATGTCAGCGAAGGCCGGCAGCGGAATGCCCAGCTGCTGGAACAGGGTCTTCTCGCTCAACCGGTCCTGGGCCACGGCCAGTGCGGCCGGCGGCGGGTAGACCGGCACGCGGTCGGCCAGGAACTGCGCGCTGTCGGCAGGCACGTTCTCGAAATCGAACGTGACCACGTCGACCTTGGCCGCGAAATCCGCCAGCGCCTGGCGGTCATCGAAGGCACCGACGGTGAGCGGCGCCAGCGGGCCGCTGCAGGCGTCGGCTGCGGGGTCGTACAGTTCGAAGCGCAATCCCAGCGGCGCACCGGCCAGTACCATCATGCGGGCGAGCTGGCCGCCACCCAGGATGCCTACGGTCAGGCTCATTGGCGCGGATCGTCGTGGGCCATCACGTCTTCGGTCTGGCGTGCGCGGAACGCGTCGAGCGCCTGGCCGATCGCCGGCTGGTCACTGGCCAGCATTGCGGCGGCGAACAGCGCGGCGTTGGAGGCGCCGGCATTGCCGATGGCGAAGGTGGCGACCGGGATGCCGGCTGGCATCTGCACGATCGACAGCAGCGAATCCATGCCGTTGAGGGCCTTGGACTGCACCGGCACGCCCAGCACCGGAACGGCGGTCTTGGCGGCGATCATGCCCGGCAGGTGCGCGGCCCCGCCGGCACCGGCGATGATCGCGCGCAGGCCACGCGGGCCCGCCTGCTCGGCGTAACTGAACAACACATCCGGCGTCCGATGCGCGGACACTACCTTCACTTCGAACGGAACACCCAGAGCTTCAAGCTTCTGGGCGGCGTGCTGCATGGTTTCCCAGTCGGAACGGGAACCCATGACGATGCCGACAAGCGGCGCGATCGGGTTGGGGGTCATTGGCCGTCACCTGCCTTAAAGACGTATTCTAGCCATCTTCCACGCAAGACGAAGAACCATGGATCGCAAGCTGCTCGACCTGCTGGTGTCACCGGACACCCGCCAGCCCCTGTCCCTGCTGGATGGCAAGGGCCTGGAAGCCCTCAACAAGGCCATTTCCGCCGGCGCGGTGAACAAGGCCGATGGCAACCCGCTGGCGCAGCCGCTGCGCGAAGCGCTGGTCACCCGCGACCGCAAGCAGGTGTTCCGCGTTGACGATGGCATCCCGGTGCTGCTGGCCGAGGAAGCCATCCCCACCGCTCAGATCGCAGACTTCCCGGCCGCATGAGCACGCTGCCGACGCCGGATGCGGCCGTTGTCGCCGCCGATGTCGCGCGTGCGCTGGCCGAGGACCTGGGCAGCGGCGACGTCACCGCCGCCCTGCTGCCCGACCAGGCCGACAGCGCCTACCTGCTGTGCAAGCAGGACGGGGTGATCGCCGGCCGCCCCTGGTTCGACGCCACCCACCGCGCACTCGATCCGGACGTGCGCATCGAATGGCATGTCTCCGAGGGCGACACGGTCACCGCCGGCACCGTACTGGCGCTGCTGCACGGGCGCAGCCGCAGCCTGGTGAGCGCCGAGCGCACTTCGCTGAACTTCCTGCAGACGCTGTCCGGCACCGCCACGACCACCGCGCGCTACGTGGCGGCCGTGGCCGGCACCGGCACGCGCATCCTCGACACCCGCAAGACCCTGCCCGGCCTGCGCCTGGCGCAGAAGTACGCGGTGCGCTGCGGCGGTGGAGAGAACCATCGTTTCGGCCTGTACGACACGGTGATGCTGAAGGAAAACCACATCCGCGCTGCCGGTTCACTGGCCGCAGCCGTGGCTGCCGCACGCCGGCAATGGCCTGGGTTGCCGCTAGTGGTCGAGGTCGAGGATCTTGCGCAGCTGCGCCAGGCGCTGGAGGCTGGTTGCGAACGCATCCTGCTGGATGACTTCAGCCCCGACCTGCGCCGCGAGGCGGTGCGCATCACGGCGGGCCGCATTCCGCTGGAAGTGTCCGGCAGCGTGGGCCTGGGTGGCCTGCGTTCGATCGCCGAGGACGGCGTGGACTGCATCTCCATTGGCGGCCTGACAAAGCACGTGCAGGCGATTGATCTGTCGCTGAAGCTGGGCCCGCCGCCGGGCTGAGGCCTGACCCGGTTCTCACACCCGGCGTTCACGACAGCGCTGCGACGCTGCGGTCATCCCCCACAGGAGCCGCGCATGCGCCGGATGCTCTTGCCTGCCTGCCTGCTGCTGGCCGCAGCCCCCTTGTCCGCCGCGGCCGCCGAAGCCTGCGATGTGCCGCCCCGCTTCGGCCTGAGCCCGTTGGCGGTGGCCATCCGCAATACCGCCTGCAACGAGCACCGGCTGTGGTTCCGGCCCTTCATTGATCGCGATGGCCGCGCCGCCAGCCTCAGTGTCACCGAGGCCGAAAGCGATCACCTGGCCGACAACGGCCTGATCGCCTGGCAGCGCGTGGCCGGCTACTGGCGCAACAGCGGCACGCTCAACGCAATGGGCAGCATCGCCGGCGCCAACAGCTGCCTGGCACCGCTGGGTACGCGCTACACCGACAGCGACTGCCGCGCCTTCCTGGTCGACAACCCGTGGTCAGCCGCGTTCATTTCCTGGGTGATGGTGCAGTCCGGCGTTCCCGGCTTCAACACCTCGCCACGCCACATCGACTACATCCGTGCCGCGTACCAGGGCGGCCCCTCGGGCGTGCCGTACCGGTTGGTCGATCCCGCGACCGCAAAGCCCGCACCGGGCGACCTGCTGTGCTTCCTGCGCGACCGCAGCACCACGCTCAGCTACAGCGGGCTGGTGCAGGCACTGGGCAATGGCTCGGTGGGCCACTGGAAATCACATTGCGAAGTGGTGGTAGCGGCCAATCTTGGCGGCGACCAGACCCTGTACCTGGTCGGCGGCAACGTGATGAACACCGTGGCGATGCGGTTGCTGCCTCTGGACCGCACCGGACTGATCAAGCTGCCGCCCGCGCGCGAACGCAACAGCACCGGCATCGACCCCAGCTGCACGCCGGGCCGCGAGGACGAATGCAGCTTCAACCGGCAGGACTGGGCGGCGCTGCTGCAGTTGACCGCCACATCACCGCTGGTGATGCCCTCGCCCACTGCGACGCCGATGCAGCCCGCCCCGACACCGCAACCGGTCATCGTGCCCGCGCAACCGGTATCCGGCGAACCGCAGCCGCGGCGGTGAATCCAGCGCTTGATCCAGCGCTCGTTCGCCGCCATCTTTGCGGAATCGACCTCTGACGGCTGACGCCATGCCCACCCTGCTGCTGTTGCTGATTGCCGGCGGAATCATCTACTTCTTCTGGAACGCTGCGCGTTCGGCCGCCGAGCGCGCGGTCGAGCTGGGACGCAATGCCTGCCGCGCAGCCGACGTGCAATGGCTGGACCAGGCGGTGCATGCCACCGGCCTGCGCCTGTCGCGCGGCGAGGATGGCCGGCTCGGTTTCGAGCGCACGTTCAAGTTCGAGTATTCCTACGATGGCATCGATCGCCACGTGGGCCGCATGGTGCTGCGCGGCGACCAGTTGATCTCGTTCACTGGCCCGGGCGCGGCGCGGATCAGCCAGATCCGGCCGGATGCGGAGGATGCCGAGGATGTCAAAGGGCTTTGAGTGCCGACCAACGGTCGGCACCCACCGGTAAATCCTGTAAAGGAAAACGCCGCCCATCGGGGCGGCGTCAGAGGGATTACTTGACCACGCGCAGGTTCGGGCGCCCCTTCGGCGGCGGACTGGCCGGCGGCGTATCGTCCGGCGGCGTGCCTTCCTCGTGCAGCAGCTCGTCGCTGGTCGGCGCGGTTTCGTTGCCCGGAATGTCATCCGGCAATGCCATGCCCTGCCCGGTCTCGCGGGCGTAGACGGCCAGCACGGCGCTGATCGGCACCTGCACCGGGTAGCTGGTGCCGGAGAAGCGCGCCGAGAAGCTCACCATCTCGTTGTCGATCATCAGCCGCACGACAGCGCGTTCGGCGATGTTGAGCACAACCCGGCCATCCTTGACCGCCGAAGGCGGGACCTGCACGCCGGGGACGCCGGCGTCGACCAGGATGTGCGGGGTCAGCTGGTTGTCGTTGATCCATTCCACCAGCGCCCGCAGCAGGTACGGGCGGTGGCTGGTCATGTGGAAGAAGTCTTCGGTCATGCGTGAAGTGTACGCGCCCGGCGCCCCGCCGGGGCGGATCGCCTGCACGCCGGTCGGCGTGCAGACGGGTAATGCGGGGCCGGATCAGACCGGCAGATCGCGCAGTTTCTTTTCCTGATCGGTCAGGCTGCGGACGAAACCGGGATGGCGGAAGATGCGGTTGCCGTAGTCCTCGATCGCCTTGCCGTCCTTCGGCAGCGGCACGTCCAGCGACTGCAGGCGCCAGATGATCGGCGCCATCGCGCAGTCGGCCAGGCTCATTTCCGGGTTGAGGAAGAACTTGCTGGCCTTGAACAGCGGCAGCGAGGCGGTCAGCAACTCCTTCAGGCGCTTGCGGCCGGCCTCGGCCTGGGTCTTGTTGCCCAGCTGGATGGCCTGCACCTGCGGCACCCAGTCGTGCTCGATGCGCAGCATGGCCAGGCGGATGCGCGCACGCGACAGCGGATCGACCGGCATCAGCGGCGGATGCGGATAGCGCTCGTCCAGGTATTCGCTGACCACCGACGCCGCGTACAGCACCAGCTCGCGCTCGACCAGGGTCGGCACCGAGTGGTACGGATTGAGATCGATCAGGTCTTCAGGCGGGTTCTGCGGATCGACCGGAACGAAGTCGAACGTGACCCCTTTCGCCGCCAGCACCAGACGTACACGGTGGCACAGCACATCGTCGTTCGAGGAAAACAGCGTCAGTGTATTGCGCATGCGTACGCTCGCCGCCATCAAAGGCTCTCCCACGACAGGAGACCGCCTGCCGCATCGGCGCCGCCGGCACCGTGCCAGCGGTCGACTCCTCCCCGAGTGTGCAACCGACCATCACAAAAGCCAATAGGCCCATGCAATGGTCGGCGGCAGAATCAGTGAACGTCCTTCCAGTATTCCTTCTTCAGCAGGTACAGCAGGAAGGTCAGCAGAGCCAGGAACAGAATCACCCACACGCCCAGCTGCTGGCGCTTGAGCGCGGCCGGTTCACCGGCGTATTCGAGGAAGTTGGTGATGTCACGCACGGCCTGGTCGTACTGTCCGGCATCGACGTTGCCTGGCGTTTCCAGGCGCAGGCCGGTCACCGGCGGGTCCATGCCCGGCGCCTCCGGCTTGCCATGCACGGCATGCTGCAGGCCCTGCATTTCCCACAGCGGGTTGGGCATGGAGGCGTTCGCGAACAACGCGTTGTTCCAGCCCAGCGGCCGGCTGGTATCAAGGTAGAACGACTTGAGATAGGTGTAGACCCAGTCACTGCCACGCACGCGCGAAATCAGGCTGAGGTCCGGCGGCATCTTGCCGAACCACTTCTCGGCGTTCTCCTTGGGCATCGCCACCGGGATCGGGTCGCCGATCGCCGAGCCGGTGAAGTTGAGGTTGTTCATCACCTCTTCTTCGGTCAGCCCCAGGTCCTGCGCCATCCGCGAATAGCGCAGGTACTTCAGCGCATGGCAGCCGGAGCAGTAGTTCATGTACAGCTGTGCGCCGCGCTGCAGCGAGGCGCGGTCACCGAGGTCGTTGCCGGCCTGCAGCAGCTTGGCGCCGCCCTCGGCGGCGGAGGCCAGGAAACTGCCCAGCATCAAGGTGGCCGCCAGGGCCAGTCGGACCATCCAGCGCTCAGTCATGCGTGGTCACCCTCTCCGGTACCGGCTTGGTCTTGTCCAACCTTGTCCATAGCGGCATGGTGATGAAGAACGCGAAGTACAGGAAGGTCAGCACCCGCCCGATGTAGGTCTCGTGCACGTCGGTACCCGGGCCGGAGCCGATCACGCCCAGCCAGACGAAGCACACCGCCAGTACACCCAGCATCACCTTCGAGATCCAGCCGCGGTAACGCACCGACTTCACCCGCGCCTTGTCCAGCCATGGCACCAGGAACAGGATCGCGATGGCCGAGAACATCACCAGCACGCCGCCCAGCTTGTTCGGTACCACGCGCAACATCGCGTAGTACGGCGTGTAGTACCAGACCGGCTTGATGTGCTCCGGGGTCACCAGGCGGTTGGCCTCGGTGAAGTTGTCGTGCTCCAGGAACAGGCCGCCGAAACCGGGCGCGAAGAAGATGATGAAGGCGGCGATGATCAGCAGGAAGCCGGCGCCGACGCCATCCTTGAGCGTGTAGTACGGGTGGAACGGAATGCCGTCGGCCGGCGCGTTCGGCGACCAGCGGTTGCCCTTCGGCCCCTTCTTGATCTCCACGCCGTCCGGGTTGTTAGACCCCACTTCGTGCAGCGCGCCCAGGTGCAGCACCACCAGCAGCAACAGCACCAGCGGCAAAGCGATGACATGCAGCGCGAAGAAGCGGTTGAGCGTGGCGTCACTGGGCAGGTAGTCGCCCATGATCCACTCGGTCAGGCCGTTGCCGATCACCGGTATCGCGCCGAACAGCGAGATGATGACCTTGGCGCCCCAGAACGACATCTGGCCCCATGGCAGCACGTAGCCCATGAAGGCTTCGGCCATCAGCACCAGGTAGATCAGCATGCCGAGGATCCACACCAGCTCGCGCGGCTTCTGGTAACTGCCGTACAGCAGGCCGCGGAACATGTGCAGGTAGACCACGATGAAGAACAGCGAGGCGCCCGTCGAATGCATGTAGCGGATCAGCCAGCCCCACTCCACATCACGCATGATGTATTCGATGGAGCCGAACGCCTCGGCGGCGTTGGTCTTGTAGTGCATCGTCAGGAAGATGCCGGTGACGATCTGGTTGACCAGCACCAGCAGCGCCAGCGAACCGAAGTAGTACCAGATGTTGAAGTTCTTCGGCGCGTAATACTCGGTGACGTGCTTGCGGTAGACCGGCATCAGGCCCGGCGCGCGGGCATTGACCCAGTCGGCGACGCCGCTGGCGGTACGGCTGAGGATATTGGCCATCAGGCAGCCCCCTGCGGATCAACACCGATGATGATGGTGTTGTCGTCCTGGTAGTGGTGCGCGGGCACCTTCAGGTTGATCGGCGCCGGCACGTCCTTGAAGACGCGGCCGGACATGTCGAAACGCGACTTGTGGCACGGGCAGAAGTAACCGCCCTTCCACTGCGGATCGTAGGGCTCGGGCCGGATCTCGGCGACCATTTCCGGCGAGCAGCCCAGGTGCGTGCACAGCCCGACCAGCACGGAGATCTCCGGCTTGATCGAGCGCAGCTCGGGGTTCTGCTTCAGCACGTACTCCGGCTGCTGGTCCTTCTCGCCGGACTCGGGGTCCTTGAGACGGCCGTCCAGCCCGTGCAGCGCATCGAGGATCGCCTTGGACCGTTTGACGATCCAGATCGGCTGGCCACGCCATTCCACGATCAGGCGTTGGCCTTCCTGCAGGGCGCTGATGTCGGCCACCACCGGTGCGCCGGCAAGCTTGGCGCGGGCACTGGGATTCCAGGATTTGATGAAAGGAACTGCGGTGAATCCGACGCCGACGGCGCCCACCACGGCTGTGGTGGCAGAAAGAAAACGCCGACGTCCGGTGTTGACTGGATCGTGTACCCCATCGTTGGCCATCCGGCACTCCGATATTGATTAGGTAGCTTTAAGGCTGCCAGCGGATCCGGTGGGGGCCAGAGCCGCATTGAATCACGGTCGAGTGTAGCTGAACCGTCGCGCGCCACACAACGCATTGCAACAACATTGATTGCGGGGTTGCCGGCCAGCGGCCGGTCGGTACCGGCCATTGCCCAGCGGTTGCCCGCCAGCGGCCGACACTACTGGTGCGTCAATGCGGTGCGGTAACGCTCCGCCAGCTGCCCGACCCGGCGCACGTAGTACTGGGTTTCGCTGTAGGGCGGTACGCCACCGTGGCGGTCGACCGCGCCTTCGCCGGCGTTGTAGCCAGCTGCGGCAAGGGTCAGATCGCCATTGAAGCGCTTCAACAACCACGCAAGATACTGTACGCCGCCGCGGATGTTCTGCCCGGCATCGTAGGAGTCACTGACACCGAAGCGCGCGGCGGTTGGCGGCATCAGCTGCATCAGGCCCTGCGCACCGGCACGGCTGAGCGCGGTCGGGTTGTAGGCCGACTCGGCGTGGATGATCGCGCGCACCACGGCCTCTTCCACGCCGAACTCGCGCGCGGCCGAGCTGATCTCGCCCTGGAAAGCCGTGGTGTTCAGGCGCACCGTGCCGAAGTCCACGCGCGGATTGACGCCGCAGGCGTAGCAACGCTCCATGAAACTGTAGCGGATGGTCCGTACCGGACCGAGGTTGGCCACCTGGGTCGGGCGCGCACTGGTGTAGTGGCGCACGCCGTCCTTCATGAAGGAATAGACCTGACCGCTGACCATGCGACCGGCGCGCGACGCGACCGGCTGCGCGGGTACGGATGCGGGTACGGACGCGGGCGCGAGCGTTGCCGGCGCTGCGGCACCGGCGGCAACGGCCACCGGATTGCGTTCGATGCTGGCCACCGTGGTCGGCGCCGGCCTGGGCGCGGCCACTACCGGGCGCGGCGCCGGACGGGTGTCACGGCTGTAGCTGATGGTGCTGCAGCGCGCACCGGCCACCCGCTTGCTCACATAACTGGTGACGCCGTCAGGGCCCTGGCACTTGTACAGGGTTCCGGCGCTGGCCGGCGCAGCGGCCAGCGCAGCGATGATGATCGCCGTTGTCCCCAGTATCCCCTTCATGGCGACGAGTGTCCCAGCTTCGCCGGAACTTGCCAAGCGATGCGGCTCAGGCTGTGACCGGCGGCACAGCCAGCAGCTGGCCCAACCCTGCCAGGCGTTGGGCCAGTTCGTCACGCAGGCCGGGCGGCGTGGTCCACAGCGCCACCGGCAGCCGGTCCAGGCTCAGGATCTGCGCCAGCATCATGCCGCGGCTTTCGGCCCCCATCCGCAGCAGGCAATGGTCCGCGCCATCGGTTTCCAGCACGCCGCACCAGGGCGGGATGCGTCCTTCCAGCTCCGCGTAGCTGCCGGCCAGGCGGAGGATCGCCTGTAGCGCGAACGGGGCCTGGCTGACCGCCTGCCGCACCATCACGTCCGGTGGCGCCGGGGTGCGCCGGTGCATGCCCGGCTCGGCACATTCCCGCACCTCGCCCATCCGGTCCACGCGCAGGGTGCGCCAGTCCTGCCGGCCCAGATCCCAGGCCAGCAGGTACCAGCGCCGCCCGTAGTTGACCAGGTGCTGGGCCTCGACCTCGCGCTGGGTGACGGCCTCCTGTGCGCTGCGGTATTCGAAGGCCAGCCGTGACGCCTGCCGGCAGTACTGGGCCAGCCGCCCGAGCACGCGCGCATCGGTGGACGGAAGATCGGACAGGGTGGCCGTCGCTGCATGCACCTCGCCAGCCTGCTGGCGGCGACGGGTCGGCACCAGCGGGTCGAGCTTGGACAGCAGGCCCCGCGCCGTGTCGTCGATGCCGGCGACGGTCGCCGAGGCGGCGCGCAGGGCGATGGCCAGGGTGGTCGCCTCCTCCTCGTCAAGCAGCATCGGCAGCACCGGTGCGCCGGCGCCGAGCTGGTAGCCACCGCCGACCCCGGCCGAGGCCTGCACGGGGTAACCCAGCTCACGCAGCCGCTCGATGTCACGACGGATGCTGCGCCGGTCCACGCCCATGCGCTCGGCCAGTTCGGCCCCGGACCACTGGCGACGGGCCTGCAGCAGGGCGATCAGGCGCAACAGTCGATGGGCGGTATGGCGCATGAAGGATCGAGGACAGAAGTCGTCCGCAATAGTGCCCCAGGATGAGCTCCAGTTCACCACCCACCGCAAGGAGCAATGCCATGACATCCCGCCAGATCACCCTGTACCACGCCGCCCGTTCACGCTCGAGCGGCGCCGTGGCCCTGCTCGAAGCGCTGGGTGCCGACTACCGCATGCAGGTGCTGGACCTGAAGGCCGGCGCCAACCTGGCCCCGGCCTACCTGGCCATCAACCCGATGGGCAAGGTGCCGGCCATCGTCCACAACGGCGCACTGGTGACCGAACAGGTGGCGATCTACCTGTACCTGGCCGACCTGTACCCGGAAGCCGGGCTGGCCCCGCCGATCGGCGACGCCCTGCGCGGCCCCTACCTGCGCTGGATGGCCTTCTACGGCGCCTGTTTCGAGCCGGCGATGATCGACAAGGCAATGCACCGCGAGCCGCCGCCGCGCCTGATGTCGCCCTACAACGACGCGGAGACGGTGCTGCAGGTGATCGAAGCCCAGCTGGCACAGGGGCCGTACCTGCTCGGCGAGACGATGAGCGCCGCCGACGTGCTGTGGGGCAATGCGCTGGCTTGGACCACCGCCTTCGGCCTGGTGCAGCCGGCGCCGGCCACGGCTGATTACATTGCACGGATGAGTGCGATGACCGCTTTCGACCGTTCGCGGCAGATCGATGCGGAGCTGGCAGCGGCCTGAGGCGTGCCGACGGGCACGGCCGGGCGCTACCGGGGGGCGGACCCGGAATTCCAGTAGATCCACGCCATGTGTGGATGACCCGCCCGCCGTGCCTGCGGGACGGAAAGCAGCCAGGCATGGCCTGGCTCTACTGGGCCGGCGCGCGCGCTGGGATGCGGGTAGAATTGCCCGCTTTCCCGCCACCCGAATGGATTAAGCGCCATGACCGGGACGCCAGACGTCTTTCCGCCCGCCACGCCGGGCGGTACCCCGCTCGTTGCCCTGCCCGCCGGTCCGCGCAAGCCCGACCAGGTGAAAGGCAAGCTGTACATCAAGACCCACGGTTGCCAGATGAACGAGTACGACTCGGCCAAGATGGCCGACGTGCTTGCCGCCAGCGATGGGCTGGAACTGACCGACAGCCCGGACGACGCCGACGTCATCCTGGTCAATACCTGCTCCATCCGCGAGAAGGCGCAGGAGAAGGTGTTCAGCCAGCTGGGCGTGTGGAAGGGCCTGAAGAACAAGGGCCGCGAGGTCATCATCGGCGTCGGCGGCTGCGTCGCTTCGCAGGAAGGCGAGGCAATCATCAAGCGCGCGCCGTTCGTCGACCTGGTGTTCGGCCCGCAGACCCTGCACCGCCTGCCGGAACTGATCCGTGCACGGCGCGAGCAGAAGCGCCCGCAGGTGGACATCAGCTTCCCCGAGATCGAGAAGTTCGACCGCCTGCCGGAACCGCGCGCCGAAGGCGCTTCGGCCTTCGTCTCGATCATGGAAGGCTGTTCCAAGTACTGCTCGTTCTGCGTGGTGCCCTACACCCGCGGTACCGAAGTCAGCCGCCCGTTCGAGGACGTGGTGGTGGAGGTGGCGCAGCTGGCTGCACAGGGCGTGCGTGAGATCAACCTGCTCGGCCAGAACGTCAACGCCTATCGTGGCCCGTATGGCGACGGCGAGTTCGCCGACCTCGGCCTGCTGATCCGCACCATCGCCGAGATCGACGGCGTCGGCCGCATCCGCTTCACCACCTCGCACCCGCTGGAGTTCAGCGATTCGCTGATCGATGCGTTCCGCGACGTCCCGCAGCTGGCCAACTTCCTGCACCTGCCGGTGCAGGCCGGCAGCGACCGCGTGCTGTCGGCGATGAAGCGTGGCTACACCGCACTGGAATTCAAGTCGAAGATCCGCAAGCTGCGCGCGGTGCGCCCGGACATCTCGATCAGCTCGGACTTCATCGTTGGCTTCCCCGGCGAGACCGATGCCGATTTCGAGAAGACCATGAAGCTGATCGAGGACATCGGCTTCGACCACAGCTTCTCCTTCATCTATTCGCGTCGCCCGGGTACGCCGGCTGCGGACCTGGAGGACACGATCAGCGATGCCGAGAAGCACGCGCGCCTGTCGCGCCTGCAGGAGCGCATCAATGCACACGCCGCCGGCATCTCCGAGAAGATGGTCGGTACCGTGCAGACGGTGCTGGTGGAAGGTCCTTCGCGGAAGAACCCGAACGAACTGACCGGCAAGACCGAAAACATGCGTTCGGTGAACTTCCCGGCGCCGGCACGATTGATCGGCCAGTTCGTGGACGTAGTGATCACCGAAGCGCTGACCAATTCGCTGCGCGCGCGGGTGGTGGCGGAATAAGGTTAGGGTGTGCCGACCAACGGTCGGCACCCACCGGAGTTGATGCCGGCCAGCGGCCGGCACTACCGGATGGCATGCCCTAATCCAACCGCTTGCGGAAACGCAGGATGGCCAGCGTCATCATCACCACGATGAAGGCCAGCAGCGCCAGCCCATCCGGCCACAGCTCCCACAGCGAGGCGCCACGCAGCATGATGCCGCGCACCAGTCGCAGGAAGTGGGTCAGCGGCAACACCTCGGCCAGCCACTGCACCGGCCGCGGCATGCCGGCGAACGGGAACATGAAGCCCGACAGCAGGATCGACGGCAGGAACAGGAACAACGTCATCTGCATCGCCTGGAACTGCGAGCGCGCGCGCGTTGAGATCAGCAGGCCCAGCGCCAGGTTGGCCAGCACCAGAAGCACCGCGGCCAGATAGATATCGAGCAGGCTGCCGCGGATCGGCACCTGGAACAGCCAGGTGCCCAGCACCAGTACCAGCGTGGTCTGCAGCAGACCGATGGCTGCATAGGGCAGCACCTTGCCCACCATCAGTTCGCTGCGCGACACCGGCGTAGCGATCAGCAGTTCCATGTTGCCGCGCTCGCGTTCGCGCACCACCGCCACCGCCGTGAACATCACCAGGGTCATGGTCAGGATCACCCCGATCAGGCCCGGCACGATGTTCACCGCCGAGCGCCGCTGCGGGTTGTAGAAGCTGGTCACGCTGACCTGGCCACTGGCGATGCTGCCTTCGCGCAGCGGCCGCGTGTTGCTGGTCGGGCGCGTATCCAGCGGCACCTGCGCCAGCTGGATCGCCGCGCTCTGCACCACGGTGTCGCTGCCATCGACCAGCACCTGCACCGCCTCGCGTCCATCGAAGCGACGACGCTCGAAGTCGGCCGGCACGACGATGCCGACACTGATTTCGCCACGGCGCAGCGCCTGCATCAGTTCATCGGGCGTGTACGCCTCGCTGCGCGGCGTGATCACGCCGGTGGCGACCATGTCCTGCACCAGCGCGCGTGACGCCGCACTGTTGGCCTGGTCGGCGACACCGGCGTTGAGATGGCGCAGGTTGAGATTGATCGCGTAGCCGAACAGCAGCAGCTGCATCACCGGAATGCCGACGATCATCGCCAGCGTGATGCGGTCGCGGCGCAGCTGCCGCAGCTCCTTGAGCATGATCGCCCACAGCCGGCGCAGGTTCATGCCGCTGGCTCCCGGCCACGGCCGCGGGTAGCGGCGACGAAGACGTCTTCCAGGTTCGGCGCCACCGCCTCGATGCGGGCCTGCGGATCGGCGCTGGCCAGCGCGCGCCGCAATGCGACGGCGTCCGCGACATCCTCGCTGCACAATACTCGCAGCTGGGTGCCGATCTGCGCCACGCTCAGCACGCCGGGCAGCTCAGACAGTGCACGGCTGGCTTGGCGAGGCTCCACCGACGTGACCTGCAACGTGCGGCCGTCCAGCCGTGCACAGAGTTCGGCCGGCGTGCCATCGGCCACCAGTGCACCACGATCAAGGATCGCCAGGCGATGGCAGCGCTCGGCCTCGTCCATGTAGTGGGTCGATACCAGCACCGTGGTGCCGGCATCAGCCAGTTCGAACAGGGCCTCCCAGAAATCGCGGCGCGATTTGGGGTCGACCGCACTGGTCGGCTCGTCCAGGAACAGCAGTTCAGGCGAATGCACCACGGCACCGGCCAGGGCCAGGCGTTGCTTCTGCCCACCACTCAGCGTGCCGGCCAGTTGTGGCTGGCGGTCCTGCAGCCGGTATTGCTGCAGCAGTTCGTCGACCCTCTGCCGGGCCTGTGCGCGCGGCAGGTCCTGGATGGCGGCGAGGAACTCCAGGTTCTCGCGCACCGACAGATCTTCATACAACGAGAAGCGCTGGGTCATGTAGCCGATGCGTCGGCGCAGCGCTTCGGCCTGCTCGGGAACCGCCAACCCCAGCACCTCGATCTGCCCTGCGCTGGGTTCCAGCAGGCCGCACAGCATGCGGATGGTGGTCGACTTGCCGGACCCGTTCGGGCCCAGAAACCCGTATACCTGTCCGCGCGGCACGGTCAGGTCGACGTTGTCCACGGCCAGAAGATCACCGAAGCGGCGCGTCAGCCCGCGTGCGTGGACCGCGATGTCCTCGCCGGTGTTCAGAAGCGCACCTGCACCGGCAGCCCGGCCGGAAGCTTCTGCATGTCGGCGGCCACATCCACTTCAATCTCGGCCAGATAGCTCAGCCGTTCGACGTCATCGCCGGTCAGTGCGTAGTACGGCGTGAACGATGGTTCGCTACGGATCGCACGTACATGCCCCTTCAGCACGGTGTTGCCGCCTTCCAGCTGTATCTGCGCGGCCTGGCCGACCTTCACCTGCAGACGCAGCGGTTGCGGCAGGTAGACGCGCGCATAGGGGCGCTCGCCGACCAGCATCACTGCCAGCGGCGCACCGATCGGTGCCTGGTCACCCTGCCGGTAGGGCAATGCATCGACTACCCCGTCGCGCGGTGCACGCAACTGCAGCTTCTGCAGGTTCACGCTCTGTACCACCTGCTGTGCCCGTGCGGCATCGGCGGCCGCCTGGCCCTGGGCGATATCCTGCACACGGCTGCCGTGCACCCGCTCCAGCCAGGCCTGTTCGGCGGCACGCACGCTGGCCTCGGCATTGCCGGCGGCGGCACGTGCGCGATCCAGTTCGGCGGCGGCGATCAGGCGCTGCTGCGCCAACGGCTGGACCCGTCGGTAATAGGCACTTGCTTCGGCAGCCTGTGCGCGCAACGCGGCCAGTTGTGCCTGGGCCTGAGCGATCTGCTCCTGGCGTGGGCCGATCTGCAGTTCTTCCAGCTGCGCCTGCGCACGCGCCGTATCAGCCTGCGCTGCGGCGAACTGCGCGTCTCCCCGCGCCGGGTCCAGCTGCATCAGCACGGTCCCGGCCTTGACCTGCTGGCCCTCGCGCACCTCCACCGTGGCGATCACTTCGGCCGCCGGTGCCGGCACCGTGATCCGGTCCCACTCCAGCGTGCCCAGCGCAGTCGGCGTTGACTGCCCACACCCCACCAGCAGGCCGATGCCCGCCAGTCCGATTCCACGCATCCCGTTGCCGATGCCCATGCCATCCCCTCCTGCGACGGCGACACGGTGCCATGTGCCCCGTGCACCCTCAATGATTCCAATCAGCCCTGACGGTTTTTTCACCACGCGTGGGCAAGCCTTTTGCTGCAAGGCTCCGCACCACCTATCCACAGGTTGATTCGGCATCATTCCACAACTGTTGTGGAAATCCGGCAGGACCCGGCGCTGTTGCTCGCCCGGCAACGAAACCTGCACCGTCATCACGATGAATGCCCCCCGCGCAGGCCACCCGTGGCAGTGCTGCCGTAGCGACCGGCGACCATGACGCTTTTTTCACCAGGATCTCATGGGCCTTGTGGCACAAGCATTGCGAAGGTCTATCCACAGGTTTCCGCGTGCCCCGTCCACACCGGGTGTGGAAAACGCTGTATCGACCGTCTGCTGGCCGTGTGCCCCGCACGCGCGCTACCCTTGTCCTCCCTGAATACACTGCGGTGGAAGGCGTCCGCCCCACCCCAAGCAATGAAAAGCATCGAGCATCGAGACTTCACCCTGTCGCCGGAAGACAACGAGCGACTGGCCAACCTGTGCGGCCCCTTCGACGGGCACCTGCGCCAGATCGAGCTGAAGCTCGGCGTGGAGATCGCAAATCGTGGCTTCGTGTTCCGCATCAGCGGCCCCAACGAAGCCATCGTCGAGGCGCAGAAGCTGGTTGAAGCGCTGTACGCCGAAGCCGGCGAAACGACCTTCGACAACCATGCCATCCACCTGCGCCTGGCGCAGGCCAATGTCGAGCAGATCGCCGAGCGCTCCTACGAAGCGCAGGAGGTTGCGATCAAGGTCAAGCGCGGCACGGTGCGCGGCCGCGGCGCCAACCAGGGCCGTTACCTGCACCAGATCGCCACCCACGACATCAACTTCGGCATCGGCCCGGCCGGTACCGGCAAGACTTTCCTGGCCGTGGCCAGCGCGGTCGAAGCACTGAATGAATCGCGGGTGCAGCGCCTGATCCTGGTGCGCCCGGCGGTGGAGGCCGGCGAGAAACTGGGCTTCCTGCCCGGCGACCTGAGCCAGAAGGTCGATCCCTACCTGCGACCGCTGTACGACGCCCTGTACGAGATGATGGGCGTGGAAAAGGTGGTCAAGCTGCTGGAGAAGAACGTCATCGAGATCGCGCCGCTGGCCTACATGCGCGGCCGCACGCTCAACGATGCGTTCGTGATCCTGGACGAAGCACAGAACACCACCATCGAGCAGATGAAGATGTTCCTGACCCGCCTGGGCTACGGTTCCACTGCGGTGGTCACCGGTGACCTGACCCAGACCGACCTGCCCAAGCACGTGAAGTCCGGCCTGCGCGACGCCATCGACGTGCTGCGTGAGGTCGAGGGCGTCAGCTTCACCTTCTTCGAATCCCGTGACGTGGTCCGCCACCCGCTGGTCGCGCGCATCGTGAGCGCGTACGACCGCCGCGACCTGCATCAGATCCAACCTGGAGCAACTCCATGACCCGTGGTCCCGTGCGATTGGACGTCGCCGTCAGCTATGCCCTGCCGCGCGCCGGCCTGCCGGCGGCAGTGAGCTTCCGCAAGTGGGTGGCCGCCGCGTTGAAGGGCCGCATCCGCGAGGCCGATCTGGCCATCCGCGTGGTCGATGCCAAGGAAGGACAGTCACTGAACCGCCATTACCGCGGCAAGGACTACGCCACCAACGTGCTCAGCTTCCCGGCCGAAGTGCCCGAAGGCCTGCCCAAGGGCGTCAAATTCCCGCTGCTGGGTGACCTGGTGATCTGTGCTCCGGTCGTGGCACGGGAGGCCGACGAACAGAGCAAGGCGCTCAATGCCCATTACGCGCATCTGACCGTGCACGGCGTGCTGCACCTGCTCGGCTGGGACCACGAGGACGACAAGGAAGCCGAGGCGATGGAGCAGCTGGAGCGGGAAATCCTGGCCGAGCTGGGCATCGACGATCCATACGCGGGCGAGCGCTGAGCGGGCCACCGCCCGTCGCCAGGAACACGAGAGGAACAAGGATGACCTCGGGAAACAGCTCAATGATGTTTGTGATCGGCGCCACCTTGTTCGCCATGCTGCTGGTGCTGGGCGCGTATGCCGTGCGCCGCATCAGCGCCCACGAACCCAGCGGCAGGCACTGGCTGCCGCGCAGCCTGGCCCTGCTCTCGCCCGTGTGCCTGCTGGCCGGGCTGGCGATCGGCATGATCGGCCCGCACCTCAGCGGACGGTTGGAACCGGCCCATCTCCCCGGTCTGCTTGAAACGTCGATGGTGCTGACGCTGGTGGGTGCACTGACCCTTCCGCTCCTGTGGCGGATGATCGTGCACCGCCGCCTGGGCCGCCCCGTGAACTCACTCCCGTTCTTCCACGCCAGCCGTACCTCGCTGCTGGTGCTGTTCGTGCTGGCTGTGATCTACATGAAAGTGGCCAGGACCACGGCAGCGGAACTGATGCCCTGGCTGACCAGCCCGGGCCTGTGGCCGGCGGTGGCGCGCATCGCGGGGCAATCGATGCAGGTCGCCATGCTTGCGGTCGTGCTGACCCTCTCACTGATGGTCGTGCGGCGGGCGATGACCGGTTTCCTGCGCCTTCTCACCGGGCTGTTCCGGCGCTCGCCGGGGCTATGATGGCGGCCCTTCGCCTGCGGAAACCGACCGTGTCACTGCGCTGCTGCCTGCCCCTGCTCTGTGCCCTCGCCGCTCCCGCCGCCTTCGCCACCAGCCTGGACCTGCCGGCCCTGATCGAATGCCGCCAGGGCGTGGCCGAGCAGGCCGCGCTGGCGCCGCTGCTGGCCGATCCGCTGAAGGCCGTGGCCCAGGGCCTGCAGCCGCTGCCGCAGGGCAACCAGTTCATGAGCGAGTTCCGGCTGGCCGGCCCGATCACCGTCTTCGGCCAACAGACCGAGCGGGTGGCGGTGGCCGGCGCCAGCATCATGGCGGTGCTCGACCAGGCCGACCCACGCCCGCTGGCCAAACGGCTGGGATTGGAGACCGGCTACGACCAGGACGGCAAGTTCATGGCCGGTCGCGAACTGGTCAGCCGCGACGTGACCGACCCGAAGACCGGCGAGGCCCAGATCGAGTCGATCATCCTCAGCGTCTCCACCGTGGCCTCCCACCCCGGCAAGACCCTGGCCGGCTGCACCTACAGCCTGGACCTGCCCGAGGAGGAGCCGGCCCCGGCCGCCCCAACCCCGGCCACCGGCAGTCACTGACAGGCCGTCACATCCTGCTAGACTTGGGTCAACGCCCGGCCTGCCGGGTGCCTTTTTTCCAGAGATGTCAGAAGACGACAGTAGTAGCTCCCCTGCGGAGCACAGTGAAAAGAAGCGCGGCTGGCTTGAACGCCTGACCTCCGCCTTCTCCGGCGAACCCCATACCCGCGACGAGCTGGTCGCTGTCCTGCACACTGCGCAGGAAGAGGGTCTGATCGCCGCCGATACCCTGAAGATGATGGAAGGCGCCATTTCGGTGGCCGAGCTGACCGTGGGCGACGTGATGATTTCGCGCTCGCAGATGGTCTCGCTGCCGGTTGAAGCGCCCTTCCTGGAACTGATGAAGCAGGTGGTCGAATCCGGCCATTCGCGCTTCCCGGTACACGGCGAGAACAAGGACGACATCCTTGGCATCCTGTTGGCAAAGGACCTGCTGCGCGGCGTGGTTGCCGACAACGGCCCGGCCAACGTGCGCGAGCTGCTGCGCCCGGCGGTGCTGATCCCGGAAGCGAAGAAGCTCAACGTGCTGCTGAAGGAATTCCGCCTGTCGCGCAACCACATGGCCATCGTGGTCGACGAGTACGGCGGTGTCGCCGGCCTGGTCACCATCGAGGACGTGCTGGAACAGATCGTCGGCGAGATCGACGATGAGCATGACGAGGCTGAAGATCCCTCGGCGCAGATCGCCATCCAGTCCGACGGCCAGTACGTGGTCGACGCGCTGACCCCGATCGGCGACTTCAACGAGCGCTTCGGCGCGACGTTCTCCGACGAGGACTACGACACCATCGGCGGCCTGGTCACCGAGGCCGTGGGCCATCTGCCGGAAGTCGGTGACGAGCTGGCGCTGGATCGCTTCATGTTCCGCGTGGCCCGCGCCGATGCGCGCCGGGTACAGGCCTTCCACGTGACCGTGCTGCCGCCGGACGCGCAGGACGACGCTTGAAGCGCCGCGGCCTGATCCTCATGGTGTGGCTGGCACTGTGCGTGCTGGCCATGGCCCTGCCGCTGGCCGCCTTCGCGCAGCCGGTGGCAGCCACACCTGCCGTACCCGCGACCAACGCTGAAGCCCCTGCCCCGCGCATCGGCGTGGTGACCATGCAGCCGGGCACCGTGTTCTTCGAACGCTTCGGCCACGACGCCATCGTCGTGGTCGATCCGGTCAGCGGCGAGGCAACCTCGTACAACTTCGGCTACTTCGATCCGTCCGAGGACGATTTCATCAGCCGCTTCGCACGCGGCGACATGATGTATTACCTGGTGGCGCTGCCGCTGCAGCAGGACCTGTCCTACTACGACGAGACCGGCCGTGGCGCCAGCGTGCAGTGGCTGGACCTGCGCCCGGACCAGGCGCGTGCGCTGGCCGCCGACCTGGCCGAGCGGGCCAAGCCGGAAAACGCGCGCTACCACTACGATTACTACACCGCCAATTGCGCCACGATGGTGCGCGACACGGTGGACAAGGCATTGGGTGGCGGCCTGCAGTCGCAGCTGTCGGGGCGCTCGCGCGGCAACACCTACCGCAGTGAATCGGTCCGCCTGGCGTCGCCGGCACCGTGGATGTGGCTGGGCTTCGATGTCGGCCTTGGGCCATTTGCCGACCAGCCGCTGTCGCGCTGGCAGGAAGCCTTCGTGCCGATGCGCCTGGCCGATGCGCTGCGCCAGGCACGCAACAGCGATGGCCGTCCGCTGGTGCAGTCCGAACAGGAACTGCTGCCGCATCGTATCGATCCGGAGCCGAAGGAATTCGCGCGCCGCTGGTGGCCGTGGCTGCTGCTCGGGCTGATCGTGGCCGGCGGCGTGCTGGCGCTGCGCAACCGCCCGCGCCTGCTGGCCGGGCTGGCCCTGCCGTTCTGGCTGCTGTGCGCCCTGTTTGGTGGCGTGCTGGTGTTCCTGTGGGGCTTCAGCATCCACTACGCCGCGTGGGCCAATCGCAACCTGCTGTTGCTTTCGCCGCTGGCCGTGCTGCTGTTGCCGGGTGCAATCGCCCTGCTGCGTCGTCGCGTGCCGGGCCGCATGTTCAGGATCGTGCTGTGGCTGCTGCCGGTACAGGCGGTGGCCGCGCTGGTACTGCACTGGCTGAGCCTGCAGGCACAGTACAACGTGCAGTGGATCGTGCTGCTGCTGCCCGTCCACGTCGCGCTGGCATGGGTGCTGGGGCGTACTCCTCACTTGTCCAAAACACAGCCCTGACGCACGATGGCGGGCATGTCATTGCCCGCCTCTGCTGCCGCGCCCGCCTCGGCCAACCCCGCCTGCGTCATCAACTGCGTCCACTACGATGACGAGGGCAAACGCCACGACATCACCCTGGACGCCATCAGCGATGTCATTGCCAGTGGCAACGGCTTCGTCTGGGTCGGCCTGTACGACCCCAATGATGATGTGCTGTTGAAACTGCAGGAAGAGTTCTGCCTGCACGACCTGGCCATCGAGGATGCGCGCAACGCGCACCAGCGGCCCAAGGTCGAGACCTACGGCAATTCCATGTTCGTGGTGGTGACCACCGCGCAGATGGTCGACGAGCGCATCCAGTACGGCGAAACCCATGCCTTCCTCGGCCCGCGCTTCCTGGTGACGGTACGCCATGGCGCTTCGCTGTCCTATGCCCCGGTGCGTGCGCGGGTGGAACGCGAGCCGCAGCTGCTGAAGATGGGCCCGTCGTACTGCCTGTACGCGGTGACCGACTTCGTGGTCGACAACTACCTGCCCATCGTGCACCGCTTCCGCGACACCCTGGAGCTGCTGGAGAAGGACATCTTCGCCGACACCTACAAGCGCAGCACGGTGGTGCGACTGTACGAGCTCAAGCGCGAGCTGAACAAGATGCGGATGGCGGTGGCGCCGCTGCAGGACGTGCTGGCGCAGCTGCGCCGCTACCAGGGCGAGCTGATCCCCGACGAAGTGAAGCTGTACATCCGCGACGTCCACGACCACGCAGTACGCATCAGCGATGTGATCGACACCCTGCGTGAGATGCTGGGCACCGCGCTGAGCGTGAACCTGTCGCTGGTGACGCTGGCGCAGGGCGAGACGGTCAAGCGCCTGGGCGCATGGGCCGCACTGCTGGCGGCGCCGACGCTGATCACCAGCTGGTACGGCATGAACTTCAGCCACATGCCTGAGCTGAGCGAGCCGTGGTCGTACCCGCTGATGATCGTGGGCGTGGGCGGTGTGTGCGTGGGGCTGTACCGGTTGTTCAAGCGCGCGAAGTGGTTGTAGGGCGTATCGACCAACGGTCGATACCCACCAAACCGGTAGGCCACGACCGTGGGTCGTGGCGCATGACCCGCTTCTGGTAGTGCCGGCCGCTGGCCGGCAACCAGGCAATGCCGGCCAGCGGCCGGCACTACCGTTCGGCATCAAGCCACGTAGACGGTCTTGATGTTCATGAACTCATGGATGCCGTGGTCGGCCAGCTCCCGGCCGAAACCGGACTGTTTGCTGCCGCCGAACGGCAACCGCGCGTCGCTCTTGACGATGGCGTTGACGAACGCTGCACCACACTCCATGCGCTGCGCGAAACGTTCGCCGCGCACTGGATCGCGCGTCCACACGCTGCCGCCCAGGCCGAAGCGGGTGTCGTTGGCCACGCGCAGTGCCTCGGCCTCATCCTTGACCCGGATCACCGCGGCCACCGGCCCGAACAGCTCCTCGTCGTAGGCCGGCATGCCCGGGCCGACCTGATCGAGCACGGTGGCCGGATAGCCGGCATGTGTACCCGCAATCGGCTCACCACCCAGCAGTACCCGCGCCCCCTTGGCCACGCTGGCCTGCACCTGCTTGTGCAGTTCGTCACGCAGATCGGCGCGGGCCATCGGCGCCAGCGTGGTACCGCGCTCGTCCGGATCACCGTACTGGCGCTCGCCCGCGGCTTCCACGAAGCGCCGGGTGAACTCATCGGCCACCGCCTCGACCACGATGAAGCGCTTGGCCGCGATGCAGGTCTGCCCGCTGTTGTCGAAGCGCGACTTCACCGCCGCCGCCACGGTCTTGTCGAGGTCGGCATCGTCGAGCACCACGAAGGCATCGCTGCCACCCAGCTCCATCACCGACTTCTTCAGCTGGCTGCCCGCGTTGGACGCGATCGAGCGCCCTGCCCGCTCGCTGCCGGTCAGTGTCACCGCCTTCACCCGTGCGTCGCGCAGCACCTCAGCCGCCTGGTCGTTGTCGATGTGCAGTACATCGAACACGCCGTCAGGCAGGCCACCGTCACGGCATACCGCCAGGATCAGGTCGGCGCACTGCGGCACGTTGCTGGCGTGTTTGAGCAGGGCCACGTTGCCTGCCATGAACGCCGGGGCGAGGAAACGGAACACCTGCCAGATCGGGAAATTCCACGGCATCACCGCGAACACGCAGCCGATCGGCTCGTAGCGCACATAGCTGCGCTGGGCTTCGGTGTCGATCAGCTGCGGCTTGAGATAATCAGCTGCGTGGTCGGCGTAGAACTCGCAGGCCGCCGCGCACTTGTCGACCTCGGCCAGCGCTTCGGCCTTGAGCTTGCCCATCTCATGGGTCATCGCCTGCTGCAGATCGTCACGGCGCGCACGCAGTTGGCCAGCGATCTGCTTGAGGATCGCCCCCCGCTCCTGCAACGAGTGATCAGCCCAGCCGGGGAATGCATCGGCGGCGGCCTGCAGGCGCTGCTCGACGTCGGCAGCACCCATCAGTTCATGGCGGTAGGTCACCTGGCCGGTGGCCGGATCGACAATCTCGACGGTCATGGGGGATCTCCATCTGGAAGATCCCCATTGTGCGCGGTTGCCCGTGAGCCGGATGTTGCCGGATCAGCCGGCAGGCCGCCGGCTCAGCCGTTGTCCTGCCGTGCCAGCTGCAGGTCGCGCTGGCGCCGTTTCTCGGCGCGGGCATTGATGTACCAGCCGATCACCGCGGCGATCGACACCGCCGACACCAGCAGCGTGGCCAATGCGTTGATCTTCGGGCTGATGCCCATGCGCACCGAGGCGAACACCTTCATCGGCAGCGTAGTCGAGCCCGGCGTGGCCACGAAGCTGGCCACCACCACGTCATCCAGCGACAGGGTGAACGCCAGCAGCCAGCCCGCCACCAGCGCCGGCGCGATGATCGGCAGGGTGATGCGGCCGAACACGGTCAGCCGGCTGGCGCCCAGGTCCATCGCCGCTTCTTCCAGCGACAGGTCCATTTCCTGCAACCGCGAGGACACCACCACGGTGACGAAGCACAGGGTGAAGGTGACGTGCGCGATCCAGATGGTGGTCAGGCCGCGCGCCGGGAAGCCGGGAATCGCGCCCATCGAGGCCAGCAGCGCCATCAGCGAGAAGCCCAGGATCACATCCGGCATCACCAGCGGCGCGGTGACCAGCGCGCCGAACAGCGGCTTGCCGCGGAAGCGCTTGAAGCGGGTCATCACCATCGCCGCCAGCGTGCCCAGCACGGTGGCGGTACAGGCGGTCCAGAACGCCACCACCAGGCTGGTCCACATCGCATCCATCAGCGCGCGGTCGGCGAACAGGTCGCTGTAAGCACGGGTGGAGAACCCGGCCCAGACCATCGCCAGCCGCGAGCTGTTGAACGAATAGAACATCAACAGCAGGATCGGCAGGTACAGGAAGGCGAAGCCGAGCAGCAGCACGCCCAGCCCCAGGCCCTTGGCGGAACGCGGGCTCATGCCTGCTTCCCTTCCAGCAGGCGCTGCTGGGAACGGTTGAACAGCAGGATCGGCACCAGCAGCAGCAGGATCATCGCCACCGCCATCGCCGAGGCGCCCGGCCAGTTGCGGTTGTTGAAGAACTCGTTCCACAGCTGGCGGCCGACCATCAGCGTCTCCGAGCCACCCAGCATTTCCGGGATCACGAATTCACCCACCGCCGGGATCATCACCAGCATGCAGCCGGCGATGATGCCCGCCTTCGACAGCGGCAGGGTGATGCGCAGGAACGCCTGCCACGGCTTGGCACCGAGGTCGTAGGCCGCTTCCAGCAGGCGGTGGTCATGCTTGACCAGGTTGGCGTACAGCGGCAGCACCATGAACGGCAGGTAGCAGTAGACGATGCCGATATAAGCGGCAGTCGGGGTGTCGATCAGCTGCAGTTTCGGCAGCCCCATCGACGTCATCAGCGTCTGCAGGCCGGTGAACTGCAGGAACTGGTCGAGCAGGCCGTTGCGGTCCAGGATCGCCTTCCACGCATACACGCGGATCAGGAACGAGGTCCATGACGGCAGCACCACCAGCATCATCGCCACGTTGCGTGCGGCCGGCGACAGGCGCGCGATGGCATAGGCCATCGGATAGCCGATCAGCAGGGTGAGGAAGGTGGAGATCGCCGCGATCTTGATCGAGCTGAGGAACGCCTGCGCATAGATCGAATCACGGAACAGCGCGAGGTAGTTCTCCAGGTTCAGCTTCAGCGAGAAGCCGCCGTCCGCGTACTGCAGCAGCCAGGTATACGGCGGCGAGCCGACCCGGCTGAGCGAGAAGCTGATCATCAGCACGATCAGGAACGGCACTGCGAAGAACAGCAGCAGCCACAGGTACGGAATGCCGATCACCGTGGCACGCAGCCCCGGCAGCCAGCGCTTCAGGCCGCTGACGCTCATGAGGTCAGCACCACGCCGTCGTTGTCGCGCCAGTGCACCCACACACTGTCGCCCCAGGTCAGGCCGTCACTGGCCCAGCGCTGCGAGTTGGCGAAGTTGGCCAGTACCTTGGCACCGCTGGGCAGGCGCACGTGGTACACCGAGTGGCTGCCGAAGTAGGCAATGTCCTCGATCACGCCCTGCGCCTTGTTGGTGTGCCCTTCCGGCTCGTCCTTGCCGATCATCACCTTCTCCGGGCGCAGCGCGAACGCGACCGGCTGCCCTTCATAGCCGGTGATGCCATGGGCGATGTAGATCGGCGCCGGGAACAGCGGCGAGCGCACGGTCACGTACTCGGGAAGGTCCTCGTCGATCACCCCGTCGAACAGGTTGACCGAACCGATGAACTCGGCGACGAAGCGGTTGGCCGGCTGCTCGTAGACCTCGTCCGGCTTGCCGACCTGCTGGATCCAGCCGGCATCCATCACCGCGATGCGGGTGGCCATGGTCATCGCTTCTTCCTGATCGTGGGTGACCATCACGCAGGTCACACCCGACGATTCGATGATGCTGACCAGTTCCAGCTGCATCTGCGAGCGCAGTTTCTTGTCCAGCGCGCCCATCGGCTCGTCCAGCAACAGCAGCTTCGGCCCTTTGGCCAGCGACCGCGCCAGCGCCACGCGCTGCTGCTGGCCGCCGGACAGCTGATGCGGCTTGCGCTTGCCCAGGTGCCCCATCTGCACCAGGTCCAGCATCTCGCCAACGCGCTTGCTGATCGCGTCCTTTGCCATCCCGTCCTGCTTGAGGCCGAAGGCGATGTTCTGCTCGACCGTCATGTGCGGGAACAGGGCGTAGGACTGGAACATCATATTGACCGGCCGCTGATACGGCGGCAGCGCGTCCAGGCGCTGGCCGTCGAGGGTGATGCTGCCCTTGGTGGGCGTCTCGAAGCCACCCAGACAGCGCAGCAGGGTCGATTTGCCACTGCCCGAGCCACCGAGCAGGGCAAAGATTTCGCCCTTGCGCACGTCCAGATTGACGTCGTCAACGGCGACGAAACCGTCGAATTCCTTGCGCAGGTCACGAATGGAGAGATAGCCGGGCGCACCGGTCGTGTCGACGACGGTGGCTACCGGCTGGGCTTCAACGGGCATGGGGGCTCCGGGAGCGGGCGGTGGACAGCGGCCGCCATTCTAACGGCCGGGGGGCCCAGGGGATATGACGGCGGCAGGCGGAAGCGGCCGCTGGCCGGCTCCGGGGGCCCTGGGAGTGTCGGTTTTCCCCCGCCATGGTGGCCTGCCCGCGCAAAGGCCCGGGCTCCCCTGGACGACCCTGCGGCCGTCCCGGCCAGACACCACAGGCGACGCCTCGATCTGCAACGTTTTTCAGAACCGGATCTGTTGAAGGCCCGGGGCATTCCCCGCGCAATGGCCCGGATCAAGCCCCTGCATGGACCCATCCTGGTGACTTCCCCGGACAGCCCCTCCCCTTTCCCGCCCCGCCTGCCGGGCTCCCTGCCTGCAACGCTGCCGCTGGTCATCATCGGCGCCGGCCAGGCCGGGCTGTCCATCAGCGCGCTCCTGCAGGAAGCCGGCGTCGAGCATCGCGTGCTGGAGGCCGAAACCGTGGGCGCCAGCTGGCAGCGGCGCTGGGATTCGTTCCAGACCAACACCGCCAACGCGACGATGGCCCTGCACGGCCATGCCTATGCAGGTGACGACCCGGAAGGTTTCATGGGGGCCCCGGAGGTGATCCGGCGGCTGCGCGACTATGCCGACGAACGTTCGTTGCCGATCAGCGAAGGTTGTGCGGTTCAGCGGGTCACGCCCGAATTGGGCGGCTATGCCATCGAAACCAGCCACGGATTGATCCGGGCTGGGGCGGTTGTGGTCGCCACCGGCGAGTACCGCCGCGCGCGGATGCCCCGGGTCCCGTTCGCGCCCGCGCGGGGTCTGACGGTGCTGCACTCCGGCGACTACCGCAACCCCCGCCAGCTGCCCGACGGCGGCGTGCTGGTCATCGGTGGCGGCCAGTCCGGCGCGCAGATCGCCCAGGACCTGCGCGACAGCGGTCGCAGCGTGCACTGGTCACTGGCCCAGCGGCATTCGCATACCCGCCGGCTGCGCGGCAAGGACTCGATGACCTGGTGGGACATGGCCGGGCGTATCCACCAGCATGTGAGTGAAGCGGCCGCCGTCCTGGCCGGAGAACCGGATGCGCTGCGCAAGGCCCGTACCGCCGAATTCCCGCTGATTTCCGGCAAGGGGCGTGCCGGCCTGGGCAGCTCGATCAGCCTGCTGGCGATGCACCGCGCGGGCATCAGGCTGCTGGGCCGGTTGCAGGGCTTCGATGGAAATGTCGCCCGCTTCGCCGATGTACGCCCGCAGCTGCGCACCGCGATCGAAGCGACACGGACCGAATATGCCTATCTCGATTCGCTGGCCAGCGCGTACTACGCCACGCGGCCCGAACCGCGCACCGACGATGCCCGCTACATTCCCGAAGAGGTCTATCTGCACTGGGAGCCGGACGCCGCCCCGCGTGAACTGGATCTGCAGGCCGCAGGCATCCGCTCGGTGGTGCTGGCCACCGGCTTCGTCGCCGAATGGCCCTGGCTCGACGTTCAGGGCGTGCTGGACGCACATGGCTACCCCCTCGGCGAGTTCGGTGTTTCTCCGCGGCCGGGGCTGTTCTTCATCGGCATGCACAACCTGCAGCGGATGAGTTCGTCGTTCCTGTGCAACGGCGGTCGCGATGCACGTGACCTGTTGCCGGCGATCCTGCGGCACCTTGACCAGGGCGGCGGTACCGCGCCCGACCAAGGATGAAGCAATCCGCCGGGCATGGCCCGGCGGCGCCAGACCGGCTTAACGGCCGGTCTTCACCTCGGTCCACAGCCGGGTGTAGAGCTTGTCGGTTTCCGGCGTGTTGATCGAATAGGTGAACATCTTGTCGGCCACGTCGGCCGGCGGGTAGATGGTCGGGTCGGTACGGATCGCCTCATCCACCAGCGGGGTCGCGGTCGGCACCGGGTTGGCGTAGTGGATGAAGTTGGTGTTGGCCGCGGCAACCTTCGGCTGCAGCAGGTAGTTGATGAACGCGTACGCGGCTTCCGGATGCTTGGCATCCTTCGGGATCGCCAGCATGTCGAACCACTGCGGGGCGCCTTCCTTCGGGATCGAGTAGGCCACGTGCACGCCATTGCTGGCTTCCTCGGCGCGGTCGCGGGCCTGGATGATGTCACCCGACCAGCCCACCACCAGGCAGGTACCGCCGTTGGCCAGCGAACCCACGTACTGCGAGGAGTGGAAGTTCTGCACGTACGGGCGGATCGACTTCAGCAGGTCGGCCGCCTTCTGCAGCTCGGCCGGGTCGCCGCTGTGCGGGTCCAGGCCCAGGTAATGCAGCGCGATCGGGATCATGTCCGCCGGCGTGTCCAGGATGGTCACGCCGCAGTCCTTCATCTTGCTGATGTTCTCCGGCTTGAACACCAGGTCCCAGCTGTTGGCGATCTCGGTGCTGCCGCCGAAGCGCTGCTTCAGCATCTCCACGTTGTAGCCGATGCCGGTGGTGCCGATCATGTACGGCACGCCGTACTGGTTGCCCGGGTCCTGGGTGGCGATGCGCTTCATCACCGCCGGATCGAGATTGGCCAGGTTCGGGATCTTGCTCTTGTCCAGCGGCAGGAACACACCGGCCTGGATCTGGCGACCGAAGAAGTTCAGGGTCGGCACCACCACGTCGTAGCCGCTGTTGCCGGCCAGCAGCTTGGTCTCGACCATCTCATCGCTGTCGAACACATCGTAGGTCACCTTGATGCCGCTCTCCTTCTCGAAGGTCGGGATGGTGTCCTCGGCGATGTAATCGCTGTAGTTGTAGACGTTCAGGACCTGGCTGTCCTGCGCGCCGCCATTGCCACCGCCACAGGCGGCGAGCATGGCGGAGGCCAGGCCGAGCGTGAGGATACGCAGCTTCATCGGGTGCTCCAGAATGCGGAAAGGGGGGCCGGCGGGGCCGGCGACGGGTGCCAGCCTACCCCCCGGCGGCGGATTTTTCTATTCCAGATGCTCAGACGTTCAGCAGCAGGAACTCGCGCTCCCACGAGCTGATGACGCGGAAGAAGGTCTCATATTCCTTGCGCTTGACCGAGATGTAGGCGCGGCAGAAGCGCTCGCCCAGCAGCGCCTGCAGCTCGCTGCACTGCTCCAGCCCGTCCAGCGCTTCGCCCAGCGAGCGCGGCAGGTTGTAGCCCAGTTCCTTGGCGCTGCCGGTCACCGGCGCATCCGGTGCCAACCGCTCGCGGATGCCCAGCAGGCCGCAGGCCAGGGTCGCCGCCATCGCCAGGTAGGGGTTGGCGTCGGAACCGGCGAAGCGGCTCTCCACGCGCATGTTCTCCGGCGTGTCCAGCGGCACGCGCAGGCCACAGGTGCGGTTGTCGAAGCCCCAGTGCACGTTGCTCGGCGAGACTTCGCCGAACACCAGCCGGCGGTAGGAATTCACGTTCGGCGCGAAGAACGCCATCGCCTGCGGCGCGTACTTCTGCAGGCCGCCCAGGTAGTGGCCGAACACCGGGCTGAACTCGCCTTCGGCATCGGTATCGCCAGCGAACACATTGCTGCCGTCGCTCACCCGCACCAGGCTCTGGTGGATGTGCATGGCACTGCCCGGCTCGTTCTCCATCGGCTTGGCCAGGAAGGTGGCATACACGCCGTGGCGCATCGCCGCCTCGCGCATGGTGCGCTTGAACAGGAACACCTGGTCGGCCAGGTCCATCGCATCGGCATGGGTGAAGTTGACCTCCAGCTGCGCGGCGCCGGATTCGTGGATCAGCGTGTCCACGTCCAGCTTCATCGCATCGGCGTAGTCGTACATCAGGTCGAGGATCGGGTCGAATTCGTTGACCGCATCGATCGAGTACGACTGCCGCGCGGTTTCCGGACGCCCGGAGCGGCCGGCCGGTGGCAGCAGCGGGAAGTCCGGGTCGGTGTTCTTCTGCACCAGGAAGAACTCCAGCTCCGGCGCCACCACCGGGCGCAGGCCCAGCTCGGCGTAGGCCGCCAGCACGCGGCGCAGTACGTTGCGTGGTGCCAGCTCGTGCGGCTCACCGCTCTTGGTGTAGCAATCGTGGATGACCTGCGCGGTGGCATCGGCCGCCCACGGCACCATCCGCACCGTATCCGGATCGGGGCGCAGCATCATGTCCGAGTCCGACGGCGAGGTCAGCTCGTAGTAGTCATCGGGAAACTCGCCGGTGACGGTGGTGGCGAAGATGCCTTCGGGCAGCCGCGTACCGTAGTCATGCGAGAACTTGTCGGCGGGAATGATCTTGCCGCGCGCGTTGCCGGTGATGTCCGGCACCAGGCACTCGACCTCGGTGATGCGCCGCTCCTTCAGCCAACGCAGCAGACTGCTTTCCTGCGGTGCGGGGGGCGTAGCCGTCTTGCGCGGGCGCGTTCGGGAACTCATCGGGAATCCAGTCGGTTCTGTTGGTGCTGCCGGCAAGCTTGGCCGAACGCACGGAAAATAGCGTGATAGAACGGCGAATCCATGACACGCCACTCCGGGTGCCACTGTACGCCGAGCACGAAATCATGGTGCAGGCTGCGTGCCGCCTCGACCAGGCCATCATCGGCCACGGCTTCGACCTGCAGCCCCTGCGCCAGGTGAGCGATACCCTGCCCGTGTACCGAATTGACCTGCGTCCGGTCACTGCCGCTCCACCGCGCCAACCAGCCATCAGCGGCCAGGGTGACCGTGTGGGCCGGCCCGTACTGCACCTCCACCGGCGCCTGCGGGTCTTCGCGGTGGTCGGCCAGGCCAGGCACCGCATGCACCTGCGGATGCAGGCTGCCACCCAGCGCGACGTTCAGTTCCTGGAAGCCGCGGCAGATCGCCAGCACCGGCAGGTCCAACGCCAGCGCTTCGCGCAGCAGCGCAAAGGCGTTGGCATCCCGGGCCGGGTCGTGCGGATTGCCTGGCCAGCTGCGGCCGCCCTCGTAGTGCTGCGGTTCGATGTTGCTGACCGCGCCGGTCAACAGCAGGCCATCGAGCCCCTGCAGCCAGTGGCCAGCCGGCAAGGGCGGCTGCAGGCTCGGCAGTACCACCGGGGTCACTTCGGCGGCCTCGGCCAGCGCGCGCACGTACTTCTCGCCGGCCACCGCAAAGCGGTGATGGCCGAGCACGGTGCTGTCGGTGGGCAGGCCCACCCAGGGCAGGCGGCGCATGGGAAAACTCCTTGGCGTGCCGACACGTTACCCGTCGCCCGGCGAACGCGGCAAGTCGTCGCCGTCACACCATGGCCGTCACGCATCGGCGAAACTAAGCGCGTGAACGCTGATCGCCCTCCCCCGCTCCGCCCGTCCGTACTGCGCCCGCAAGGCCTGCGATGAGCGCCGCCTTCCCGCCCAGTTGGTACGCCGCCAGCTTGCCCGAGCCGCCCGCACTTCCCTCGCTGCAGGGGAATGTGCAGGCCGATGTCGCAGTGCTTGGCGCCGGCTACACCGGCCTGACCGCAGCACTGGAACTGGCTACGCGTGGCCAGCGCGTGGTGGTGCTGGAAGCCCAGCGGATCGGTTGGGGCGCGTCCGGCCGCAACGGTGGCCAGGCGCTGGTCGGCTATGGCTGCGAGGTGGACGAGCTGGAGCGCCAGCTCGGCCGCGACGACGCGCGCCACCTGTTCGACTGGTCACGTGACGCGGTTGGGGCAATGCGCACGCGCATCGATCGCCACGGCATCGACTGCCATTGGGTGGAAGGCCATGCCAGCGTCGCCATCCGCGAACGGCATGAGCGTGAATTACTGACCAACTGCGAGCACCTGCAGCGCCACTACGACTACCCGATGCAATGGTGGGACCGTGATGCCCTGCGCGCGCAGCTGGACAGCCCGCGCTACCGCGCCGCGATGTTCGACCCGCTCAGCGCCCATCTGCATCCGCTGGCCTATGCACGCGGCCTGGCCGATGCGGCGCGCGCCGCCGGCGTGGTGATCCACGAGAACTCCGCGGTGACCCGCGTGCAGCGGGGACCACAGCCTTCCCTGCATACCGCTCAGGGCAGCTTGCGCGCTGCGCATCTGGTGGTGGCCGGCAACGCCTGGCTGCAGGGCCTGCTGCCCGAGCTGGAACGGCGGATCATGCCGGTCGGCACCTATATCGGCGCCAGCGAACCGCTGGGTGCTGAACGCGCCCGGGCGCTGATCGGCAACAACATGGCCGTGGCCGACACCGCATGGGCTCTGGACTACTTCCGCCTCAGCCACGACCACCGCCTGCTGTTCGGCGGCCGCGCCAGCTACTCGGCCCTGCCCCCACCCGGCCTGCGCGGGGTGATGCAGCGGCGCATGCACCAGGTGTTCCCACAGCTGGCCGACGTGGCACTGGACCAGGTCTGGGGTGGTTATGTGGACATTACCCGCAACCGCGCCCCGCATTGGGGCCGGCTGGACGGCAACCTGTACTTCGCGCAGGGGTTCTCCGGCCATGGGGTAGCCGCCGCCGGGCTGGCCGGCGAGGTGATCGCCGCCGCCATTGCCGGCCAGAGCGAGCGTCTGGACGTGTTCCAGCGCCTGCGGCATGCGCCCTTCCCCGGTGGCCGGCTGCTGCGCACGCCGCTGCTGGTGGCAGCGATGTCGTGGTACAAGCTGCGGGATGCGTTGTGGTAGCGGGGCCTTCCCCGCCACATAATCGGCGCAGGAGCTGGGGAGCACGTGGATGCAGTGGTGGAAAGACGGCCTGCTGGTGAGGATACGGGTCAGCCCCGAAGGGCTGGCGCTGGCGCTGCTCTATGCCCTCGCCTGCTGGGGTGCGCGCAAGCTGTCACTGGATCAGTTCTTCCTGCCTGCCGGCGTGCGGGTGGCCGCATTGCTGTTGTGCCCGCCCCGTCTTTGGCCCTACCTGCTGATTGGTGAGTACGCCTACTTCGCGCATCTGCGCATCCCCCTGATCAGCAAATACAACCTGACCTGGGTGATCCTGGCCTCGGTGTTCCTGATGCCCGCCGTGATGCTGATCGTGCGCCTGCACCGGAAGCTGCTTGCGCGCACCACGATTCTCGGCGTGATATCCATTGCGGTATGCGCCGCGACGGTCATCAGCCTGCTCAACCTGGGAATCTCGTACCTGCTCTGGGAACCGTTGCATAACGCGACATTTCTCACCAACGTGTTGCGCTATGCGCTGGGCGACTTCACCGGCATCCTGATCCTGGCACCTCTGGCACTGCTGTGGATCCGCCGCGCCGAGGAACAATGGACGATCCGGTCTGTTGCGGCCACCGTCGGAGCCCTCGGAGCCATGCTGGTCATTGGCCTGCAGGCGACGCCGGTACCTCCCTCGATCACCGCCCCTGGCTCGCTGCAGTTGTTGTTGATCCTGCCTATTCCCGCGATCGCCCTGACCTGCCTGCTGGGATGGCGCGGTGCGGCCATCGGTGTCGCCGCCGTGAACATGATTCTTGGCCTCAGCACCCCCGCCGACCATCCGACGGCATTCGACCCGGCTACCTTCGCTACCCAGCAGGCCATGGCCATCGCCAGCATCGCCCTGCTGTTGCTGGGCGCGCGCATCACCCACTTCCAGAACCAGCACCGGTTGCGCGAGGAAGATGGCAGAGCGGCCCTGCAGCTTGCGCGGAATTCACATCTGGCCAGCGAGATGGACCTCCGTGAGCGCGCGGCCCATCTGCGCCAGCTGGGCGATGGCATGGACCTGTCGCTGAACGAAATGGTGAACTGGCTGCATGCACAGGGCCATCACGCTGTCGCAGACAGCCTGCGGCATACCTCGGAGGTGCATTCACGCCTGTTCCGGGCCCAGGCCAGCATGATCTATCCCGCCGCCCTGGAACGGCTGGGCTTGTACGTGGCCTTGCAGGCGGGTGGAGTGCGTGAGGCTTGGGGCAATACCCACCGGATCAATCAACCCTGGTTGATGGGCGATCCCTGCGCCCTCAGCCCTGGCTTGCAGTTGGCAGCCTATCGCTCGATCGTCGAGGCAGTGTCCATCCTGCTTGGCAACGAATCCGGTCAACTCACCGTGCGAGCGCGCTGTGGCCGCCTTGGCCGACAGCAAGGAATCTTGCTCGTTGCAGCCATGCTCGATCCACGCCGACGCCTTTCGCAGGCGACGATGATCATGGCCACTGACCAGTTAGCCGGCCGCGTGCTCGCATATCGCGGCACGATTCAATGCCAAGGCAATCGCGTCCGGATCTGCCTCATCGAAGCGGTAAGCGCTCCCCAGACCGGGGCCTACCCGGTTCGTGAAGCCGGTCGGGACAACCCGCTCGACCCGATTGGCCCACCCTCACGGATCTGATACCCAAATCAGAAAACTGCGACGGACTTCACAGCCGCTTGGTGACATCCAATGGCGGCGTGTTCACGGCTGGCGAAAGACCGCCTGACGCCTCCGCCGCCTACGAGATTGCGCCCATCGGCATCAACAGATACTGTCGGGCCTGAAGGATACATTCAGTGTCGCCAGGACTGCGATAACGCGGTACGAGCAAGGGAGGCTTGGGCTTGAGTTGGTTGAAAAGTGGATTTGAACTGAGCTTCCGTATACGACCTGTCGGCCTCGCTCTTGCTGCGCTGTATGCCTTCGCCTGCTGGGGAGCCCGTCACTTCTCCGTTGATCAGTTCTTCCTGCCGGCTGGCATTCGCGTGGCCGCACTGCTGTTGTGTCCGCCCAGGCTCTGGCCGTATCTCATTCTTGGTGAATACGCCTATTTCGCGCCGCTGCGTTATCCCATGATCGAAGAGTACGGGATAAGCTGGGTCATCCTCGGATCGGCGTGTCTGATACCTGCGGTGGCGCTGATCGTCCACCTCCACCGCAAGGCGATGGCATCGACCAGTGAAAGTTGGCTGCTTTCCGTTGCAGCATCCGCAGCACTGGTCGCCAGCGCTCTCAAGCTGGGACTGTCCCACGTGCTTTGGCCGGTCCCGCCAAGCATGCCCTTCTACACGAATGCAGCGCTATTTGTGCTGGGTGACTACATCGCCATCCTGACAGTGGCACCACTTGCATTGCTGTGGCTCCGCCGTCGTGGCGGCTACGACTGGTCTACCTGGCGGCTGCGCCCTACCATCACGGCGCTCAGCGCTCTATGTGCTCTCAGCATTCTCATCGCCACGGCCGGTGCGCGTGATGATGCGGCACGAGCCATATTGCAGCTGTTGATGACCTTGCCCGTAATTGCGCTGACATGCATTCATGGATGGCGAGGTGCTGCTGTGGGCGTACCGCTGATGAACATAATTCTCAGCGTAACCATGCCCAGTACCGGACTACCGGGCTCGTTCGACCAGACAACCTTCTTCACGCAACAGATCATCGCGATCACGGGTACCACCCTCTTGGCTCTGGGCTCACGCATCACTCATCACTATCATCAGCGTGCGCCCACAACGGTTCAGCTACAGGAGCCGCAGACAGTGGTTTTCTCTCGCTCGGCCCACCTGGCCAGTGAGATGGATCTGCGCGAGCGGGCACTGGGCCTGCGCAGGGTAGCCGACGATATTGAAGCAGCCCTTGATGAAACCCTGAAGCTGCTCAGGACACATGGCCAGGAAGGCCCGGCAATCGATCTTCTGCGAACATTTTCCTCACGCTCGCGCAAGTTCCGCGAGCTGACCAGCATGGTCTACCCGACTGAGCTGGAGCACGCTGGGCTCTATGTTGCTCTTCAGGCAGGCGGGCTGAGCGAGGCCTGGGAAGAGACCCACCGAGTGTTCCGCCCCGTACTTCAGGGTGATCCCTGCCAGCTGAGCATGGGTTTACAGCTTGCCGCTTATCGCGTCCTTGCCGAGTCCATGTCTCTGTTGCTCAAGGAAGAACGGGGCCAGATCCAGCTCCGTGCACGTTGCGGACACGTGGGTCAACACAAGGGAATATTGATCACAGCTTCGCTGCTCGATCGCACGAGCACGTTGTCGTCGAGAACTGTCGATCTGGCAATTGAGCGTCTCTCAGCACGTACACAGGCCTACTCTGGCACAGTCAGCTGCCTGGATAACCGGATCCGGATGGTGATGCGTGATACCCACTACGAAATGCAAGGGGACAGCGCGCCGCCGCGAGTGGATGCTCCGATTGACATGCCGGTCAAGTACTGACTCAAAGCCCCGCCAGTTCGCATCAGCAACGGCAGCGAAGCGTACCCGCAGCGGCTCTGGACCACCGCGGGCACTCTACTTGCCATCTACGGTCTTTCACTTTTCGCTGGGGGACGTCTCGACGGACCAGATTGCTCCCTTCCCTTCACCGTGGACAGCCAACGAGAAGTCCGACGCTTGGAACACCAGATGCCTACGCGCCGTCGCCGGCATCGCCAGCCGCTGCGAAGGTAGCGAGACACGGACAGACGAATTTCCGGCCGGCAGTGTCCAGAAAGTGGAATCGATGTTGGCGATGATCAAAACCACTTGGCCCGAAGGATCATTGACCTGGTAGTAGGTCACACCATCGCGCTGAAAGGCATAGACAAACCAAGCCGGATCCAAGCTTAGATTGATGGCGACCGGCTGGCGTTCGCCCAAACCGGCGCTGGCCATCTGGACACCATTGCCCCCCGTTGTACAGCAGGATGCTGAAACCAGCATGGGCATGGATAGCAGAGCTACAGTCGTCGCCGCAACGGAAAATCGGGGAAATCTCACAGGCATCTCCATTTTTGATTGAGTTACTGCATCCGGGTAGTTCCGCATTGACCGCGGCAAAAGAGCGCAATGCCACTTCATGGCCGGATAAAATCGTCCGCTGCAAGCGTCAAGGCCGGAGCATCCCCAGCATACCGAGGCCCCCACGGGGGTGCCATCGCACCGACCGGCCCCCGTGTGTATTCTCCATTTTTCCGTTGCACGGCGTGCTATCTGCCGAAGCCGCTGTGCTGGGCAGGCCACGCATACGCGGGACCGAGCGTCCCAACCGACCCGGGAGGGTGAAGTGAGCTGGTGGAAGGATGGAATACAGGTAGACGTTCGCTTCCGTCCAGAAGGATTCGCGGTAGCGATCCTATATGCGGCCGCGTGTTTGGTGACGCGGCAACTGTCACTTGACCAGTTCTATCTTCCTGCGGGCGTGCGGATTGCTGCACTTCTGTTGGTACCTGTGCGCCTATGGCCGTACCTTCTGTTTGGCGAATACGCCTATTTCGCACAGATCCGTATGCCAATGGCGACAACCCACGGACTGGCATGGGTCATTCTTGGCTCAATTGGGCTGATGCCTCTGGCAATGCTGATCGTGCGCTTCCATCGCAGACATGTCCCTACCGCGGGCGGACTGTGGCTGCTCTCCCTGTCGTTCTCGGCAGGCATTGCAGTCAGCCTGCTGAACATGGGACTTGCGCGTCTGCTGTGGCCTGGCCCAGACCCGGAAATGATGCTCGAACGGGTGGGACGTACTTTGCTGGGCCAAACCACCGGTATCCTTGCGCTTGCCCCACTGGCACTGCTGTGGCTGCGGCGTCACTCCGAACCAGGATGGAGCACCCGCTTCGTTGCTTTCACCGCCACATCTATCGCGCTGATCATGGTGCTTGGATTGGCAATGAAGCTGACACCGGCTACGGCCAACACCACCCGTGAGCAACTCGTCCTGATGGCTTCGCTCCCGGCAATCGCACTTGCCTTCCTGCACGGTTGGCGCGGCGCGGCAATCGCAGTGCCGCTACTGAATCTGATCGTGCTCGCATCTACACCAAGCACTGGGCTACCCGCTTCGTTTGACCTCGGAGCCTTCTCTACGCAGCAGAGCCTTTGCGTAATAAGCGTCGCGCTGCTCGCACTGGGATCTGGTATCAGCCACTATCAACGCAAGTACCAAGAGCATGAAGATAGTGGCCGGAACACAGTAAAGCTGGCGCGCGCCTCGTACCTGGCCGGTGAGCAGGCTCTGCGTTCACGGGCGCTCGAGCTGAAATCAATTGGTGACGGCATGGATATGTCGGTGCAAGGTGTTGTTGACTGGCTCAAGACCCATGGTCACCACGATATCGCGGCAGATCTGGTTCAGACATCTGCAACGCATTCATGGCAATTCCGCCAACAGGCCAGCATGATCTACCCGACTGCAATTGAGCAGATCGGGCTTTACCTCAGCCTGCAAGCCAGCGGCGTACGGGACGGTTGGAACTCCACCGGCCGTATGAATCGACCACAGTTCTCCGGCGACCCCTGCCAGTTGAGCGTGGGTCTGCAACTATCAGCCTATCGCCTACTGATCGATGCAGTGCCGGTCATGCTGAGTCATGAGCCGGGGCAGATACACATCCAGGCACGTTGTGGCCGGCTCGGCCAGCGTCACGGCATCATGTTGAACATCGCACTGTTGGATCGCGATCGTCCACTGACGTCGGCCACCGAAGCTGCACTGATTGATCGGCTCGGCGGACGCCTGATTGCTTACGACGGCGTGCTGCTATGTCGTCACCATCGAATCACGATCATACTCAGCGAATCCCTGCCGTCCCTGGTCCAGGGGGGCAGAGCGCGAAGCAAAGAGTTCGCCTAGCTCCATTCTCCGCGGCATGATGTACGCCGGGCGCTGCATGAGCGGCTAAAGTTACGCCCGAAACCGCCGCTATCCGTGCCGAGCCCTCCTTCGTGAGCCACCGCATCATGCCCGTCCTGCCGCAGGCCGCCGTCGATGGCGACCTGGCCGATCCGCTGCCACAGCGGATCCTGCTGGTCGAAAACTCCCGTGCGTTCACCGGCATGCTGCGCGAGGCCATCGAGCAGCGCCTGGAACTGCCGGTGGTGATCGCCTCCACCCTGGCCGAGGCCGATCGCCTGCTGAGCGAGGGTGGCGGCTGGTTCCTGGTGCTGACCGGGTTGGTGCTGGCCGACGGCGACCGCGATGCGGTGGTCGAGTTCTTCCTCAAGCGTGACCTGCCCACCGTGGTGGTCAGCGGCGTGTACGACGAGGACCTGCGCAAGCGCGTGCTGCAGCAGCAGATCATCGACTACGTACTGAAGAACACCCCCGGCAGCATCGACTACCTGGTGTGGCTGGTGCAGCGGCTGGAACGCAACCGCCGCATCGCGGCGCTGGTGGTGGACGATTCCCCGTCCGCGCGCGGCTATGCCGCCGCCCTGCTGCGCATGTATGGCCATGAGGTGCACGAAGCGGCCGATGGCAACGAGGGCCTGGCCGCGATCGAGGCGCATCCGGCGATCCGCCTGGCGGTGGTCGACCAGGAAATGCCCGGCATGCAGGGCGTGGAATTCACCCGCCGCCTGCGCACCCTGCGCTCACGCGACAAGGTGGCGGTGATCGGCATCTCCGGCAACACCGACGCATCGCTGATCCCGCGCTTCCTGAAGAACGGTGCCAACGACTTCCTGCGCAAGCCATTCTCGCGCGAGGAATTCTTCTGCCGGGTCTCGCAGAACGTGGACCAGCTGGAATTGATCGGCACCCTGCAGGATCTGGCCACCCGAGACTTCCTTACCGGCCTGCCCAACCGCCGCTGCTTCCTGGAACAGAGCCAGCGCCAGCTGCCACAGCTGCAGCTGCATGGCCAGTGCGTGGCGGTGGCGATGATCGACATCGACCACTTCAAGCACATCAACGACACCCACGGCCACGAGGCCGGCGACGATGCGCTGCGTGCGGTGGCCGGTGCGGTGGCCGCGCATGCACGCAGCCAGGACCTGATCGCACGCTTCGGTGGCGAGGAGTTCTGCCTGCTGGTGCCGGACATGGAACAGGACGAGGCACTGCAGTACTTCGAGGAACTGCGACAGCGCATCGCCGCACTGGAAGTGGACATTGGCACCGCGACGCTTCGCATGACGGTCAGCATCGGCCTGTGCTGCCTGCGCCCGCAGCGTGATGCGCTGCACCGGCTGATCTCCGAGGCCGACCGCCAGCTGTACCTGGCCAAGGCCGGTGGCCGCAACCGGGTCAGCTGCACCACGGTGGCCAGCCCGCTGCGCCCGCGCGAGCCCGCCCTGCCCTGACCGGCCCGCTTTGATCCAGATCAACGCCGCACCCGCGCGGCGGCTCTACAGTCGGCCCCGACATACGCATGAAGGGGAGCCGGGGATGGCACTACTGGTCTGGCAGGACGATCTGAACATCGGCATCGATGTGATCGACCAACAACACCGCCGCATCATCGAGATGCTCAACCACCTGCACGTGGCCCAGGCCAGCATGCAGCGTGCGGCGGTGGGTGAAGTGATCGACGAGGTGGTGGACTACACCATGTCGCACTTCGCGTTCGAAGAAGAGTTGATGGAAGAAGCGGGCTACCCGTTCTGCGCCGCGCACAAGCGCGTGCATGAGGTCTTCATCAAGCGGGTATCGGAATACCGCATGCGCTTCCAGGCCGGCGAGGACATCAGCGACGAACTGCGCACCATGCTCTCACGCTGGCTGTTCAATCACATACGCGGTGATGACCAGGCCTATGCCGAACAGGTCAAGGCGCACCTGAACCAGTTCGCCCGCGAGCACCAAGGGGGCGGTTGGCTGGGGCGTACGCTCAAGCGCTTCTTTGGTTGAGCCGCAGGGCGCGCCGGTGCAGTGCCACCAGCGCGCACAGGGTCGCCACCGCAGTTAGGCACAGGTAGTAGCCGACCGCGACCAGGCCGAAGCGTTCGGCCAGCCAGGTGGCCAGGTACGGCGCCGGTGCCGCACCGAGAATGCCGGCCAGATTGAATGACAGCGAGGCGCCGGTGTAGCGCACCTCCACCGGGTAGATCTCGGCCAGGAAGGTGCCGCAGGGGCCGTAGGTCAGGCCCATCAGGAACAGGCCCAGGCACAGGAAGCCAGTGACCAGCCACGGGCTGTGCGGCTGGAACAGCGGCGCGAACAGCACACCGAAACCGACGATCAGTACGCTGGCGACGATCATCGTGCGTCGCGTGCCCCAACGGTCGCCATAGCGCGCCGACAGCGGGATACCCAGCGCGAAGAACAGCATGCCGGCCATCTGCATCAGCAGGAACCGCTCGCGGCTGTAGCCCAGCACCGCGGTGCCATGGCCGAGACTGAACACCGTCATCAGGTAGAACAGCACAAAGGTGGCGAACGCGCCCAGGGTACCCAGCAGCATCGGTACCGGATGGTCACGCAGCACCGTCCACATCGGCAGCCGCACCGGCGCCTTGCGCTCCAGCGCCTTCTTGAAATCGGGCGTCTCGTGGATGTTCAGGCGCACCCACAGGCCAAGGCCGACCAGCAGTGCGCTGGCCACAAACGGGATACGCCAGCCCCACTGCAGGAAGTCGTCCTGGCTCAGGCAGCGGCCGAGCACCAGGAAAATGCCGGCCGACAGCAGGAAGCCGAGCGGCGCACCCAGCTGCGGGAACATGCCGTACCAGGCACGTTTGCCCGGCGGTGCGTTCTCGGTGGCCAGCAGCACTGCCCCACCCCACTCGCCGCCCAGCCCCAGGCCCTGGCCGAAGCGGCACAGCGCCAGCAACGCGGGGGCCCACAAGCCAATCTGCGCGTGGGTCGGCAGCAAACCGATCAGCACCGTGGACAGGCCCATGGTCAGCAGCGCGGCCACCAGCGTGGCCTTGCGGCCGATACGGTCACCGAAGTGGCCGAACACTGCCGAGCCCACCGGACGCGCGATGAACGCGACCGCGAACGTTGCCAGTGACTGCAGCAGCGCCGCCTGTTCGCTGCTGTCCGGGAAGAACAGGTGCGGGAACACCAGCACCGCTGCCGTGGCGTAGATGTAGAAATCGAAGAACTCGATGGTGGTGCCGATCAGGCTGGCCAGCAGGACTCGACTGGGGGAATTCACGGACGGCGCGGCAGCGGTGATCGTCGACATCGGCAACACGGGTAACGGCGGATCGCCCGATTCTGCCACGGGCCGGTGGCCGCACGGGGCGATGGTTTCAGCCGACACCGATGCCAACGGAATTTTTCGGGCCACCCGCTAGGCTGCGCCACCGGTCCCTGCATGGATGCTTTGCCGATGACTGCAGTCGCGCTGTCGTGGTCCGATTCGCCGAAGCTGCCGCGCATGGCGGCATGGCTGGTGGTGCTGCTGGTGCATGGGTTGATGGCAGTGTGGCTGCTGGGCAGCGGCAGGATGACGCTGCGCAGCGACGAAGGCGCCAGGATGACGTTGTACTGGCTGCCACCGAAGCAGCACGTGCCTGCGCAACCGCACCCGGCGCAGCCCAACGCAGAGGCAGCGCGCCCGGCCGCATCGACAGCGCCACGCCCGCCCCCGGCGGCACCTACGGATGCCAGCACACCCGCGTCCGAGGAACCGCCTGCAACGGCGCCACTGATGCTGGACCTGCCTGCGGGCAGCATCGATGGCGGTGACGGCATCAGCGCAGCGGGTGTGGCCCCGCGCCTGATCGGTCGGCGCGAGGTCCATCCGGCGTTTGGGCCGCGCCGCAACTACTTCCGGATCCGTCGGCAGATGACACCCGAGCAGATCGTGCATGGCGTGGCGCAACTGCTGGGTTTGTGGCCACCGGGGTACATCGTCGACCCGTGCGAGCTGGGCCGGCAGGACATGGATTACTTCCAGAATGCCGTCGAAGAAGCCGACCGCGACATGTTGCGTGTGGCAGTGCTGCAGGTGAGTGCCCGCTGCCGGTAGCTCGACAGCTGTCTGCCTTCTGTAGAGTCGAGCCATGCTCGACTGCTCTTCGCGAGATGCAGCCGAGCATGGCTCGGCTCTACCGAAGAACGAAAAGCAGTCGAGCATGGCTCGACTCTACAAAGAGCGAACAGCGGTCAAGCAGCCACGTCGTTACAACTGGATCCAGGTGGCCTTGATCTCACTGTACTTGTCGAAGGCGTGCAGCGATTTGTCCCGGCCGTTGCCGGACTGCTTGTAACCACCAAACGGTGCGGTCATGTCGCCGCCATCCCAGCCGTTCACCCAGACGCTGCCGGCGCGCAGCTGGCGCGCAACCCGATGCGCGCGGCCCAGATCGCGTGTCCAGAGACCGGCGGCCAGTCCGTAGCGGCTGTCGTTGGCCACGCGCACGGCTTCGGCCTCGTCGTCGAAACCGAGCACCGCCAGCACCGGCCCAAACACTTCCTCGCGTGCCAAGGCCTGCTCCGGGCGCACCTGGTCGAACACCGTGGGCTGCACATAGCTGCCACCCGCCTCCACCTCGGCACGATGCCCGCCCAGCAGCAGGCGGGCACCTTCAGCTTCGGCGCGTGCGATATCCCGCATCACCTTGTCCAGATGCGCGGCGTCCACCAGCGCGCCCATCGGCGCGTCGGCGTCCAGCGGATGCTGCGGCTGCATGTGCTGGCCATAAGCAACCACCCGGTGCACGAAATCCTCACGGATCGAGCGCTGCACCAGCAAGCGCGACCCGGCGGTACAGACTTCGCCCTGGTTGAAGAAGATGCCCTGCGCCACGGCCTTGGCCGCCGCGTCCAGATCGGGAGCGTCGGCGAACACCACGTGCGGGCTCTTGCCGCCGCATTCCAGCCAGACCCGCTTGAGGTTGGATCGCCCGGAATACTCCAGCAACTTCGCGCCGGTGGCAGTGGAACCGGTGAACGCCAACACATCCACGTCCATGTGCAGGGCCAGCGGTTCGCCAACGCGCGCGCCATGGCCCGGCAGCACGTTCAGCACGCCCTCCGGCAGGCCCGCCTCGGCGGCCAGCGCCCCCAGCCGCAGCGCACTCAGCGGCGACCGCTCCGAAGGCTTGAGCACCACCGAATTGCCCATCGCCAGCGCCGGCGCGATCTTCCAGCAGGCCATCAGCAACGGGAAATTCCACGGCACGATGGCCGCCACCACGCCCGCGGCTTCGCGGGTGACCAGTCCGAGTTCGTGCGGGTCAGTCGGCGCGATCTCGCCATACAGTTTGTCCACCGCTTCGGCGGTCCAGGTCAGGCACCGCACCACACCGGGCAGGTCGATACGGCGTGCGTCACACACCGGCTTGCCCATGTCCAGGGTTTCCAGCAGCGCCAGCTCATCGGCGTGCTTCTCCACCAGCGCGGCCAGCGCCAGCAACACGCGCTTGCGATGCGCCGGGCTCGCCTGCGACCAGTGGCCCGCCTCGAAGCTGCGCCGCGCGGCCAGTACCGCGCGTTCGACATCCTGCGCGTCGCAGTCGGCAACCGCGCCCAGCACGCGACCATCGATCGGGCTGATGCAGTCGAAGCGGGCGCCGCTGGCGGCATCGACATAACGGCCATCGATGAAGGCCTGGCCCGGCATCGAGAGCTGAAGGGACAGCGCCTGCCAGTGGCTGCGGTCGGGGAAATCGGCCATGGGAAGCTCCAGCGGTCAACAAGCTTTGGTTATACCGGGACCGCCGCGACTCCACCGTGACGCGGCTGCGCTACATTCGTCGCATCGGACCCGATGGAGCTGGCATGAAGCGTCCCGAAAGCGAGCTGCACGACCTGGCCACCCAGCGCCCCGAGTCACTGGACGCGTACTGGATGCCGTTCACCGCCAACCGCCAGTACAAGGCCGCGCCGCGCATGCTGGTACGCGCCGAAGGCATGCACTACGAGGACGTCGACGGCCGCCAGATCCTCGACGGCACCGCCGGCCTGTGGTGCTGCAACGCCGGCCACGCTCGCCCGCGCATCGTCGAGGCCATCGTCGAGCAGGCACGCACGCTCGACTATTCGCCGGCCTTCCAGATGGGCTCGCCGCCGGCCTTCGCACTGGCGCAGCGGCTGGCCGCACTGGCGCCTGCCCCGCTCAACCATGTGTTCTTCACCAGCTCCGGCTCCGAGGCGGTGGATACCGCGATGAAGATCGCGCTGGCCTATCACCGCCAGCGTGGCGAGGGCCAGCGCACCCGCTTCATCAGCCGCGAGAAGGCTTACCACGGGGTCGGTTTCGGCGGCATGGCGCTGGGTGGGCTGCCCAACAACCGCAGGGCGTTCGGCCTGCAGCTGGGCGGCGTGGACTACCTGCGGCATACCCTGGACCTGCCGCGCAATGCGTTCAGCAAGGGCCTGCCACGCCAGGGCGCCGAGCTGGCCGACGACCTGGAACGGCTGATCGCCCTGCACGACGCCTCGACCATCGCGGCAGTGTTCGTCGAGCCCATTGCCGGTTCGGCCGGGGTGATCCTGCCCGCGCCGGGCTATCTGCAGCGCCTGCGCGAGCTGTGCGACCACCACGGCATCCTGCTGGTGTTCGACGAGGTCATCACCGGTTTCGGCCGGGTCGGCATGCCCTTCGCCGCGCAGCGCTTCGGGGTCACCCCGGACCTGCTGACCTTCGCCAAGGCGGTCAGCAACGGCGCGGTACCGCTGGGTGGCGTGCTGGCCAGCGACGCCGTGCATGCAACCCTGATGCAGGCACCGCCGCAGGCCATCGAGCTGTTCCATGGCTATACCCATTCCGGCCATCCGCTGGCCTGCGCCGCAGCGCTGGCCACGCTGGAGGTCTATGCCGAGGAGCGCCTGTTCGAGCGTGCCATCGAGCTGGGCGAATACTGGCAGGAACGGCTGCATGCGCTGCAGGGCCTGCCCAACGTGATCGACATCCGCAACTTCGGGCTGGTCGGCGCGGTCGAGCTGGCGCCGCGCCGCGATGCCCCCGGCAGCCGTGGCTACGAGGTGTTCCGGCGCTGCTTCCAGGACGGCCGGCTGCTGGTGCGCTGTACCGGCGACATCATCGCGCTGTCGCCACCTCTGATCGTGGACAAGGCGCAGATCGACCAGATCACCAGCACCCTGGGCGAGATGATCCGGGCCACCGCCTGAGCCCGGGCCGGCGGTGGCGAGCGGGTACAATGGGCGGTTCCGCTCCTGCTCGCTGCCGTGCCCATGGATATCGTCGTCAAAGAAGAACTCAAGGCCTACATCGACCCGCTGACCGCGGACGAACATGACGCGCTGGAGCGCAGCATCCTGGCCGAAGGCTGCCGCGATGCGCTGGTGCTGTGGGGTGATGTGCTGGTCGATGGCCACAACCGTTTCGGCATCTGCCAGAAGCATGGCCTGCCCTTCAATACCGTGCAGAACACCCGCTTCCAGAGCATGGAAGACGTACACCTGTGGATGATCGAGCAGCACCTGGGCCGCCGCAGCGTGTCCGACTTCCAGCGCGGCGTGCTGGCGCTGCGCAAGCGCGACATCCTGGCCGCCCGCAAGCAGATCGAGCAGGCGCAGCTGCAACGCGAGAGCGACGGCACCGCCGAAGCCATCGAGGACGCGGGTGAGGACAGCCCGCCGTGGGAACCGGCACCGAAGATCAGCCGCGCCGAGCTGGCCCGCGAGGCCAAGCTGAGCACCAGCCAGGTCGGCATGATCGAACGCATCCACGCCCAGGCCGCGGCCGAGGTGGTGGAAGCGGTGAAGGCCGGCGTGATCTCGATCAGCGCTGCTGCTGCCGTGGCCGACCTGCCGGAAGACGAGCAGCGCGCCGCTGCCGCCGGTGGCAAGGATGAGCTGAAGCAGGCCGCCAAGCGCGTGCGCGAGTCCAAGCGCAAGCCGCGCGCACCGAAGCCGGAAGCAGCCGAGATGGACTTCGAGGAAGCGGACGAAGAGCAGATCGCCAGCCGCGACGCCGAGGTGCTGTCGGCACTGGAGCAGCTGGGCGAGGATGCCCCGGCGCTGCGCCGCCGCGTGGTCGCGCTGACCCGCGAGAACGACACCCTGCGCGCGCAGCTGGCGGCGTTGCGCAAGCAGCTCGAAGCGCTCTGAACCAACGGGTAGTGCCGGCCGCGGGCCGGCAACCCCATGGACGTTCCGGGTGCGTTGCGGATGCCGGCCAGCGGCCGGCACTACCAGATGCTCATGCCGTGCCGGTTAGACTTCCGGCATGACGTCTGCCAACGATCCGCGCCGCGCACAGCTGCGGCGCCTGAAAGCCCTCGCGCTGGGACTGCTGCTGTTGATGCTGGCCGGTTTCGCGGTCAGCCACTGGCAGGGCGAGCGCGGCATCTGGGCCTGGGTCTCGGCCTTCTGCGAAGCAGCGGCCGTAGGCGCACTGGCCGACTGGTTCGCGGTCGTCGCGCTGTTCCGGCGGCCGATGGGCCTGCCGATCCCGCATACGGCAATCATCCCACGCAGCAAGGAACGCATCGGCGACAGCCTGGCCCTGTTCGTGCGCGACCAGTTCCTTGAACCACAGGTCCTCTTGGCAAAGCTGCAGGTATTCGACCCGGCCAGCCGTCTCGGCAGTTGGCTGGCCGACCCTGCACGTTCGCGGATGCTGGCCGACATGGCCCGCGGCTGGGCCCTGCAGGCACTGGACTTCTTCGACGAAACCGCGGTGCGTCGGCAGCTGCACGCCTTCGTGGTGCAGCAGCTGCGGCAGTGGAATGCCGCCGCCACCGCCGGTGAGCTGCTGGCCCTGCTGACCGCCGATGGGCGCCACCAGCGCGTGCTGGACGAGGGCCTGCAGCGCTTGGGGCGCTGGCTGGAGCAGCCGGAAGTGAAGGAGCGCGCCTCGCAGCTGATCGTGCGTTACATCCAGCGCGAGTGGCCGACGCTGTCGAGCACGGTGAACTGGGTCAAGCCGATCGACGAGATCGGCGACAGCCTGGCCGAGCGACTGGCGCGGGCGGTGCTGGAAGAACTGCAGCAGGTGCTGGCCGAGCCGCAGCATCCGCTGCGCCAGGACTACGAGAGCTGGCTGCAGAACTACGTGCAGCGCCTGCGCGAGGACCCGGCCCTGGCCGAGCGCATCGAACAGCTCAAACAGGAAATGATCGACCACCCTGCCCTGCAGGAGTACGTGCAGGGGCTGTGGGCGCGCATCCATGCCAGCCTGCGTGCCGACCTGCAGCGTGAGGATTCGGCGCTGGTCGGCCACCTGCAGCGCAGCCTCGCGTCACTGGGCAGCAGCCTGCAGGCCGACCCGGCCCTGCGCGACGCGCTGAACCAGCATCTTCTGGAGGGCGCCCAGCGCCTCACCGGCCGCCTGCGCGAAGGCGTGACCACGCATATCGCGCAGACCGTGAAGAGCTGGGACGAACGGCATCTGGTCGAACAGCTGGAACTGAGCGTGGGCCGCGACCTGCAGTTCATCCGCTTCAACGGCACCCTGGTGGGCGGCCTGATCGGCCTGCTGCTGCACGCCGCGACGGTGGTGTTCAGGTTCTAGGACCCCATCCGGCAGTCGATCCACGCCCTGCGTGGAGACGGAATTCGTCACGCTTGATTAACGAAATGCGAATGCCTATCATTTGCCGATCGGTTGTACGCTTAGCCAAGCGGGGCACGGAAGCACGCACCCACCCGCCCCTTCGCCCGTGTACATCCCCCGACTACCGGGTCGCCCGCACTACACGGGTGGCACACCGTCGATGGGACTCGCTGGGCGACGTGCGCGGAGCGCACGGCTGCTGCGTCTGCGCATTCCATCGCCTGTTTCGTCCTGCATGGAATCGCACCGATGGCAATGCCGTTGAACCACCCTCGTCCCACTCTGCTGGCCCTGGCCGTGACCGCACTGATGATCGCCCCGCTGGCCCACGCCGACGGCACTGCCGATCCTTCCGCGCGCACGCTGGATACGGTCCAGGTCACCGCTGACGGCGATATCGTCGACAGCTATACGGTCAAGCGTGCCAGCACGGCCACCAAGCTCGGCCTGTCGCTGCGCCAGACACCGCAGTCGATGACCGTGGTCACCCGCCAGCGCCTGGATGACATGGGCTTGTTCTCGCTGTCCGATGTGATGGGCCAGGTCACCGGCGTGGCGGTATCGGTTACCGACAGCGAGCGCATCAACTACGTCTCGCGCGGCTACAACATCACCAATTTCCAGGTCGATGGGATGCTCAACACCTTCGGTGGGTACATCAAGACCAACACCGACAGCGTGATCTATGACCGCATCGAAGTGGTGCGCGGCGCAACCGGCCTGACCACCGGTGCCGGCGATCCCTCGGGCACCATCAACTTCGTGCGCAAGCGTCCTACCGACAGCTTCCAGATGAGCGCCAACCTGACCCTCGGGCGTTGGGGCAACCAGCGCCTGGAGGCCGACCTCGGTGGCCCGGTTGCGCTCGACGGCCGCATCCGCGCGCGCGTGGTGGCGGCCAAACAACAGAGTGACTCGTTCCGCGATGTCTACAAACTGGACAAGGACGTGTTCTACGGCATCGTCCAGGCCGACATCACCGACACGACCCTGCTCGAGGCCGGCTACGAATACCAGTCGCCGCGCACCACGGGCGTGACCTGGGGCGTGGTGCCGTACTGGGGGTCCGATGGCCAGCCCGCCAACCTGCCGCGCTCGACCAACCTGTCCGCCCGCTGGAGCAGTTGGCCGATCATCGAAAAGAGCGCATTCGCACGCCTTGAGCAGCAGTTGGGCAACGGCTGGACCGCCAAGGCCGCCTATACCCGCTCCAAGCGCGAAACCGACGGTGCGGTGTGGTACGGGGCCTCCGGCTACCCGAATGCCGATGGCAGCGGCATCAGCGCCTTCGTCGGCAGCTTCGGCGAGAACGGCGATATGCAGGTGTTCGACTTCAACGTTGGCGGTCCGTTCCGGCTGTTCGGCCGGGAACACGAGCTGGTGCTCGGTTTCGGCCAATCGGTGCGCAAGGGTGAAGTGCCTGCCACCCACACTGCTGCCTACCCGGACAGCTACACCCGTGTACCGGATTGGCATCGCTGGAACGGCGACGTCGCGCCGCTGCAGGTCACCCGCCTGGGCTATCTGGCTTCTGAAGACGAACTGCGCCAGCGCGCGGCCTATCTGGCGACGCGCCTGCAGCTGGCCGATCCGTTGACCGCGGTGCTCGGCGCGCGCTACGGCAGCTGGGAAACGCGCACCTGGAACTACACCCACGACGCCGCCGGTCGCCTGACCGATACGCGTCGTGGCGGCTACAAGCCGGACGACTCGCTCACTCCGTATGCCGGCTTCATCTACGACTTCAACCGCTACTTCAGCGGCTACGTCAGCTACACCGACATCTTCCAGCCGCAGAACTACCGTGACCGGGACAACAACTACCTCGAACCGGTGGTCGGTGACATGTGGGAGGCCGGCGTCAAGGCCGAGTTCTTCGACGGTCTGCTGAATGCTTCCGCGGCCGTGTTCAAGGGCCAGAAGGACAACGTTGCCGAGCTCGACGACTCGGTGCCGGAAAACTCGCTGCCGGGTGGGGTCAGTGCCTACCGCTCCACCGGCAAGGGCAACAAGGTCAAGGGCTGGGAGATCGAAGCACAAGGCAGCCTTGGTGAGAACTGGAACCTGGCGGCCGGCTTCACCCACACCGTCAGCCGCAATGCGCAAGGCGTGCGCCAGAACACCGTCATCCCGGTCGATCTGTTCCGCCTCAACGCCAGCTGGCGACCGGGCGGTGCTGAAGGCCGCTTCTGGCTGGGCGGTGGCGCCACCTGGCAGAGCGGAATCTGGAGCCTGAGCAACAAGCCGCGTGCGGATTTCCTGACCAGCGGCAAGCGCGACCGCGTGGCAATCGAACAGGGCGACATCTACCTGCTCAACCTGTCGGCGGGCTATCGCTTCAACGAGAACTTCACCGCGCAGGTAAACGTGAACAACCTGCTGGACAAGAAGTACTACAACCGCGTCGGTTTCTATGACGGCGTGTTCTGGGGCGAACCGCGCAATGTGACGATGACACTGCGCTGGAAGCTCTGACCCTCGATGGATGGCACCGGTTCTGCGACCGGTGCCCGGCCACGGATGGCCAACCCCGGCGCGCTGCGGTGCGCCGGTTCCTTTTCACTGAAACCTGCAGGAACGCCGTGGACCGCTCGCCCGCAACCGCCAGCCCCCGCACCTTCTTCTCCAACCCGCGCTGGGGCGTGCTGTCACGCTCGCTGGCGGCGATCTTCGGCGGCTACGCGCTGGCTTCCGTGACCAGCGTGTTCTGCGCGGTGGCGCTGCCCGGCGCTCGAGGCCAGACCGTGCTGACCGGCATGCTGCTGGCCATTCTGGTGGCCGCCTGCGCGGCGCTGTGGGCGTTCGCCACGCGCAGTGCGCTGCGTGCGTGGGGCGGCATCCTCGCCCCCACCCTGCTGATGGCAGTCATCGCGCGCATGCTGGGGGCCTGGGCATGAAGAATGGATTCCGCCAGTCGATGGCCTGGCTGCACACCTGGACCGGCCTGCTGGTCGGCTGGCTGCTGCTGCTGATTTTCATGGCCGGCACGGCCAGCTACTACCGCGAGGAAATCAGCCGCTGGATGCGCCCGGAACTGCCCTCCAGCAACGTCAGCATCAATGTGGCCGCGCAGCGTGCCGTGGACTACCTGCAGGCCAACGCCGCGCAGGCCGAGAACTGGTTCGTCACCCTGCCACAACCGCGCAACCCCGCCATGCAGATGTTCTGGCGGCTGCCGCCGGAGCTGGCCGACCCCAGCCGTGGCCGTCGAGGGGGCTTCGGCGACGCCACACTGGACCCGAACACCGGGCAGGCACTGAAGGCCCGCGAGACCCGCGGCGGTGATTTCTTCTACCGCCTGCATTTCGACCTGCACTACATCCCGGTGCTGTGGGCGCGCTATCTGGTCGGCTTCTGCGCGATGTTCATGCTGGTGGCAATCATCACCGGCGTCATCACCCACAAGAAAATCTTCAAGGACTTCTTCACCTTCCGCAAGGACAAGGGCCTGCGGTCCTGGCTCGATTTCCACAACGTCAGCGCGGTGATGGCCCTGCCCTACCACGCGATGATCACCTACACCGGCATCGTCACCCTGATGATCATGTACCTGCCGTGGGGCGTGAAGGTGGCCTACCCGCAGGACGAGGATGCCTTCTACAGCGAGGCCTTCGGTGGCATGCCGGAGGTGACTGCACCTGCCGAAGGCCGCGCCACGCCGCTGCCGATCGCGCAGCTGCTGGACAGCGCGCGAGCGCATTGGCACGGCGTGGAAGTGGCCGGCTTCACCGTGTCCAACCCGGGCGCGGCCAATGCAGTGATCGACATCCGCCAGCGTGACGGCAAGCGCCTGTCCACCGACACCCCGGCCGTGCGCTACGACATGGTCAACGGCACGCTGCTGGAAGAAACACCGCCTTCCGGTGGCGCCACCGCCACCCGCGGCGTGCTGTACGGCCTGCACCTGGCGCGCTTCGCCGACTGGGGCCTGCGCGCACTGTTCTTCCTGTCCGGCCTGGTCGGCTGCCTGATGGTGGCCAGCGGCGTGGTGCTGTGGGCGGTGAAGGAACGGCCCAAGCACGCCAAGAGTGGCCGCACAGGCTTCGGCCTGCGCCTGGTCGATGCGTTGAACATCGGTACCGTGGCCGGCCTGCCGATCGCCTTTGCAGCGTACTTCTGGGGCAACCGCCTGCTGCCGCTGGACATCACCGAACGCTCCAGCGCCGAGGCCAACGTGTTCTTCTACGCCTGGGGCGCGGCACTGCTGGCCGCCTTCATCTGGCCGAAGCGGATGATGTGGGCCTGGCAGCTGTACCTGGGCGCAGCCGCGTTCGCGCTGGTGCCGGTGGTCAATGCGCTGACCACGCATGCGCACCTGGGCAACACCCTGCGCAACGGGGACTGGGTGCTGGCTGGCTTTGATCTGTCGATGATCGCGTTCGGCGCGATGCTGGCGCTGTGCGGCTGGCGCATGCAGCGCTGGACACCACCGCTGAGCGCGGCCGAGAAGAAGAAGCGTGCAGCGGCGGCGGCGCCCAAGGCCCCGGTGGACGCTGCAGAAACCGCCGAAGCGGAGGCCAGCGCATGATGCTGCTGGCATTGACCCTGTCGTTCTCTGCGTTCACCGCGCTGTCGCTGGCGATGGAGAAGCACCAGCACGACCTGCACGGCAAGGCTGCAGCCACCCCGGCACGGCGCACGCAGTGGCGGGTGCTGGGTTGGGTGCTGCTGACGGTAGCGTTCGCATTGTGCGTGGTCGACCACGGCTGGGCGATGGGCCCGGTGCTGTGGCTGGGCGTGATGACCGTGGGCGGCGTGGTGCTGTCGTTCGGGTTGTACCCGTACCGGCCGAAATGGATCGCGCCGCTGGCGATCGCGCTGCCCGTGGCCGGGCTGCTGGTGGCGTTGCTGTAACCGCCATCCACGCATGGCGTGGATCTACTGAACAGCCATCCACGCATGGCGGGGATCTACTGGACAGCCCTCCACGCATGGCGTGGATGTACCGGCCAGATATGGGGAGTGCCGGCCGCTGGCCGGCATCCCATGAACCCTCTGCGGATCTGACAACGTTGCCGGCCAGCGGCCGGCACTACCGTAATTACCCCAACCGCTTCAGTTCCCACGCGCGGTGGATGCGCGCGTTGCGCTCGAAATCCGGGCCGATGGTGCGCGCGGTGATTTCGCGGCACTGGGCGAATTCGGCGATGGCGTTCTCTTCCAGCTTGAAGCGGCGGAAGTTGTTGGAGAAGTACAGCACGCCACCCGGCGCCAGCCGCGCCACCGCCGCGCGCAGCAGCTTCAACTGCTCGCGCTGCACGTCGAAGTCATCGGCGCGTGCGGAGTTGGAGAAGGTCGGCGGATCGCAGAAAATCACGTCGTACTGGCCACGGTCGCCTTCCAGCCAGGCCATCGCATCGGCCTGCACCAGGAGGTGCTGGTTGCCGCCCTGCCCGTTCAACGCCAGGTTGTCGTAGCACCACTGCAGGTAAGTCGCCGAAAGATCGACGCTGGTGGTGCTGGCCGCACCGGCCACGGCGGCCTGCACGCTGGCCACGCCGGTGTAGCAGAACAGGTTGAGGAAACGCTTGCCACGCGCCTGTTCGGCCATCATCCGGCGCAGCGGGCGATGGTCGAGGAACAGGCCGGTGTCCAGGTAGTCGAACAGATTCACCTGCAGCAGCGCGTTGTTCTCGCGCACCACGATGAATTCGTCACGCTGCTCGAAACGGCCGTACTTGCTGCCGCCCTTGCCGCGCTCGCGCGACTTCATCGAGACCTGCTCCGGCGGCACGCCGAATACTTCGCGCGCGGCCGCCAGCAGCTCGTTGCGGCGGCGGCGCACGTCGTTCTCCGGAATCGCCGCCGGTGCGGCGTATTCCTGCACATGCAGGAAGGTGCGGCGCTTGCCACCGTCTTCCTCGTAGACATCGATGGCCGCCGCGTACTCCGGCAGATCGGCATCGTAGGCACGGAAGCAGGTGATGTCCTCGCGGGCACGCCAGCTCTTGAACTTCTTCAGGTTCTTGCGCAGGCGGTTGGCCACCATCTGCGCACCTTCGCTCAGCTCGCGCGGTTGCGCCGGGTCGCGGCCCGGCACGGCGATCGGGTCGCAGACGATCAGCGCGCATTCCAGCGCACCGTTGAACATCTGGTACTTCTTGCCCGCACGCAGGCCGGTGGCAAAGGCCAGTTCGTCATTGCCGCACAGCAGGCTGGCGCGCCACTGCGGCACCGCCTTCTGCAGGGCATTGCCCAGTGCGCGGTACAGCGCCGGGTCGGCGGCCAGGCGTTCGTCATACGGCGGGTTGCAGACCACCGCACCGATCTCCTGCTCCGGCGCGGCCAGGTCGGCCACATCGGCGCGGGTGAAGCGGATCGCGTGGGCGACACCGGCCACCTCGGCATTCTCGCGTGCCGCCTGAATCGCGGTCGGGTCGATGTCGCTGCCGTGGATGACCGGCTTCAGCGCGGCCAGGCCAGCCGCTTCGCGGTCACGCGCCTCGCTCTGGATGCTCTTCCAGGCGGCCTTGTCGAAGCCCAGCCAGCGGCTCGGCGGCAGGCTGCCGTGGCGCATCAGGCCGGGCGCGACGTCGGCGGCCATCAGCGCGCCTTCGATCAGCAGCGTGCCGCTGCCGCACATCGGGTCCAGCAGGCCGCCACCGGCGGCGTGCAGCCGCGGCCACTGCGCGCGCAGCAGCAGCGCGGCGGCCAGATTTTCCTTCAGCGGTGCCTCGTGAGCGGCGCCGCGCCAGCCACGGCGATGCAACGGGCCGCCGCCGAGGTCGATCGACAGCGAGGCACGGCCTTTGCGCAGTGACAGGTTGACGCGCACATCCGGCAGGTCGGTGTTGACCGACGGGCGCTCCAGACCTTCATCACGCATGCGGTCGACGATGGCGTCCTTGATCCGCTGCGCGGCAAAGCGGGCATGGGTGATCTTGTCGCCGGACACGTGCGCGTCCACCGCCAGGGTCATCTCCGGCTTGATGTGCTCGTGCCACGGCAGCGCACGCACGCCGTCATACAGGGCCTGCTCGTCCGGGCAGTCGAACTCGTCGATCGGCCACAGCACGCGGCTGGCCAGGCGCGACCACATCACGATCCGCAGCGCCTGCTCCAGTTCGCCCTCGGCGTTGACGCCGGCAATGGTGGCAGTGGCCTTGCCAAGGCCCAGGGCCGACAGTTCATCGGCAAGCAGGTATTCCAGGCCCTTGGCGCAGGAGACGAAGAATTTCACAGGATCGGTTCGCAGGTGGTCGGGCGCGGCACAGGGGCCGGGCCAGTCGGAAAGGAGGGCCGTAGGCACGGCCGGCAGGCCCGCGCCGGGGGCGGCGGGGCTGCCATTGTAGTCAATGCGGGCGGGCGCGCCGTGCGCCCGGGCTTCACAGTTGCCGCAGCAGGCGCTCGAAGGCCTGCGCGGAGGCCTCCACGTGGTGCTCCAGGCGGTGGCCGTCGTCGACCAGCAGCAGCTGCGCCGAACGCGCCTGCGCCCAGGCAATCACCCCGGCGGCCGGGACCACGTCGTCATGCCAGGCCTGGACCACGGTGGTCGGCACGGCGGCGGCGTCCAGCGCCGGCATCGGGCCCATGGTGGTCGGCGGCACCATCAGGAACAGGCCGGCCACCGGCACCTGCAGCGAGGCGATGGCAGAGATGTAGGCACCCAGGCTGGAGCCGGCCAGCACCACCGGGCCCTGCTGGGCAGCGATGGCGGTGCGTTCGACCAGGCGGCGCAGGCGGGTCGGCACATCGCCCACCCGGCTGACCTCGCTCATCGCGTCCAGGTCGGTGTAGTCCGGGCGCTCATGGGTCCAGCCCAGGCGCTGCGCCACGTCGGCCAGCGCGGTGACCTTGGTCGCCTCCGGGCCGCTCTCGAAGCCATGGGACAGGATGCAGTGGCCACGGCTCATGCGCGTGCTCCGTGGGCGCGGGCCGACGAGGAAAGGGAAGGCAGGTTCATGCCGCAATGCTAGCATCGCCGGATGCCCAACCCGCTCCTGCCCGGCCTGCAGCTGCAGCCCCTGCCCTACGAAGACCGTCTGCCACTGCGCGACCCGGCCACGCTGGAGATGGTGGTGATCCACTGCACCGAGCTGCCCGACCTGGCGATGGCGCGCGAGTACGGTGAGCGTGTGCTGTACGACAGCGGCGCCGGCAACAGCGGCCACTTCTACATCGACCGCGATGGCAGCGTGGTGCAGTACGTGGCGCCGGAACGCGTGGCCCACCACGTACGCGGCATGAACGCACACACGCTGGGCATCGAGCTGGTCAACACCGGCCGCTACCCGCACTGGTTCGACAGCCGCCAGCAGGCGATGGACGAGCCGTACACCGAGGCACAGCTGCAGGCGCTGGAGCAGCTGTTGCTGGCGCTGGTAGCGCGCTACCCGTCGCTGCGGCGGATTGCCGGGCACGACCAGCTGGATCTGGAGCAGGTGCCGGCCAGCGATGACCCGGCGCTGATGGTGGCACGCAAGCGTGATCCGGGGCCGTTGTTCCCGTGGGCGCGGATCCTGGCGAAGGTGCCGTTGCAGCCGGTTGGGTAAGCGGCAGGGCTGCGCCCTGCACCCGCAGAAGCAACATCAACGTCAAGAGCTGGCATTCCGCAGGATGGCGGGGTGGGTCCGGTTGCGAGGGACGCCGTAAACCCGTCCATGGGGGCTTGGCCGCGGCATCCATGCCGCGGACACCCTCGCAACCGGACCCACCCCGCCTTCGACAGATCTCTGCTGCTGTTGGTGGGTGTCGACCTTGGTCGACACGGGGTCGGATCCCGTTGCTACGCAACGGGCTCTGACCCGGATTTTCAGTTGATGGGGTCAGAGCCGTTTTTCGTTGGAAAGCGGCTCTGACCCCGCGTTGCTCAGGCGCCGGTGGCGACCGGGCGGCTGCTGTCGCTGACCCAGCCGCTCCAGGAATCGGCGTAGATGCGTGCGCCGGACAGACCGGCCGCTTCCATCGCCAGCAACAGGTGGCAGGCGGTCACGCCGGAGCCGCACATCAGCACCACCTGCTGCGGATCACGGTTGCCGATCACGCCCTGCAGTTCGGCGCGCAGTTCCTGTGCATCACGCAGGCGGCCGTCGGCGACGTTCAACGCAAACGGACGGTTGACCGCGCCCGGCACGTGGCCGGCGACCGGGTCCAGCGGCTCCACTTCGCCGCGGAAGCGCTCACCCGCGCGTGCATCGACCAGCCAGCCCGGCGCGTGCTTCAGGCGTGCGCTGATTTCCTCGGCATTGGCGATCTGGGTGGTGTCGAAACGGCCCGGGTAAACCGGCAGCGCGATCACCTCATCCTGCCCCGTCGCCAAGGGATGCCCTGCGCCCTGCCATGCGGCGATGCCACCATCAAGCACGGCCACCTTGCTGTGCCCGATCAGGCGCAGCAGCCACCACAGGCGCGAGGCGGCCATGCTGCCATCGCTGCCGTCGTAGACCACCACCTGGGTGTCGGGACCGATGCCCCACTGGCCCAGTTTCGCGGCGAAGGCATCGCTGTCCGGCAGCGGGTGACGGCCGTGGCCGCTGCGGGTCAGATCCGACAGGTCCCGATTGAGGTCGGCATACACCGCGCCCGGAACATGCCCCGCCAGATACTGGCCGTTACCCGCCTGCGGATCGGCCAGCGAGGAACGTGCATCGACCACGCGTACGGCGGTACTGGCAGTAGCACGTGCGTCGACCACGCGAACGCCCTCGCCCAATGCAGCGGCCAGGGTGGCGACATCGACCAGGGTGGTCCACGGCGGATCGATCGGCTTCATTGCACTTGCTCCAGGCGGCGACGCAGGTTGTAGAGGATGGCGGCGGTGGCGCCCCAGATGCGCTGGCCGGGCCAGCCATATTCGAGGACGTGGCGGACGCGGCCGCGATGATTGATTTCGACCTGGTGCAGGTTGTCGGCTGCCATCAGGTAATCGAGCGGCACTTCAAACACTTCGGCCACTTCACTGGGCTGTGGCACCGGCACGAAATCCGGATCGACCACGGCCACCACCGGCGTGACCCGGTAGCCGGTGATCGTCACGAAGGGATCGAGATAGCCCAGCGCCTGCACTTGGCCGGGCGCCAATGCGATTTCCTCCTGGCTCTCGCGCAGTGCAGCGGCCAACGCATCGCGGTCATCGGGTTCGGTGCGGCCACCGGGGAAACCGACCTGGCCACCATGGGTACGCAGGGTTTCGGTGCGACGGGTGAGAATGACCTGTGCGCCGTTGGCGCGCGGCACGATGCCGGCCAGTACGGCGGCTTCCACCGGGGGCCCGGGCGGCAGCAGATCGATCAGTTCACTGCGGTTCCAGCCGTCGCCGGCCGGCGGCTCGGCCAGTGGATGCAGCGCGCGCATCAGGCGCTCGTGATCAGCCAGCGAGCCGCGCAGTGATTGCTGCAGCTGTTCACGCAGAGGTTGCACGCGATGCAGGATGCGGCTGCGTTCCTCGTTGCTCATCGACGACCACCGCGCGATCTCATCGATATGCCGCCCGCAGCCGGTGCATTGCCGGTGCGGATCCAGCGTGCACACTCCGATGCAGGGACTTGCGACAACACGTGCCGTTTTTTCCATTGTTTGCACCCGGCAACAGTAGCGCGATCGGGCTGAATTTGCGCGGGGTCAATATGCAGTGCACGGCAGCGTCGCGATCCGCGCAAACAAAAACGCGCCGGTGGGATCACCGGCGCGTTTCGTTTACCGCTTCGATTTACTTGACGCTGACCAGCTTGATCTCGAACTGCACAGCCACGTTCGGCGGGAACGGGGTGCGCGGGTCGGCACCGTAGGCCTGGTCCGGCGGCAGGGTGACTTCCCACTTCGAGCCAGCCGGCATCTGCAGCAGGGTCTCGCGCATGGCCTTCATTTCGACTTCGCTGACCTTGATCGACGGAATCTGCTGGGCCGGGCGGGCTTCGGTCGGGCGCTGGCCGTACGGGAACGGACCGGCCACTTCCAGCTGCACGGTGCTGGCCTGGGTCGGCTTGGCGCCCTTGCCGGCTTCAATCACGCGGTACTGGACGCCGCTCGGCAGGGACTGCACGCCGGCCTTGGCCTTGTTCGCCGCGATGAACTGATCGCTCTTGGTCTTGTTTTCGGCAGCAGCCTTTTCGTACTCGGCCTTGGCAGCCTGGGCACGGCCCTGCTCGCGCTTCTGGAACGCTTCAACGGCCGGCTTCAGCTGGTCGGCGGTGATCGCCGGCTGCTTCTTGGCGTAGGCGTCCTGCAGGCCCTTCACCACCGAGTTGATGTCCAGCTGCTCACCACGACCGGTCAGCTCCGCCAGGTTGTTGCCGTAGTCGTAACCGAAGTAGTAGCTCAGCTTGCCCTTTTCGGACGAGACGTCCTGGGCGAAGGCATTGCCCGTCAGGGCCAGGGCCGCGACGGCGACCGCGATAGAACGCAACTTCATCAAACAGTTCTCCAGGGGTGGTAACTCAGGGACGTTCTGCGCCGCCCTGAGGCGACGGGTTAGGATAACGGGCACAACGTGTAACCGCTACTCACGATGCAGGCTAAGACCCGTCTGCGTTGGCGGAGTTCAATCTCACTTTTTTTTAACGTTTCAGGAGTTTCCCCGTGGCCGATGCCCTGATCGCTGTCGCCGACGACGGCGCCATCCGCACCGTGACCGTCCAGCGCCCGGACAAGCTCAACGCCTTGAATGCCGCGACCCTGCAGGCGCTGACCGAGGCGTTCAGCGCTGCCGCCGCCGACCCGGACGTGCGCGTGGTGGTGCTCACCGGTGCCGGTCCGAAGGCTTTCGTGGCCGGGGCCGACATCGCCGAGATGAACACACTCAGTGCGGTTCAGGGACGTGATTTCTCCCTGCTCGGCCAGGCCCTGATGCGCCAGATCGAGCGCATGCCCAAGCCGGTGATCGCACGCGTGAACGGCTTCGCCCTGGGCGGCGGGCTGGAGCTGGCCATGGCCTGCCACCTGCGCATCGCTGCCGATACGGCCAAGGTCGGGCAGCCGGAGATCAATCTCGGCCTGATTCCCGGCTTCGGCGGCAGCCAGCGCCTGCTGCGCCTGTGCGGCCGCGCCGCCACCCTGGAGCTGTGCCTGCTGGGTGCACCGATCAACGCCGCGCGTGCGCTGGAACTGGGCATCGTCAACGAGGTGGTGCCCGCCGATGCGCTGGACAACCGTGTACAGGACATCGCGCGCCAGCTGGCACGCTCGGCCCCGCTGGCCCTGCGTGGCCTGCTCGACGCGGTACACGTGGGTGGCGAATGCAGCCTGGAGGCTGGGCTGGAGTACGAAAGCGCGCAGTTCGGCCTGCTGTTCGCCACCGAAGACATGCGCGAAGGCACCAGCGCCTTCCTGCAGCGCCGCCCGCCGGCCTTCCAGAACCGCTGACGCCATGGCATCCCGACCCAACCCCGCGCAGCTGTTCGCCCGGGTCCAGGCAGACGATCTCGATGGCGCCCTGCAGGCCGGTCTCATGGACTACGTTGCCCGTGACGGCGACGAACAGCTGCTGCCCGGCCACCCGGACCTTCCACGACGCCTGCAGCAGGCCCAGCAGCAGCTGCACGCGGCCTGGGCCGCACGCGAACGCTACCGTGCCCGTGCCGTGCGCCTGGCGCGCCGCGAGGCCGAACGCGATGCGCGACGCACGCCAGCCCCGGCACCGGACGTGAAGCCCGCCCTGCCCCCGGCGGCCGCCGCGATTCTCGCCCGGGCCAAGGCCCGCGCCACCGGCAAGGAGCAGTAATGGCTACTGCGAAGAAGACCCCGCGCGCGCCGGCGCGACGCGGTGGCAGCATGCCGCGCGCCGACGTGGTGGAGATGTTCACCCGCCTGCGCGAACTCAATCCGCACCCGAAGACCGAACTGGAGTACAGCTCGCCGTTCGAACTGCTGGTGGCGGTCGCGCTGTCGGCGCAGGCCACCGACGTGGGCGTCAACAAGGCCACGCGCCGCCTGTTCCCGGTGGCCAATACCCCGGCAAAGATCCTCGCGCTTGGCGAGGACGGGCTGAAGCAGTACATCGCCACCATCGGTCTGTTCAACGCCAAGGCGAAGAACGTGATCGCCACCTGCGCGATCCTGCTGGAGAAGCACGGCGGTGAAGTGCCGCGCGATCGCGATGAACTGGAAGCGCTGCCGGGCGTGGGCCGCAAGACCGCCAACGTGGTGCTCAACACTGCGTTCGGTGAGCCGGTGATGGCGGTGGACACGCATATCTTCCGCGTCTCCAACCGTACCGGCCTGGCCCCGGGCAAGAACGTGCGCGAAGTGGAAGACAAACTGGTGAAGGTGATTCCGGCCGAGTTCCTGCTCGACGCGCATCACTGGCTGATCCTGCACGGACGTTATGTGTGCAAGGCGCGCAAGCCGGATTGCCCGGGCTGCGTGATCGCCGACCTGTGCCGGTTCAAGGAAAAGACCACGGCCGAGGCGTGAACGCGTTCGTGGTGTGACAAAACAAGGACGGCGGGCACAGGGCCCGCCGTCTTTGCTTGTAGACAAGAGTGCTTCAGGACATCAGAACGACAGGTCGCCCCAGACGCCGAACTCCTTGGTCTTGTCGTTCTTCTTGTCGCTGGCGTTGGCCAGGTGCGTGTACTTGTACACGGTCGACAGCTTGAGGTTCTTCATGACCGGGAACTCGACGCCGACGTTCCAGTACTTGTCGCTCAGGGTCGGGTCCAGCGTCTTGCTGACGTCGGTGTCATCGTAACGACCGAACACGTTGATGCCGCCGTCGGTGACGCGCACGCTGCCCCACACCGACCAGCCGCTGGTCTTGTCGGTGGCAACGGTCATCACGTTGTTGAGGTTCTTGGCCTGGAAGTACTCGCCACCGACGCGGAAGTCGCTGCTGGCGTAGGCCACCATCGCATTGGCGCGGGTGTAGGTGTTCTCGGCGCTCTGGATGTCGGTTTCCTTGCCCAGCTTGCCACTGTAGCCACCGACGGCAACCACGAAGTTCTCGTTCGGGGTATAGGCCGCGCGGCCTTCCACGTCCATGCCCTTGCTGCGGGTCGGGTTCTTGTAGCCGGCGCCGGACACAACCGAGACCGCGTAGTTGAAGTTGTTGCCCAGGTTGCCGAAGCCATGCAGACCCCAGTCGGACGAGTTGCCGTACTTCAGGCGATCGGTCAGGGTGTTCTCGACATAACGCATGCCGTAGAACTTCTCGACGTACGGAATCCACGGCATGTCGGCGGCACCGACGCGCAGGTTGAAGGCCGGGTCGAAGCTACCCTGCACGTAGGCCTTCTTGACGAACAGTTCGGTGTTGCCGATGGCCGAGCTGTACTGGAAGTCGGTGGTCAGGTTGGCCGACCAGATGTCGTTGAACTTGTGGTCGACGGTCAGGTAGAAGCGCTTGACGTCCAGACCGGTGCCGCTGGCGGCGGTGTCCTTGCCGTTGCTGGTCTTGTCGATGTTGGTCAGGTCGAAGAACATGCGACCGCCGATCTTGTTGTCATTGACCAGCTTGGCCAGCTTGTCGACGCTGGTCTGGGTCTTCTGTGCACCTTCCAGGGCCTGGGCCTGGGTGATGTTCACTTCGGACTGCGCGTCAGATTGTGCCTGCAGCGCCTGCGAATCGTTCTGCAACTGCTGGACCTGGGCCTGCAGGGCAGCGATCTGCGCCTGCAGCTGCTGCAGCTGTGCCTGGGATACGCCCGTGCTGGCGGGAGCTGCGAAGGCGTCGGCGGAAACCAGACCGAGGCTTGCAACGACCGCGGCGGCGAGCAAATGGGAACGCATTTTGGATTTCTCCAGAGGGTTGGAATGGCTTGGGCAGAACGCCACGCCGGCAGGCCGGTCAAGCGTTTTGCGAACATTCCGTTAAAACCATGACAGCCGAATGACAACCTGAGCACCAACCACAGATTTCTTCGTGCGGTCATGCGTACGACTCATTTGCCGCCACATGCTTGTCGATCCCTTGCGGCATATGGCGTCACGTATCAGCGTCCCGGCCCGGGCCGACCGCCGCGCAGCGCTCAACTGCATTGATGGTTTCGTGTGGATGACGCGGCATCACTGCGGAATGCCAGGCCGGGATGGCATTGACGACCACACCGGGCAGTCCATCAGCGACATATAGAACGTGATCGCAACCGGGCCACGTCCGTCTCCGGCGCATGGTCATCACGTTGCCCGCAGCACTCAGAACCTTCACGCCCCTGGCTGTGCGGACGCCGGGCAGCGCTGTAACGGTTGCGTCATACAACGGTCCCTGCGCTGTCATCGAACCGTTATGGAATGTGCGCCGGGCGGGTAACCCCGCATCCCAATCAACCCAGGAGCCACCCCGTGATCCACGCCTTCAAGTCGCGCGTTGCCGTTGCCGTCTTCGCAGCGTCGTCCGTGTTCGCCGCCAACGCCGCTGAAATCACCGGCGCGGGCGCCTCGTTCATCTACCCGGTGATGTCGAAGTGGTCGGCCGACTACAACGCCGCCACCAGCAACAAGGTCAACTACCAGTCGATCGGCTCCGGCGGTGGTATCGCCCAGATCAAGGCCAAGACCGTTGATTTCGGCTCATCCGACGCCCCGCTGAAGCCGGAAGAACTGGCCGCTTCGGGCCTGGCGCAGTTCCCGTCGGTGATCGGCGGCGTGGTGCCGGTGGTCAACGTTGCCGGCATCGCCCCGGGCGCGCTGAAGCTGGACGGCACCGTGCTGGCCAACATCTTCCTTGGCAAGATCAAGACCTGGAACGACCCGGCCATCGCCGCACTGAACCCGGGCGTGACCCTGCCGAGCGCCAAGATCACCGTCGTGCACCGTTCGGATGGTTCGGGCACCACCTTCAACTTCGTCAACTACCTGTCCAAGGTCAGCCCGGAGTGGAAGAGCTCGGTCGGTGAAGGCACCTCGGTCCAGTGGCCGGCCGGCATCGGCGGCAAGGGCAACGAAGGCGTTGCCGCTTACGTGAAGCAGATCAAGGGCGGCATCGGCTACGTCGAACTGTCCTATGCGCTGCAGAACAAGCTGTCGTACACCGCGATGAAGAATGCCGCCGGCCGCTTCGTGCAGCCGAGCGACGCGTCGTTCGCCGCCGCTGCTGCCAGCGCCGACTGGGCCAGCGCCAAGGACTTCTACCTGGTGATGACCAACGCCCCGGGCGCCGAGTCCTGGCCTATCACCGCCACCAACTTCATCCTGGTGCACAAGAAGCCGAAGAACGCTGCCAACGGCAAGGCCACCCAGGAGTTCTTCCGCTGGGTCTACAAGAGCGGCGATGCCCAGGCCCGCCAGCTGGACTACGTGCCGCTGCCGGACAGCCTGGTCCGCCAGATCGAGACCTACTGGACGCAGAACCTGAAGTAAGCAAGCGCGTTCCCCCGCAGGAACGGGATCGGCGGGTCCTCTCTCCCCCGCCGATCCCACCCCGGGCGCGAGATCCTCGAGATCTCGCGCTCTTCTTGTTTTTGGGGGTTGGTCGTGAAGAGCGTTTGCGCCTTCGCTGATCCGTGGGTGAGTCGGGGGGCCAGGGCGTGCAGGACACGCCGTAAACCCTTCCTTGGGGGCTCGGCCACGGCATCCATGCCGTGGACGGTCCTGCACGCCCTGGCCCACCGCCTCTCGACAGTTCATCGGGGGCGCGGTGGGGTCATGAAAGGCAGGAGCAAAGGCAAGAGCGTTTGTAGAGCCCCGGCCGTCATATCGGTGCGCAGATCCGGGGCCTCCGGGGCTCTGCGGGATGGGGGCCAACCCCGTGAAACCCTTGTCAGAACGTGATCCAGGACACCCCTGTCATGGTCGTAATACGGCTGTAACAAAAACATCATTTCATAGCCGCATCCGCCGACGACGTCGGCTCTTCCCCGCTATGGAGTGACCATGAAACTGCACTCGGCCGGCCTTGCCGCCCTTTCCCTGGCCATCGCCCTGGGCCTGTCGGCCTGCGGTGGCGACAAGCAGGCCGCGCAGCAGCCGGCTGCCGACGGTGCCGCCGCCCCGGCCGCTGCCGGTGCCAAGGTGACCGCCGAAGTGTCCGGCGCGGGCGCGTCCTTCATCTTCCCGCTGGTCTCCAAGTGGTCGGCTGACTACAACACCAGCACCGGCGCCAAGATCAACTACCAGTCGATCGGCTCCGGTGGCGGCATCGCCCAGATCAAGGCCGGCACCGTCGACTTTGGCTCCTCCGACAAGCCGCTGAGCAGCGAAGAGCTGGCCCAGGCCGGCCTGGCCCAGTTCCCGTCCGCCATCGGCGGCGTGGTGCCGGTGGTCAACATCGAAGGCCTGGAAACCGGCAAGCTGCGCCTCAGCGGCGCCCTGCTGGCCGACATCTTCCTGGGCAAGGTCAAGACCTGGAACGACCCGGCCATCGTCGCCGCCAACCCGGGCGTGAAGCTGCCGGACGGCAAGATCACCCTGGTCCACCGTTCGGACGGTTCGGGCACCACCTTCAACTTCTCCAACTACCTGTCCAAGGTCAGCCCGGAGTGGAAGAGCAAGGTCGGCGAAGGCACCTCGGTGCAGTGGCCGGACGGCGTCGGTGGCAAGGGCAATGAAGGCGTCGCTTCCTACGTGAAGCAGATCAAGGGCTCGATCGGCTACGTCGAACTGGCCTACGCGCTGCAGAACGGCATGCCGTACACCGCCATGCAGAATGCGGCCGGCAACTGGGTCGAACCGAGCGCGGAAACCTTCGCCGCCGCGGCTGCCAGCGCCGACTGGGCCAGCGCCAAGGACTTCAACCTGGTCATCACCAACGCCCCGGGCGAGCAGGCGTGGCCGATCACCGCCACCAACTTCATGCTGATGCAGAAGCAGCCGAAGGATGCCAAGCGCAACCAGGACACCCTGGCCTTCTTCAAGTGGGCCTTCGAGAACGGCCAGGCCCAGGCCAACGAGCTGCACTACGTGCCGCTGCCGGCCGAACTGGTCAAGCAGATCGAGGCCTACTGGGCGACCGACCTGAAGTGATGGACACGACGGTGCCCGCCCCGCGCGGGCACCGCTTCTTCCACGCCGTGCCGCCCCGCCCCTTCCTGGCCCTGCCGTCCCCATGAATGCCATCGCCCAGCCTGTAGCCGCCCCGTCCACGCGTGATGCGCGTGATGCCCGCAACGACAAACTGTTCCGATGGGTGCTGGTCGGCACCGTCATCTTCGTCCTGATCGCCCTGGCCTGCGCCGCGCTGTCCATGCTGTGGGGCGGCCGCCATGCCCTGCAGATGCAGGGCCTGAGCTTCTTCTTCTCCGCCGACTGGAATCCGGTCGAAAACAAGTTCGGCGCCCTCGCTCCGATCTACGGCACCCTGGTCACCGCGCTCATCGCGATGGTCATCGCCGTGCCGGTCAGCTTCGGCATCGCCTTCTTCCTCACCGAAGTCGCGCCGCGCTGGCTGCGTGGCCCGGTCGGTACCGCCATCGAACTGCTGGCGGGCATTCCTTCGATCATCTACGGCATGTGGGGCCTGTTCGTGCTGGTGCCGGTGATGACCGAGTACGTCACTCCGTTCCTCAACGAAACCCTGGGCGGGATGCCGATCATCGGCCCGCTGTTCCAGGGCCCGCCGCTGGGCATCGGCATGCTCACCGCCGGTTTCGTGCTGGCCATCATGGTCATTCCGTTCATCTCCTCGGTGATGCGCGAAGTGTTCCTGACCGTGCCGACCCGCCTGAAGGAATCGGCCTACGCGCTGGGCTCCACCAAGTGGGAAGTGAGCTGGGACATCGTGCTGCCCTACACCCGCTCGGCGGTGATCGGTGGCATCTTCCTCGGCCTCGGTCGCGCCCTGGGCGAGACCATGGCCGTGGCCTTCGTGATTGGCAACAGCGTGCGCCTGTCGCCGTCGCTGCTGGAACCGGGCACCACCATCGCCGCGCTGATCGCCAACGATTTCGGCGAAGCCACTGAAACCTACCGCTCGGCCCTGCTGCTGCTCGGCTTCGTCCTCTTCATCGTCACCTTCGTGGTGCTGGCCATCGCCCGCCTGATGCTGATGCGCCTGTCCCGCAAGGAGGGCAACTGATGTCCACCACCGCTGATTCGCTGTACCTGCGCCGTCGCATCGGCAACGTCGTTGCGATCACCGCCTCCTGTGCCACCGCCCTGTTCGGCCTGTTCTTCCTCGGCTGGATCCTGTTCACCCTGGCCTCCAAGGGCCTGGCCGGCATCAACTGGGATCTGTTCACCAAGATGACGCCGCCGCCGATGCAGGAAGGCGGTCTCGCCAACGCCTTCTTCGGCAGTGCGGTGATGTGTGCGCTGGCGATCGGCATCGGCACCCCGCTGGGCGTGCTGGCCGGCACCTGGCTGGCCGAGTACGGCAACGCCCGCAAGGCCGGCACCGTGGTCCGCTTCGTCAACGACATCCTGCTGTCGGCCCCATCCATCGTGCTTGGCCTGTTCGTCTACACGCTGTACGTGATGCAGACCGGCGGCAACTTCTCGGCGTTCGCCGGTGCACTGTCGCTGGCCTTCATCGTGCTGCCGGTGGTGGTGCGCACCACCGACGAGATGCTGCGCCTGGTGCCCTCGCAGATGCGTGAGGCAGCCCTGTCGCTGGGTATCCCGCAGTGGAAGGTGATCGTGCAGGTGCTGTACCGCAGTGCCTCGGCCGGCATCATCACCGGCATCCTGCTGGCGCTGGCCCGCATCTCCGGCGAGACCGCACCGCTGCTGTTCACTGCCTTCGGCAACCAGTACTGGAACAACAACATCTTCCAGCCGATGGCCTCGGTGCCGGTGGTGATGAACCAGTTCGCCGGCAGCCCGTATGAATCCTGGCAGGTGCTGGCCTGGGCCGGTGCCCTGGTGCTGACTGTCTTCGTGTTGCTGGTCAGCCTTGCCGCCCGCGGCATCCTGCTGCGCAACCGTATCTCCCATGACTGACCTTTCCGTGGATAACGCCATGAACGACCTTTCCAACGCCGTGCCGATGCAGCGCATCGCCGTGCCGTCCTCGCACGAGAGCCTGCACACGCCGTCGCCGGTGAAGCTGGCTGCGCGTGGACTGGACTTCTACTACGACAAGTTCCATGCCCTGAAGGGCATCAACCTGGAGATCCCGGAAAAGCGCGTGACCGCGCTGATCGGTCCCTCCGGCTGCGGCAAGTCGACCCTGCTGCGCATCTTCAACCGCATCTACGCGCTGTACCCGAAGCTGGAGGCGCGTGGTGAAGTGCTGCTGGACGGCGAGAACATCCTGTCACCGAAGTACCCGATGAACCGCCTGCGCAGCAAGGTCGGCATGGTGTTCCAGAAGCCGGTGCCGTTCCCGATGACCATCTTCGAGAACGTGGCCTACGGCATCCGCCACCACGAGAAGCTGAGCAAGGCCGACATGGCCGACCGCGTCGAGCAGGCGCTGCGCCAGGGCGCACTGTGGGACGAAGTGAAGGACAAGCTGGGGCAGAGCGCACTGGGCCTGTCCGGTGGCCAGCAGCAGCGCCTGTGCATCGCCCGTGCCGTGGCCCTGCGCCCGTCGGTGCTGCTGCTGGACGAGCCGACCTCGGCGCTGGATCCGATCTCGACCAGCCGCATCGAGCAGCTGGTGGAAGAGCTCAAGCACGAGTACACCATCGTCATCGTCACCCACAACATGCAGCAGGCCGCGCGCGTGTCCGACTACACCGCCTTCATGTACCTGGGCGACCTGATCGAGCACGACCGCACCGAAGTGATCTTCTCGCAGCCGTCGCAGCGGCAGACCGAGGATTACATCACCGGTCGCTTCGGCTGAAACGTCAGTCGAGTTACAGCTAACGTCAGTCGAGCGTGGCTCGACTCTACGGATAACGTCAGTCGAGCATGGCTCGACTCTACAGAGTGGAATGAACATGAATCTTCCCAACGACCACATCGTCAAGAGCTACGACGAAGAACAGCAGCGGCTGGTGGCCGAAATCGTGCGCATGGGCGAGATGGCCGTCGCTCAGCTCGAAGCGGCGATGGACGTGATCGAGAAGCGCGACGAGAACGCCGCCCATCGCATCATCGCCAACGACGAAGCGATCGATGCGCTGGAGCAGCAGATCAGCCATGACGTGATGCGCCTGGCGCTGCGTGGCCCGATGGCACGCGACCTGCGCGAGATCCTGGCCGGCCTGCGCATCCCGGCCGACATCGAGCGCATCGGCGACTACGCGGCCAACGTTGCCAAGCGTTCGATCGCGCTGGGCAAAGTGCCGCCGCTGCCACAGATCCAGGGCCTGCGGGCGCTCGGCCGCCTGGCCGCGCAGCAGGTGCGCCGCGCCATTGCCGCCTACCGCGACAACGACGCCGATGCCGCGCTGGAACTGCGCGAGGATGACGCCCGCCTGGACGCGCAGTACACCGCGCTGTTCCGCGAGCTGCTGACCTACATGATGGAAGACCCGCGCAACATCACCCCGTGCACCCATCTGTTGTTCATGGCCAAGAACCTGGAGCGCGTGGGCGACCACGCCACCAACATCGCCGAGAACGTGTGGTTCCTGGTGCACGGTGAGCAGCCGCTGCCGCCGCGTGAAAAGCGCGACGAGACCTCCAGCACCGGCCAGCCCTGACGCTGCACTGCAACACCGGAGTCGACTCCACGGTGGCCGCTGTCCTGGTGACAGCGGCCCTTTGTTTTTGGGCGTTCCGGCCACCGGTCTCCCCCTCTGTAACAAATCTCACGAAAATTTGAGTTCTTGGCGAGGATTCGTTGAGTAGGATCGCTGCACCATCGATTCACCCCGGGCACCTGCCCTCCACCTAGGAGCAAGACCGATGAGCAGTTCCAACAAGACCCTGTCCCTGCTGACCGCTACGGCCCTGGCCGCCGGCCTGGGCATGACCGCCAGTGCCTCGGCCCTGAGCATGAGCGACCTGGCCCAGGGCTACCTGGTGGCTGGCCAGGCGGCAAAGGCTGCCGATACCAAGCACGCCGAAGGCAAGTGCGGCGCCGACGGCAAGACCGCTGAAGGCAAGTGCGGCGGTGACAAGGGCAAGGCTGCCGAAGGCAAGTGTGGCGAAGGCAAGTGCGGTGCCGACAAGGGCAAGGCTGCTGGTGCAGCCGCTGCCAAGACAGGCGACAAGAAGTCGGCTGAAGGCAAGTGCGGCGAAGGCAAGTGCGGTGGCAAGCACTGACGTCCGCGCCAGCCTCGTCCACCCGCGGTCGCCGCTTCGTGCGGCGGCCGCCGGGTTGGGCCTGCGCCGGGCGCTGCTACAGGACCTGCGTGACGCCCCGGCAGGCGACTTCGATTTCCTCGAATGCGCGCCGGAGAACTGGATCCATGTGGGTGGTCCCGCCGGGGATGCACTGGCCGAACTGGCGCAGCGCCATCCGTTGAGCTGCCACGGCCTGTCGTTGTCGCTGGGCGGCAGCGCGCCGCTGGATACGCAGCTGCTGGAACAGGTCGGCCAGTTCCTGGAAAAGCACCGCGTGCCGCTGTACAGCGAGCACCTGAGCTACTGCAGCGACGACGGTCACCTGTACGACCTGCTGCCGATCCCGTTCACCGACGAAGCGGTGCGCCACACTGCGGCACGCATCGCCCGCGTGCAGGATCTGCTGGGCCGCCGCATTGCAGTGGAGAACGTGTCCTATTACCTGGCACCGGAACCGGCGATGGACGAACTGGCCTTCACCAACGCGGTGCTTGCCGAAGCCGACTGCGATCTGCTGCTGGACGTCAACAACGTCTACGTCAATGCCTGCAACCATGGCTACGACGCCGACACTTTCATTGCCGGACTGCCCGCAGAGCGCATCGTCTGCCTGCACGTGGCCGGGCACCTGGACGAGGCGCCGGACCTGAAGATCGATACCCATGGCAGCGCGGTGATCGACCCGGTCTGGGAGCTGCTGGCGCGTACCTACGCGCGCATCGGCCCACGCCCCACCCTGCTCGAGCGCGATTTCAACTTCCCCCCATACGCCGAGCTGCAGGGCGAACTGCAGACCATCCGCCGCCTGCAGGCGACGCACGGGGGGACTGCACATGACTGACGCTCGTGGCACCCTGCGCGCGCAGCAGCATGCGTTCACTGCCCATCTGCGCGATCCGCAGGGCGTGCCACCGCCGGCTGGGCTGGAGGCACGCCGGGTCGCGGTGTACCAACGGCTGCTGTTCAACAATCTGCTCGGCCTGTTGAGCAACGGCTTCCCGGTCTGCGTGCGCCTGCTCGGCGAGCCCGCCTGGAGCGACCTGGTGCGCCACTACTTCGCCACCCACCGCTGCCAGACACCGCTGTTCACCGAACTGGCCGCCGAATTCGTGCAGTGGCTGCAGGCACAGCCGCAGCTGCCGCACCCGGCGTTGGCCGAACTCGCTCATTACGAGTGGGTGGAGACCGCGCTGTACCAGTTGCAGGCCGAGCCGCTGCCGGCACCCGGCGACATCGATCCGCTGCAGGTACCGCTGCAGCGCTCACCCCTGGCGTGGCCGCTGCTGTACCAGTGGCCGGTGCATCGACTCGGTGCCGAGGATGCGCCAATTCAGCCGCCGGCGGAACCGACCGGCCTGCTGGTCCGCCGCGAGGCCGATGGCGAAGTGCGCTTCGCCGTGCTCAGCCCGCTGGCGGTATACCTGCTGTCCAGCGTCGGCGAACGACCCGGCCTCGATGGACATGCCTATCTGCGGCAATTGGCCGCTGCGAACGGCCTGGCTGAGGAGGCGCTGGCCGGGCCCGGTGCCGCGCTGCTGCAGCAGTTCCTGCAGGCCGGCGTGATCGGCCCGCTCACAGTCCCTGGCTGACGCCCTTTCCCCCACGGAGAACCACCGATGAACCTTCCGACCCTGGCCGCCACGCGTGGCCAGCTGGACCGTCTCGCCCCCTGGTTGGCCCCGCTCGGCCTGCGCCTGCTGCTGGCCTGGGAATACTTCGAATCCGGCCGCGAAAAGCTGCACGGCCAGAACTGGTTCGCCGACCTGCAGGACGCTTTCCCGTTCCCGTTCGACCAGCTGCCGGCCACCCTGAACTGGCAGCTTGCCACCTGGTTCGAGCTGATTGGCGCGGCCTGCCTACTGGTTGGCTTCGGCACCCGGTTTGCCGCCGCCAGCCTGCTGGTGCTGACCGTAGTGGCCACCTATGCGGTGCATTGGCCGATGGAGTGGAACTCGCTGGCCGACCTGGCCATGGGCTACGCGATCACTGACCAGGGCTTCGGCAACTTCAAGCTGCCAGTACTGTTCATGGCGATGCTGCTGCCGCTGATCTTCACCGGCGCCGGCAGGCTGAGCGTGGATGCGTGGTTGGCGCGGTGGTCTCCCTCGGCCACGCCTGCACGGCCAGCAGTCCGGTAATCGCCAAACCTGGTCGGCGCACCGTGTGCCAACCAAGGTTGGCACCTACCGGAATCCTGAGCGCGCGGTGTCCCGGTAGGTGTCGACCTTGGTCGACACACGCCCGCGCAGGGAACGCATGCACCGAAGGCTGGCCGGGCGCTCAGGGTCGCTCTGCTAGAATTCACGCATGACTGACCCCACCCCCGCACCTGCCGCCGCTCCCGATTCCGCAGTCCCCCAGGCGCAGCGCGCGATGTCACAACGCTTCCGCGGCTTCCTGCCGGTGGTGGTGGACGTGGAAACCGGCGGCTTCGACAGCCAGCGCAACGCGCTGCTGGAAATCGCCGCCGTGCCGATCGAGATGGACGAGAACGGCCTGCTCTACCCCGGCCAGACCGCCAGTGCCCACGTGGTGCCGGCCGAGGGCCTGGAGATCGACCCGAAGTCGCTGGAAGTGACCGGCATCATCCTCGACCACCCGTTCCGGCTGGCCAAGGAAGAGAAGGCGGCGCTGGACCACATCTTCACCCCGGTACGCGCGGCCATGAAGAAGTACGGCTGCCAGCGCGCGATCCTGGTCGGCCACAACGCGCATTTCGACCTCGGCTTCGTCAATGCAGCGGTGGCGCGGACCGGGCACAAGCGCAACCCGTTCCATCCGTTCAGCGTGTTCGACACGGTGACCCTGGCCGGCATCGCCTACGGTCAGACCGTGCTGGCGCGTGCGGCCACCGCCGCCGGGCTGGGCTGGGATGCCAACGAGGCGCATAGCGCGGTGTATGACACCGAACAGACCGCGCGCTTGTTCTGCACGATCGCCAACGCCTGGCCGCGGTAAGCCAGCCAACGGCGCAACCGCATCCACGCAGTGCGGACCAACGGTCCGCACCCACCACTCACCGGACGGTAGATCCACGCCATGCGTGGATGCGATCAACCAATGCTCGTTCGGTCGCGGCCGTCGCTCTTGGCGCGGTACAACGCGCGGTCTGCGCGCTGGTACAGCAGTGCCGGGGTGCGGTCGTCGGCATCCAGCTCCACCAGCCCTGCGCTGAAGGTCACGCGCAGTCCGTCCACGCCGGCCCAGTCGGGGTGGTCATGGAACAGGCCGCGCAGGCGCGCGCACAGCTGTGCGGCTTCCTCCAGGCGGGTGTCGTTGAGCAGCAGCGCGAACTCTTCGCCACCAGTCCGCGCCGGCAGGTCCGAATCGCGGCTGGCGGCTGCAATCAACCGCGCCACCTGCACCAGCACCGCATCACCGATGCTGTGGCTGTGGCGGTCGTTGACGTCCTTGAAGTGGTCGATATCCAGCACCACCAGGCACAGCGGATGACCGCTGCGCTGCGAACGGGCGAAGTCACGCGCCAGCGTTTCATCGAAGGCACGGCGGTTGGCCAGGCCAGTCAGTGCATCCTCGCGGGCCTGCCGTTCGAATGCCTCGGCCTGGCGTGCGAGGCGCTCGGCCAGTTCGGTCTTTTCCTGGTTCAGCGCCTGCAGGTGCACGGTCTTGGCCTGCAGGTCGAAGGTCGCCTCGTCCACGCGCCGCGCCAGGCGCAGGTTGCTGGCCTTCAGCTGCTGCAGCAGCAGGCGGTACAGCGCCACCAGCCCGGCCAGCAGCAGCAGTCCACCCAGCACCTGCACGCTGCGTCGCTGCCACCAGAACGGCTCCACGGTGAAGCTCCATACCGCTTCCTGCTGGCCCCAGCTGCCGCTCGGATGGGCAGCGGCCACGTGCAGGGTGTAGTCGCCCGGCGGCAGGCCGACGAACTCCACGCTGCGCTGCGGGCCGCGTTCGACCCACCCCGTATCCAGGCCGTCCAACCGCGTGCGGTAGCGGATCCGATCAGACATCAGGTAGCTCAGGCCGACATAACTCACCGCCAAGCGCCGGCCGCCGGGAATGTAGTTGCGGTCCGGGCCTTCCCAATGCACCGGGGCGCCATCCACCTGCACGCTTTCAATCGCTGCCGGCGGTGAAAGACGCTCGCGGAAACGCTGCAGGCGTTGCGGATCGACGGTGCTCAGGCCTCCGGCGGTGACCACCCAGAACGTGCCGTCCTGGCGCAGGATCGCCGATGGCCCGGAGCTGCCGTTGGCCTGCGCGTTGGCCATGCCGTCAATCTCGTTGTAGCGCTCCACCACCACCCGGGGTGCGCGGCCATCGGCCACGGCGTTGAGGGTGGCCATGTCGGTGCGCAGCACGCCGCGGTTGCTGCTGATCCACACGTTGCCAAGGCGATCCGGCACCAGTTGGAACACCGCATCCACCGGCATGCCCTGCTCCAGCCCCACCCGTGCCAGCGTGCCGTTGCGCCAGCGGTACAGGCCACGGTCGCTGCTGATCCACATCGCGTCACCCAGCTGATGGAAGCCGAACACGCTGCGGCCACCGCCCATCGGCGCGAGGTCGATCGACTGCACGTGGTCGCCGCGCAGGACGCGGATGCCCTCGATGGTGCCGATCCACAGGTTGCCCTGGTGATCGTGCTCAAGCGCGGTGATCAGGCCGCTGGGCATGCCCGCAACGCTTGACACCTGCACGCGGTCACCGTCGATGCGGACCACGCCCTTCTGGGTGCCGGCCCAGACCACACCCTGCGGGTCCACGCTGATCGCGCGGATGTTGCCGCCCGGCATGCCATCGGCGGCGGCATAGTTGTGCCGCAGCCGGCCATCGGGGCCAAGACGGTAGACGCCATCACCGAACGTTCCGACCCACAGGTCACCGTCCGGACCCTGCGCCAGGCTGAGCACCGAAGGTGCCTTGCCGCCGCGGTTGTGCAGCGGCATCGCGCGGAAGCGGCCATCAGCAGCCTGCAGGTCGAGGCCGCTGGCACTGCCGACCCACAGCTGGCGTTCGCGGTCCTCGAACACGGTGCGCACATAGTCGCCACTGAGGCCATCGCGCTCGGTGTAGCTGCTGAACAGTGTTTCGCGCAGGCGGTACAGGCCACCGTTGGCACCCACCCAGATGCTGCCCTCGGCATCCTCGCGCAGGCTGACCACGCGCCCACCCGGCAGGTTCAGGCCCGCCGGCAGGCGCTCCAGGCCATGCGCTGAGATCCGCAGCAGGCCCTGGTTCTCGGTGCCCAGCCACAGGTCACCATGGCGATCCTGCAGCATCGAGGTCAGGTGCAGCTGCCCCGGCAGGCGGTGCATCAGCACCAGCTGATCATCCTCCACCCGGTACAGGCGCTCGCCGGCGACGATCCACAGCGCGCCATCCGGAGCGCGGTACGGCCATGACAGGCCACTGCCGGCGCCCAGCCCCCAAGTCGCTGGCGCGCGCTTGAGCACGCCATCGTTGTCGCGCAGCACCAGTCCATCCAACGTGCCGACCCAGACCCGGTCCTGCGCATCGACCACCAGCTTGGTGAAGCTCATCGCCATCGGCAGGTCGGCGGCCGGAGCCTGGTAGACGATACCGGTGTCCGGCGTCAGATAGCCGATGCCCTTGCCTTCATACAGCAGCCACAAGCGGCCCTGGCTGTCCATCTGCATGGACTGGATCAGGACCTGCGGGGTATCGGCCTGGTGCTCCCAGACACGCCACTGGCCATCGTTGCCGCGATGGCTGACATTGCCCCGCGAATCACTGATCCACAGCCCCCCCTGGCGGTCGACGAACAGCGCGCCGATGCCGTTGTCGCGCAGGCCCGGGCGGGTACTGCGGTCGAACACGGTGAAATCCAGCCCGTTGTAACGCACCAGGCCTTCCCAGGTGGCGAACCAAAGGTGGCCTTCGGGGGTCTGCGCGATGTCGCGCAGCGAGTTGTGCGGCAGGCCGTTGCGCGACGTCCATACATCAATGGCGTAGTCGCGCAGTGGCGGAGCCCCCTCCTGCGCTGCCACCGGCAGTGCAAGGGCCAGCAGCAGCCACAGCAGGCCCTGTCGCAGCCATCGACCGATATCTGATCCGCAGCGCTCCACCCAGCGCCCCATGTCCCCCTGTCCGGCCATCAGTGCAGCGGCGGCGGCCAGGCAGGGCTGCCGGGCCTGGCAGCATGCGGGAACTGCCGGGCAGCGCGGGACGGCATGCCGGCGGGGACGGGCTGGCTCATCGGGGGGGAACTGGGAAGATGCGCAGATGATAGGCCAAACCCGGCCCACGGCGTCACCATCGCCAGCCGCGAAGGCTCAGCCCGCGCGGCCCGGCGGCGTCACCTGTGCACTGGCCGGCCACTGCACTACCGCCTCCAGCCCGCCTTCGACGCGGTTGCGCAGCCACAGCCGCGCCCCGTCTTTCTCAGCCAGGGCGCGGGCGATGGTCAGGCCCAGACCGGCGCCGCCGGTTTCGCGCGAACGCGAGGTTTCCACCCGCACGAACGGGTCGAACACGGCTTCCAGCTGATCCTCGGCCAGGCCCGGGCCGTCATCGGCCACCACCACGGTGATCGCGCCACCACTACGCTCGACCCGTACCCGCACCCGGTAGGCATACATCACCGCGTTGTCCACCAGGTTGGAAAACAGGCGATGCATGGCCAGCGGACGCAACATCAACACCGCTCCGCTGCCACCTTCAAAGACGACATCTCCGCCGCCCTCGGCCGTGTCTTCAACGATGCTCTCCAGCAGCGAATCCAGGTCCAGTGCGGCGCGCTGCTCGGCGCTCTCCGCGCTGCGCGCCAGCTCCAGGCCTTCGCGCACCAACGCCTGCATCGCGGCCAGATCGCCGATCAGGCGCTCGCGCAGCACCTCGTCGCTGACATTCTCCAGGCGCAGGCGCAGCCGGGTCAGCGGGGTCTGCAGGTCATGGGTGATCGCCGCCAGCATCTGCGTGCGCTCGGCCAGGTGCCGCTGCAGGCGATGCTGCATGGCGTTGAAGGCTTCGGCGGCACGCTGCACTTCGCGCGGGCCGCGCAGCGGCAGTGGATCGCGCTGCAGGTCGTCGCCCAGGTCTTCGGCGGCTGCGGCCAGTTCCTGCAGCGGCGCGCTGGCCATGCGCGCGACGATATAGGCCAGCACCGCGATCGCCAGCACCAGCAGGGTCAGGAACCACGGGTCCACGGCGAGGATGCCGTTGTGTGCCACCGCCGGCGAATCCAGCGCCAGCTTCAGCAGCGTGCCGTCGTTGAGGGTCACGTCGACCGCACGGCATTTGGGCGGGATGAACGCCGGATCACGTTCGCGCGGATGCTTGCGATGCCCCGGTGGCGGCGGGGGCAGCAGGTCCTGCAGCTTGGGAATGCAGGAGCGGAACGAAGCGAAGTGCACATGCGCGCGTGCGACCGGCCCGGGCCGGTCATCGAGTACTTCCATCAACGCGGTATCGGCCCGCCCCAGGCGTGCGCCGGGTTGCAGCGCACGCACGCTCGGCCCACCGATTTCGAGCAGGCGCTCGCGCAGTTCGGGGTTGCCGTCGAGCAGGTTGACGTAGCCTTGGAGGCGGTCGGCGATGCGGTTCAGGTTCTGCCGCTCGAACTCCTGCTGGCGCTTGGAGGTGGCCAGCATGGTCGCGCCGATCGCGGCCACGCTCATGCCCAGCAGCAGGATCACGAACAACCGCCCGACCATCGAGGACAGGAAATGGCGCAGGCGCTTCATCGCGGCTTATTCCAGGTTCACCGAGGAGGCCAGTACATAGCCTTCGTTGCGAACGGTCTTGATCAGTCCGTCCGGGCCACCGTCGTCACCCAGCTTGTTGCGCAGCCGGCTGACCTGCAGATCAATGGCGCGGTCCTGTGCCTCGTAGTTGCGGCCGCTGCTGAGCGCGACCAGCTGCTCGCGCGACAGCACCTTGTTGGCGTGGGCGATGAACACCCGCAGCAGGCGGAACTCGGCGCCGGACAGCACCACCACGCGATCGTCCGGGTCCACCAGGTGGCGATGCTCCAGATCGAACACCCAGCGCGAAAAGCGCGCACGGCGCACCGCCAGCGGCTCCAGGTTCGCCGGCAGCGCCTCGGTCCGGCGCAGCACGTTGCGTATGCGTGCCAGCAGCTCGCGCGGTTCGAACGGCTTGGCCAGGTAGTCGTCGGCGCCCATTTCCAGGCCCAGCACGCGGTCGATCGGCTCGGCACGCGCGGTCAGCATGATCACCGGTGTGTTCGAGCGCGCGCGCAGGTCGCGGCACAGGGTCAGGCCATCCTCGCGCGGCAGGTTGAGGTCGAGCACGATCAGGTCCACGTGTTCGCGGTCCAGCAGCTGGCGCATGGCGGTGCCGTCTGCGGCCGTGCTCACCTGGTAGCCGGCCCGGCCGAGCTGTTCGGCCAGCAGGGTGCGGATGTCGTTGTCGTCGTCGACGATCAGCAGTCGATGCATCGTGTTTTCAGTCTCCATGTCGCGATCATCCCGTGTCGGCAGCTGAACCGCATCCGGGGCAATGCGTACCAGTGTATCCAGCCATGGGCGGGATACCTGTGGTTACGCGTATTCACCGACAGTGTTACATAGAGACATACCCCGAGGATTGAGCCGCCCATCGCCCGGTCTTCACAATGCCCACCAACGCCGCCACCGCGGCCCCGAGAGTGAAGCCACGACGTGACGTTCCGCCTGCTGCCCGCGACCCGCCGGGGTCGCCTGATACTGATCGCCCTGCTCGCCCTTGCCGTTGCCGCAGCCGCCTGGTGGCTGCTGCGCAAGCCCGCCGCCCCGGCGGTGGCGACCACGCCCGTCAGCCGTGGTGACATCGAGCAGACGGTGGACGCCACCGGCGTGATCGACGCCTACAAGCTGGTCAGCGTCGGTGCCCAGGCCTCGGGCCAGATCAAATCGCTGAAGGTGCAGCTGGGCGACACCGTGAAGGAAGGCGACCTGATCGCCGAGATCGACGCCACCACCCAGCAGAACCAGGTGCTCAATGCGCAGGCCTCGCTGGACCAGGTCACCGCCCAGCGCGCCGTGCAGCAGGCCACCCTGCGCCAGGCCGAACTGGAATTCGCGCGCCAGCAGCAGATGCTGGCCGCCGAGGCCACCTCGCGCCAGGAATACGATGCCGCCGAGGCGCAGCTGAAGACCGCCCGCGCCCAGCTGCAGTCCTACGAGGCGCAGATCAAGGGCCGCGAAACCGAGCTGGGCACCGCCCGCGCCAACCTGGCCTACACCCGCATTACCGCGCCGATGGACGGCACCGTGGTGGCGGTGGTGGCCGAGGAAGGTCGCACCGTGAACGCCAACCAGACCGCACCGACCATCGTCATGCTGGCACGGCTGGACGTGGTCACGGTCAATGCCGAGATCTCCGAGGCCGACGTGGTCAAGATCAAGGCCGGCATGCCGGTGTACTTCACCACGCTGGGCGATCCGGACCGCAAGTACCACGCCACGCTGCGCCAGATCAATCCGGCGCCGGCCTCGATCGCCAACGAGAGTTCGTCCAGTTCCAGCAGTTCGTCCAGTTCCAGTTCCAGCAGCGCGGTCTACTACAACGCGTTGTTCGACGTGGAGAATCCGGATGGCACCCTGCGCATCGACATGACCGCGCAGGTGTCGGTACTGCTGAAGCAGGCCAAGGGCGTGCTGATGGTGCCGGCGGTGGCACTGGGGCCGAAGCGCCGTGGCGACGAGCGCATGGTGCGGGTGCTGGACGACAAGGGCCAGCCGCAGCCGCGCAAGGTAACCGTGGGCATCAACAACGGCGCCTCGGCCCAGATCCTGTCGGGACTGAAGGAAGGCGAGCGCGTGGTGGTCGGCGAAGCCGGTGCGGCCGGTGCCAGCGCCGGCGGCGGCAACCGCGGCGGCATGCAGATGCGGGTCGGCGGCCCGGGCATGGGGCGCCGATGAGCACGACGGCGCCGCTGCTGCGCCTGCGTGACCTGCGACGCGAATTCCCGGCCGGCGACGATGTGATCGCCGTGCTGCGCGACGTCAACCTCGACCTCCACGCCGGTGAGATGGTGGCCATCGTCGGCCAGTCCGGCTCAGGCAAGTCGACGCTGATGAACATCCTCGGCTGCCTCGATCGCCCCACCCGTGGCAGCTACCAGGTGGCCGGCCGCGAAACCGGGAAGATGGAGCCGGACGAGCTGGCCAAACTGCGCCGCGAGCATTTCGGCTTCATCTTCCAGCGCTACCACCTGTTGGGCGACCTCGATGCGCGCGGCAACGTGGAAGTGCCGGCGGTGTACGCCGGCAGCCCCGGCCCGGTGCGCAACGCGCGTGCCGAACAGCTGCTGCAGCGGCTGGGCCTGAGCGACCGCATGCACCACAAGCCGGGCCAGCTGTCCGGCGGCCAGCAGCAGCGCGTGTCGATCGCCCGTGCCCTGATGAACGGCGGCGAGGTGATCCTGGCCGACGAACCGACCGGCGCGCTGGACACGAAATCCGGCGAGGAAGTGATGGCGATCCTCGGCGAGCTGCACGCCGAAGGCCACACCATCATCATCGTCACCCACGACATGAGCGTGGCCGAACACGCGCAGCGGATCATCGAGATCCGCGACGGCGAGATCATCGCCGACCGCGCCAACCCGAATGCACCGACCTACCGCGCGCAGCGCGAGGCCAGCACCGGCGTCGCCCGCGGCAACAGCTGGCGGGCCGCGCGCGACCGCTTCACCGAAGCATTCCGCATGGCGTTGCTGGCGATGAATGCACATCGGCTGCGCACCTTCCTGACCATGCTCGGCATCATCATCGGCATCGCCTCGGTGGTCTCGGTGGTGGCGCTGGGCAATGGCTCGCAGCAGCAGATCCTGCAGAACATCAGCGCGCTCGGCACCAACACCATCGATGTCTACCCCGGCCGTGGTTTCGGAGACATGCGCTCGGCCCGTGTGCAGACGCTCAAAGCCAGTGATGCCGATGCGCTGGCCCGGCAGAGCTACGTCGACAGCTCCACGCCCAGCGTGTCGACCTCGGTCACCGCGCGTTACCGCAACCAGTCCTCCACCGCCCAGGTCAGCGGCGTCGGCGAGCAGTTCTTCCGGGTCAAGGGCGTGACCCTGCTCAGCGGCAGCTTCTTCGATGCCGATGCGGTGAAGGGCCTCGGCCAGGTGGCGGTGATCGACGAGAACACCCAGACCCAGTTCTTCCCCGATGTCGATCCGATCGGCCAGGTGATCCTGCTCGGCAATGTGCCGGCACGCGTGGTCGGCGTGGCCAAGCGCCAGAGTTTCGGTTTCGGCGGCAGCACCAGCCTCAGCGTGTGGCTGCCGTACACCACGGTGATGTCGCGCATGCTCGGCCAGAGCCACGTGTCCAGCATCACCGTGCGCGTGGACGACGCCACGCCGATGGATGCGGCACAGGAAGCGATCACCCGCCTGTTGACGATGCGCCATGGCACCGAGGACTTCTTCCTCAGCAACAGCGCCGAGATCCGCCAGACCATCGAGCAGACCACGCGCACGATGACCCTGCTGATCGGCGCCATCGCCGCCATCGCACTGCTGGTCGGTGGTATCGGTGTGATGAACATCATGCTGGTTTCGGTGACCGAGCGTACCCGCGAGATCGGCGTGCGCATGGCCGTCGGTGCACGGCAGAGTGATATCCGCCAGCAGTTCCTGATCGAGGCGGTGCTGGTGTGCCTGCTCGGCGGCGTGCTCGGCATCGGCCTGGCCCTGCTGCTGGGCTCGATGATCGGCCGCTTCGCCAGCGACTTCCAGGTGCTGTTCTCCACCGCCTCGATCGTCGCCGCCTTCGCCTGCTCGACCCTGATCGGCGTTGCGTTCGGCTTCCTGCCCGCGCGTAACGCCGCGCAGCTCGACCCAGTGGAGGCCCTGGCCCGCGAATGAAGATGATGACCCGACTGCCCTTCCCTGCCCCCTCGCGCCTGTTGCTGGCGGGCGCTGTACTGCTCGCCCTGTCCGGCTGCGCATCGATGGGCCGCTATCCGGTGCAGGCCCCCGACGTGGCGGCGACCTACGGTCGTGGCGACGCCGCCCTCAATGCGCCCGCCGACGATCCGCGCAGCAGCCTGGATACTCCGGGCCGCGACATCCGCCAGGACACCTGGTGGACCGGTTTCGGCGATGAACGTCTCGACCGTCTGGTGGCGCAGGCGCTGGCCGCCAACAGCGATCTTGCCGCCGCTGGCCTGGCCGTGCAGCGTTCGCGCCTGCAGGCCGGCCTGGCCAGCAACGCGTTGTGGCCGCAGCCTTCGTCTTCAGGTGTGAGTGGTAGCGCCAGCCGCGCCACCGACCAGGCCGACGACTGGCGCCGCAGCTATTCCACCGGCGTCTCGCTGGGCTGGGAAGTGGACCTGTGGGGCCGCCTGCGCACCCAGCGCGACATCGCCCGCTGGGAAGCCGAGGCCAGCGAGGAAGACCGGCAGAACACCGCGCTGCTGGTGATCAGCGACACCATCAACCAATACTGGAACCTGGCCTATCTCAACCAATCCATCGCCACCGGCCAGGCCAACCTGGAGCGGCTGGAACGTACCCGCGAACTGGTCCAGGCCCGCTTCGACGCCGGTGCGGTATCGCGCCTGGAAGTACGCCAGGCACTGCAGAACCTGCAGTCGCAGCGTTCCTCGCAGAGTGCGCTGGAACAGCAGCGGGTGGAGGCGCGCAATGCACTGACCGTGCTGCTGGACGGCACGCCCTGGCCGCAGCAGGACGAACCGCAGGACCTGCTCGGCGCACGCAGCCCCAGCATCGCGGAGGGCCTGCCGACCGACCTGCTCGGTCGCCGTCCCGACCTGCGCGCGGCCGAACTGCGCCTGCGCAACAGCCTGAAGACCATCAAGGTGACCGCTACCCAGTACTACCCGGCGCTGAGCCTGACCGGCAGCCTCGGCTCCAGTGCAACGTCGCTGGGTGACGTGCTGCGCAACCCGGTGGCCACGCTGGGCGCCGGCCTGTCGCTTCCGTTCCTCAACCTGCAGCGCGCGCAGCTGGATACCGATATCGCCGGCACCGCCTACCAGATCGCCGCGACCAATTTCCGCAAGACGCTGTATACCGCGCTCTCGGAAGTGGACAACGCGCTGTCGGCACGCGAGCAGCTGGCGCGCCAGGTGGCGGCCTCGCAGGCTTCGTACGACGAAGCGGTGGAAGTGGAACGGGCGCAGGAAGTGCGCTACCGCGTGGGTGCCACCGACCTGCGCACCTGGCTGGAAGCGCAGCAGACCCGGCGCGATGCCGAGCTGTCGCTGGCGCGCGTGCGCCAGGGCCAGCTGAACAACGACGTCACCTTGTTCAAGGCACTGGGCGGCAGCGCGGGGTGAGGCGGCAAGAGCGCCAACCAAGGTTGGCGACTACCTGGTGGGTGTCGACCTTGGTCGACACAGCCGCTGCTGCCGATCAACCGCGCTGGCGCACGGCCTCGAACAGGCTGACACCGGCCGCGACGGAGACGTTCAGGCTCTCGATCTCGCCCGGCATCGGGATCTTGACCAGGCCATCGCAGTTCTCGCGGGTCAGGCGGCGCAGGCCATCGGCTTCACCGCCCAGCACCAGGGCGATGTTGCCCTTCAGGTCCAGCTGGTACAGCGAGGCGGTGGCTTCGCCGGCCAGGCCGTAGATCCACACGCCCTGCTTCTGCAGGTCCTTCAGGCAGCGCGACAGGTTGGTCACCGCCACCACCGGGATCAGATCGGCGGCACCCGCCGAGGTCTTGCGTACGGTGGCATTGACCGTGGCCGACTTGTCCTTGGGGATGATCACGGCAGTCGCGCCGGCGGCAGCGGCCGAGCGCAGGCAGGCGCCCAGGTTGTGCGGGTCCTGCACCTCGTCCAGCACCAGCAGCAGGGCCTTGCCCTCGGCTGCAGTGACCAGGCCTTCCAGCTCGTTCTCGCTGTAGGTGCGGGCGGCGGCATAGCGCGCGGCCACGCCCTGGTGGCGTACCGAACCGCCGACACCGTCCAGCGCCTGGCTGTTCACCTTGCGCACGTCGATGCCCTTGCGGCGGGCGTTTTCCTCGATCTCGGTCAGGCGCGGGTTCTTCGCACCGGCCTCGACCAGCACTTCGCGGACGTTCTCGGCGTCGTTCTCGATGGAGGAGGCGACGGCGTTGACGCCGACAATCCACTGGCTGTTCTTGCTCATGCGGGCGGGGACCGGAAAGGGGGTGGCTATGGTAGAGCATCGGCGGGCCGGGCGCTGCGGCCGGCCCTCTGTAGCGCCGAGCCCATGCTCGGCGGGCGGCGGCCGATGAAGCCTGAACCCAGAGCAGCCGAGCGTGGGCTCGGCGCTACAGGTGGCTTATCGGCTGCGCGGCGGCCAGTGCGGGGTGTCGTGGTCCGGATGCTGGTGGGACACGATGGTGGCCAGGAAATCCAGCGCCGCGATGTCTTCCTCGGTGCGCCGCGCCGGCAGGCTGGCCAGGCTGTCGACGAAGGGCAGCTTGCGTTCGACTCCGTACTGGATGGTCGGTGGCAGGCGTTCGGGTTGGTCAAAGGCACCAGCGGCCACGGCCACGCCGTCGGGGGCTTCATAGGTCAACGGGGTACCGCAGTCGGCGCAGAAGCCACGCCGCACCACGTTGGACGACTGGAAATAGCGCGGCTGGCCGCGGGTCCAGCTGAACTGCACGCCGCGCACCGACACCAGTGGCGCATAGTAGGCACCGAAGGCCTTCTGGCACATCCGGCAATGGCAGATCGAGCTGTCGGTCAGCTCGCCTCGCGCCTGGAAGCGGATCGCGCCGCACTGGCAGCCGCCGCTGTATTCGGGTTGGCCCTGCATGCGATGTCTCCTGGTAGTGCCGGCCGCTGGCCGGCAACCCGTCGGTGCCGAGGGTGCCATGGATGCCGGCCAGCGGCCGGCACTACCACGGTCATCAGTATTTCTCTTTCTTCCGCTTGGCCGGCTTGCCACGCTCGGGCAGCGGCGGCAGGCCATCGCCTTCATCCTCACCCTTGTGCTCGACCAAGCGGAAGTCGATCTTGCGCTCTTCCATGCTGGCCTTCAGCACCAGGATGCGCACGCGATCACCCAGCCGGTAGCTGCTGCCACGGCGCTCGCCGGTCAGCGTCTTGCGGGTCGCGTCGAACTTGTAATAGTCCTGCGGCAGCTGGGTCACATGGACCAGGCCCTGCACCTTCGACTCGTCCAGCTCCACGAACAGGCCGAAGCTGGTCACGCCACTGATCACGCCATCGAACTGGCCGCCCACGTGCTTTTCCATCCACGCGGCGCGGTAGCGCTCGTCGACCTCGCGCTCGGCCTCATCGGCACGGCGCTCACGCTCGGAGCACTGCAGCGCCAGCGCAGCCATCTCGCGTGCGTTGTAGGTGAACTTGTCCAGCGGCTTGCCGGACAACGCGTGCTTGATCGCGCGGTGCACCAGCAGGTCAGGGTAGCGACGGATCGGCGAGGTGAAGTGCGCGTACGCCTCCAGCGCCAGGCCGAAGTGACCGTGATTCTCCGGGCTGTAGATCGCCAGACTCTGGCTGCGCAGCAGCACCGATTCCAGCAGCGTGGCATCGGGGCGGTCGCGGATCTTCTTCAGCAGCTTGGTGTAGTCACCCGGGCGCACCTTCGACCACGGCGGCAGGCTCAGCTTGAACTCCTTGAGGAATTCCAGCAGGTCGGCGTACTTGGTTTCCGGCGGCTTCTCGTGGATGCGGTACGGCGCCGGCACATGGCGCGACAGCAGGTACCTGGCCGCCTCGACGTTGGCCGCGATCATGCACTCCTCGATCAGCTTGTGCGCGTCGTTGCGCACCAGCATGCCGGCCTGGGTCACTTCACCGCGGTTGTCCAGCACGAAGCGCACTTCACTGCTTTCGAACTCGATGGCACCGCGCTTGGCACGTGCCTTGGACAGCACCTTGTACAGCTGGTGCAGGCGCTGCACCTGCGGCAGCAGGTCGCCCATCCAGGCCTTGGTATCGGCATCGTCCTCGCCCACCGCCTTCCACACCTGGGTGTAGGTCAGGCGCGCATGCGAGTTCATCACCGCCTCGTAGAAGCGCGAATGCGTGACCAGGCCATCGCGGTCGATCTGCATGTCGCAGACAAAGCACATGCGGTCGACCTTCGGCATCAGCGAGCAGATGCCGTTGGACAGCGTCTCCGGCAGCATCGGCACCACGAAGCCCGGGAAGTACACCGAGGTGGCGCGCTTCTGCGCCTCCTCATCCAGCGGCGTGCCGGGGCGCACGTAATTCGAGACATCGGCGATCGCCACCACCAGGCGGAAACCCTCGGCATTCGGCTCGCAGTACACCGCGTCGTCGAAGTCCTTGGCATCCTCGCCGTCGATGGTGACCAGCGGCGTGCTGCGCAGGTCGACGCGGTCGCCGATCATTGCGGGCTCGACCACCAGCGGCACCGAGGCCGCTTCGTCCAGCACCTCCTGCGGGAACTCGAACGGCAGCTCGTGGCCGTGGATGGCGGTCTCCACCACCAGCGACGCGGTCAGCTTGTCGCCGAGCACGGCGATGATGCGGCCGATCGGCGGACGGCGGCTGTCCGGCGCCTGGGTCAGTTCGCAGACCACCAGCTGGCCGTCGCGTGCACCACCGGTCTGGTCCGGCGGCACCTGCACGTTGCGCTGCACGCGCTTGTCGTCGGGCACCACATAGTTGATGCCCATTTCGATGCTGAAGCGGCCGATCAGGCGGGTCATGCCGCGTTCGAGCACGCGGGCGATGCTGCCTTCGCGACGGCCACGGTGATCGATGCCGGTCACGCGGGCCAACACCTTGTCGCCGTGCATCACCTTGCGCATCTCATACGGCGGCAGGAACAGGTCGTCGCCGCCTTCGACCGGGCGCAGGAAGCCGAACCCTTCCGGGTTGGCGATCACCACGCCAGTGACCAGGTTCAGGCTCTGGATCGGGGCGAAACCGCCGCGACGGTTCTGCACCAACTGGCCGTCGCGGACCATGGCACCGAGCCGGCGCGACAGCGCCTCGGCCCGATCCGGCGCGGTCAAGCCCAGGCGCGCGCCCAGTTCTTCAGCGGTCTGCGGCCCTTCGCAGCGCTCCAGCAGGGCCAGGATGGCCTCGCGGCTGGCGATGGGCTGTTCGTACTTCTCGGCTTCGCGGGCGGCATAGGGATCGTCGATCACCTTGCCGGTCGGCGGCAGCTTGCGGCCCGGGGCCGGGCCCGGAGCGGCGGCATCGGCGCTGCGGACCTTGCGACCACGCGGTGGTGCGCCGCCTTCATTCAATTCGGGGAACCAGCCCGGCAACGGCTTCCCCGGCTTGGTGGTGCGGGCCGTGCCCGCCTTGGCGCCCTTCTTCGGGGCCTGGCTGCGGGAGGTGCTCCCGCCCTTGCTTGGTTTTTTGGTAGTCATCGCCCTACATGGTAGCCGCTGACGGCGTGCAGAACGGGTCAGCGGCTGTCTTGAAGGCCTTGCATGAAAAATATTCAGGAAGTCGTTGACAGCCTGCGGATTCATCTTCACAATTGCGCCTCTGGAACGCCCAGGTGGCGGAATTGGTAGACGCACTAGTTTCAGGTACTAGCGGGTAAAACCGTGGAGGTTCGAGTCCTCTCCTGGGCACCAACGAAAAAATTCCTCGCTTCGGCGGGGATTTTTTTTGCCTGTAATCCGGCCCTGAGGCTCGACTCTTTCTCCTCCAGGAAGGAACTCCGACCCGGTATCGGCAATGATCTTCACAAGGGTGTTGACACCCCCGTAACAACACTCCATAATCTCGCTCCTCGACGCCCAGGTGGCGGAATTGGTAGACGCACTAGTTTCAGGTACTAGCGGGTAAAACCGTGGAGGTTCGAGTCCTCTCCTGGGCACCACGTCGAGAATGAGAAAAACCCGCGAAAGCGGGTTTTTTCATGCCCGTGATTCGGCATCGCCGCGACCGGCGGCCGGCATCACAACAGCGGCCGCAGCACCAGCTCCAGCCCGAGCAGCAGCAGGAAACCCAGGAAACAGGCGCGGAACACCCGCGCACTGATGCGCTGCCGGATCACCTGCCCCAGCCACATGCCCAGCAATGCCGGCAGCACCGCCAGCGTACTCAGCCCCAGCTGCTGGATGCCGAATGCGCCGTGCAGTACCAGGCCAGTGGTCAGCGAAATCGTCGACACAGTGAACGCCAGCCCCAGCGCCTGCACCAGCTCCTCGCGCTGCAACCCCAGCGACTGCAGGTACGGCACCGCCGGCATCACGAACACGCCGGTGGCGCCGGTCACCACACCCGACAACGCCCCCACCAGCGGCCCCAGCCATCGCTCGCGCCGCTGCGGTACGCGGAACACCGGCGCGAGCAGGGCATAGGCCGCATAAACCACCAGCGCAACGCCCAGCGCAACACGCGACCAGGTGCGATCGACCCGCACCAGCAGCGCTGCCGAACCCAGTGTCACCACCACCACGGCCAGCATCATCGGCCACAGGCGCCGCACGATGTGGCCCAGTGAGGGGCCGGACAACAGCTGCCACGCATTGGTGACGAAGGTGGGGATGAACAGCATCGATGCCGCCGCCACCGGCGACAGCGCGCCACCGAGCAGACCCATCGCCACTGTCGGCAACCCCATGCCGGTCACGCCCTTGACCACACCGGCCAGCGCGAACACCACCACCAGCAGCACGTAGAAGTACATCGATTCATTCATGCCTTCATTGGATCGGCCGGCCGCTCGGCGCACAATGCGGTCTTCCCGGCCTCGCCTTCGGCTGATCCGAAGGCGCAGGCGTTGCGATGAGGGCATCACATGCGGATGGATATCGCCGACCTGCGCCTGTTCCTGGCCATTGCCGAGGCGGGCAGCATCACGGCCGGTGCCGCGCAGGCAAACCTGGCACTGGGCTCAGCCAGTGAGCGCCTGCGCACGATCGAAGCCGATGCCGGTACCCCGCTGTTGAACCGGCACCCACGCGGCGTCAGCCTGACCGAAGCCGGTGCCGCGCTCGCCCACCATGCACGCTTGATCCTGCAGCAGCAGGCACAGCTGCGCGGTGAACTGCAGGCGTTCGCGCACGGTGCGCGCGGCACCCTGCATCTGTATGCCAACACCGCAGCGCTGACCAACTACCTGCCCTCTCGGCTGGCACCGTGGCTGGCCGAACGCCCGCGCCTGCACGTGGAACTGCTGGAGCGCACCAGCCCTGAAGTCGTGCGTGCGATCAGTGCTGGCCAGGCCGAGGCCGGCATCATCAGCGATGCGGTCGACGCTGCCGGCCTGCAGCAGCATGTGGTCACCGAAGATCCACTGGTGATGCTGCTGCCCGCAGACCACCGATTCGCATCGCAGCGCAGCGTGACCTTCACCGATGTTGCCGGCGAGACCTTCGTCGCACTGGCCGATGGCAATGCACTGCAGACCTACATCGAGGACCAGGCGCGCGACATCGGGCGCCGCCTGGACGTACGCATCCGCATGAAGACCTTCGAAGGCGTATGCATCATGGTCGGCCACGGCATTGGTGTCGGCATCGTGCCGCGGACCATCGCCCGCCAGCATCGGCGCAGCACGCATACCGTCGCCGTACCGCTCGCCGATGCATGGGCACAGCGCCGCCTGTGCGCCTGTTTTGCCGAGTGGGCGCAGTTGTCATCGGCAATGCGCAGCCTGCTGCTTCACCTGGGCGTGCAGCCGCAGAAAAAGGTGTGAAATGTTGTTGACACATCCTCTGCCGTACCGCACAATTCATCTCCTGAGTCGCCCAGGTGGCGGAATTGGTAGACGCACTAGTTTCAGGTACTAGCGGGTAAAACCGTGGAGGTTCGAGTCCTCTCCTGGGCACCATGACTCAAGATGATCAAACCCGCGAAAGCGGGTTTTTTCGTTTCCGGGGTTTGGCGAGCCTGGCATCGCATCTACCGCTGGAACTGTCGTATCTAGCACCACCCGGCAGTCGCCTGCTGCTGCATACCGCCTCCCGGCGCGTCGTTACCAGACCTTGAACGGCCTCCTTTTGGGGCGCATTTCACTTTAGCCGTTCAATTCGTACTTTTCCTAGTCGAGATTTACCCGATTCCTTTTCGGTGGAAGGCAGATTTACAGAAGCCGGTTGCAGGTGTATCGCCACGACCTGACCAGCGCCCTCCCCCTTCCCCAAAGGACGCACCCATGCAGCGCAGCATCATCTGCCCTCACTGCCATACCGGCTCGAACCACGGCGTACGCGTATGCGTGGGATGCCAGGCCGAGGTCCACTACGGCGCATCGAAGGAGGCCGTAATGCTGGTCTTTGTTGCCGCCATCATCTGCGGCGCACTGGTCGGCAGCCGATTGCAGGCCACTGCTGGCTGGCTCACATGCGGCGCCGTACTTGTGGCGGGAATGTGGGCCATCACCCGATTGTTCTGCGATCGGGTGGTGTTCAAGCGCGTCTATCGCACGCGCTGAACCTGCGCCGCGGCACGATCCCAACGGCAGGGCCCGTGCGACCCGCGGTGCACAAACAAAAACCCCGCCTTGCGGCGGGGTCAAAATACAGCACGTGTTTCCAGGGAGTTTCAGTGTCCGCCACCGGCGGCCGCACCTGCGCCTGCGCCAAACGGCGGCTTGGCCAGCCACAGGAACGCGATGATCGCCAGGAAGATCCAGCCCAGCAGGAAGAAGATGTCGTTGAAGCCCATCTGCGATGCTTGGTGGTTGATCATGTTGTTCAGTACCGCTGCGCCATGTTGCAGGTCGCCCTGCCCCATCGCTGTCACCTGGTCCTGCATGCCCGGCTGATAGACCGAGATGTGCTCGGTCAGGTCGGCATGGTGCACCTGGGTGCGCCGCGCCCACAGCCACGTCGTCAGCGACGCCGCGAAACTGCCGCCCAGCGTACGCAGGAAGGTGGCCAGGCCTGAGCCCGCCGCGATCTCGCGCCCATCCAGGTCCGACAGCAGGATCTGCAGCACCGGCATGAAGAACAGCGCGACGCCGATGCCCATGATCAGCTGCACGCCCGCCACATGGTTGTAGTCCACCTGCAGGTTGAAGTTCGAACGCAGGAAGCTGGTCATCGACAACACAATGAACGCAATCGTAGCCAGCATGCGCATGTCGAAGCGCGATGCATACTTGCCCACGAACGGGGTCATGATCACCGGCAGGATGCCGATCGGCGCTGTCGCCAGGCCCGCCCAGATCGCGGTGTAGCCCATGTCACGCTGCAACCACTGTGGAATCAGCAACGCCACGCTGAAGAACGCCGCGTAGGCCACCACCATCGCCAGCGTACCGGCGCGGAAGTTGCGATGCCGGAACAGCTTCAGGTCGACAATCGGATCCTTGTCGGTCAGTTCCCAGATCAGGAACACCGTCAGCGTGACCACGGCCACGCACGCCAGCACCACGATCTTCATGGACGAGAACCAGTCCTCGTCGTTGCCCAGGTCGAGCACCAGCTGCAGCGCACCGACACCGATCACCAGGGTGACCAGGCCGACGTAGTCCATCTTCGGCTTCTCGATGTGCTCCGGGCGCCCCTTCAGCTGGTTGCCCACAACGAGCGCAGCGAAGATGCCCAGCGGCACATTGATCAGGAAGATCCATTCCCAGCTGTAGTTGTCGGTGATCCAGCCACCGAGAATGGGTCCGCAGATCGGCGCCACCACCGTGATCATCGCCAGCAGCGCCAGTGCCTGCCCGCGTTTCTCCCGTGGATAGATCGAGACCAGCAGCGACTGCGTGATCGGGTACATCGGGCCGGCCACGAAACCCTGCAGCGCACGCGACAGCACCAGCATGCCCATGCTCTGCGCCAGGCCGCACAGCAGCGAGGTGATGACGAAGGCCAGCGTGGCCCAGACGAACAGCTTGCGTTCGCCGAAGCGGCGGCTGAGCCAGCCGGTCAGCGGCAGCGCGATGGCTGTGCTGACCGCGAACGAGGTGATGACCCAGGTCGCCTGCTGCGAACTGGCGCCGAGGTTACCGGCGATGGTCGGCAGCGAGACGTTGGCGATGGTGGTGTCGAGCACCTGCATGAACGACGCCATCGCCAGGCCGACGGTGCACAGGGCGACGCTGGGCGGCAGGAACCCGGAGGCCGTACCCGGCGCCGCCGGGGCGCCCGGAGCACCGGGCGCGGCTGGAGCTTGTGCGGACATGGCGACCTCAACCCACCTTCGCCTGCTGCGGCAGGTTGCCCTGGATGATCGTGTGGATCACCTCGTCGGCATCATGCAGCTGCTTGGCATACACGTCGGTGTCGAACACCGTGCCCTTGGCCGGGGTGCTCGGCAGCACTTCGCCCTTCTGGTCGCGCAGGCTCACTTCGGCCTTCATCGACAGGCCGATGCGCAGCGGGTGTTCGGCCAGCTGCTTGGCATCGATGGCGATGCGTACCGGCACGCGCTGAACGATCTTGATCCAGTTGCCGCTGGCATTCTGCGCCGGCAGCAGCGAGAACGCCGAGCCGGTGCCCAGGCCCAGGCTCTGGACACGGCCCTTGTACTTCACGTCACCGGCGTACAGGTCCGACTTCAGCTCAACTTCCTGGCCCAGGCGCATGTGGCGCAGCTGGGTTTCCTTGAAGTTGGCCTCGACCCACATCTGCTCGGTCGGCACCACCGCCATCAGGGCATTGCCCGGCTGCACGCGCTGGCCAACCTGCACCGAACGACGGGCGACGTAACCGGTGACCGGCGCGACGATGCCGGCGCGGGCATTGTTGAGGAAGGCCTGGCGCAGCTGCGCGGCGGCCGCCTGCACGTCCGGCTGGGTGGCGATCACGGTGTCGTCGACCAGCGCGCGGTTGCGCTCGACGGTCTCGCGCGAACCGGCCACGGCGGCTTCGGCAGCGGCCAGCTCGTCACGGGCATGGGCCAGTTCTTCATTGGAAATGGCGCCGGTGGCGGCCAGATCCTTGCGGCGGGCGAAATCGTCGCGCACGCGCTTCAGGGTCACTTGGCGGGCGTTCAAATCTGCCTGTGCGCCTTCCACGCTGCGGTACAGGCCACGGGTCTGGCGCACGGTCTTGGCCAGGTTGGCTTCGGCCTGCTGCAGCGCCACCGACGTGTCGGACGGGTCCAGCTGCACCAGCAGCTGGCCGCGCTCCACGCGCATGCCGTCATCGGCGTTGATGGCGACCACGGTACCGGCCACCAGCGGGGTGATCTGCACCTGGTTGCCCTGCACGTAGGCGTCGTCGGTCTCTTCGAACCAACGGCCGAACATGAAGTACCACAACGCCAGTGCGGCAAGCAGCAGCACGACGATCACGAACAGGCCGCGCAGCAGGTTGCCGCGGCGGTTGGGGGCGGCCGGGGCCGCAGTGTCTTGGGTCTGGCTCATGGCGGAAGTCTTCAGGAATGCGAGGAATCGGAATGGGAGGCGATCGGTGCGCGGTCGGCGTCAGAGGGCTGGAAACCACCGCCCAGCGCCTTGCTCAAGCGCACCGAGGTCTGCACCTGCTGCGACTGCAGGCCGGCCAGCTGCTGCTGCGACTGCAGCAGGGTGGACTGCGCGGTCAGCACGTCCAGGTAGCTGCCGATGCCGGCGCGGTAGCGCTGCTGGGCCAGGTCGAAGGCCGAACGTGCGGTATCCACCGCCTGCTGCTGCGAATGCGCCTGCTGTGCCAGCGAACGCACCGCGTTGACCTGGTCGGCCACGTCGCGCAGTGCATCGAGCACGGTCTGGTTGTAGTTGGCCACCGCCAGGTCGTACTGCGCATCGGCGTTGGCCAGGTTGGCGCGCAGCTTGCCGCCTTCGAAGATCGGCAGGCTCAGCGCCGGTCCGATGTAGGCGAAGGTCGAACTGCTTTTCAGCAGATCACCCACGTTCGGTGCGACGACGCCAGCCAGTGCGGTCAGGTTGAAGCTCGGGTAGAACATGGTCCTGGCGACCTTGATCTGCTTGTCGGCCGCTTCCACGCGCCAGCGCGCGGCAACGATGTCCGGGCGACGACCCAACAGTTCGCTGGGCAGCACGCCCGGCAGCTGCAGCGCCATCGGATTCAACGCCTGCGGGCGCTGGATCGACAGGCCACGGTCCGGACCCTTGCCGACCAGCGCGGCCAGCGCGGTGCGGGCCGCATCGATGCGCTGCTGCGCGGCCTGCACCTGCTGCTGCGCGGCGGGCACGCGGGCCTCGGCCTGGCGCACCTGCAGATCACTGTCGATGCCGGCGCTGCGGCGTTGGCGGGTCAGTTCCAGCGACTTCTGCGAGCGGCCCAGCTCTTCTTCGGCCACGTCATTGAGCTGCCATGCATACGCCAGGTCGGCATAGGCCTGGGTGATGCCGGTGGACAGGTTCAGGCGTGCAGCCTGGGCTTCGACAGTGGCGGCATGGGCGCCGTCCACGGCCGCTTCCCAGGCAGCGCGCTTGCCGCCCCACAGGTCCACGCCATAGCTGAAATCAAACGCGACCTGGCTGCTGCCAGCGTAATGGCCACCCATCTCGCTGCCGGCCATCGACTCGGGCAGGCGCAGACCGGTATAGCCACCGGACACCGACAGGCTGGGCAGGCGATCGGCACGCGCGGTACCGACCTGCGACTGCGCCTGGCGCAGGCGCGCATCGGCAGCGTCCAGGCTCGGGTGGCCAGCCAGGCCCTCGGCGACCAGCGCGTCCAGCTGCGCATCGCCCAGTGCCTTCCACCAGTCCTGCGCCGGGAAGCCGGTGGCGCTCAGGTCGGTGTCGGCCAGGGTGCGTTCGCTGTGCAGGCTGTCCACGTCGAGCACGTGGCCCTGCGGGTTGAGGCCACGACTGCTGGCGCAGGCGGCCAGGGCCAGGGCCAGCGCTGATACCAGCAGCGCGCGCCCGGACCGGCGGAGAGTGGATTGCGGGATCGGGTTCATGGGGTCGTCAGGGAATCGCGGATTCGGGTGAGGAGGGACAGCAGCTGCGTGCGCTCGTCGGCGGAAAGATCACGCAGGGCGTAATCCATCACCGCGTCGCCACGCAGCTTCAGCCGCGCCCACAGTGCGCGGCCTTCATCGGTCAGCACGATCTGCAGCGCACGCCGGTCCTGGGCATGCGGTTCGCGGCGGACGCAGCCCAGCGACTCCAGCTTGTCCAGCAGGCGGGTCACCGCACTGGGCACCTGGTCGATGGCCTGGGCCAGCTCGTTGGCCGTGCACGGAGCCATGTTGGAAAGCACCTTCAACCCGATGTAATGGGTGAAGCCGATACCCAGGTCTTCTTCAGCCATGGACGCGTCGAGTTGCCGGACCAGGCCATCGCGCACCTGGCGCAGCAGCAGGCCGAAGCTGGGGGGAGTGGTTGCAGGACAGATCATGGGGGAGCATTCTCTTCCAAAAAAAATATTTCTCAATGGAAATATTCGATCTGGCATCGAATGCTGTGTTGCAGCAGCGGGCTGGATCAACGAAGGCGCCTACCTTAATGATCTGGTCAGGTGGCCCGGTAGTACAATTCAGCCAATGGATGACACATTTCAGCCAGCGGATATGATGAACAAGGCAGAAATCCCCCCTCCCAAGCGGTTGCTGCGCGACGACGCCCTGGATTGGTTCGAGCGCAATGACGGGCCACCGGTTGTCGCCTTCCGCTTCGACAGCCCCTTGGGCCTGGTCCGTGAAGTGGACTGGCACCACCATCAGCGCGCGCAGCTGATCTGCGTCGAACGCGGCCTGTTGACCACCCGCACCTCGCACGGAACGTGGTCACTGGCGCCGGGCTCGGCCGGCTGGATGCCGCCGCTGGAGCCGCATACGGTCACCCTCGACGGCCCGCTGCGTGGCTGGGGCATGGCGCTGGCCGCACCGGCCTGCGCCACCCTGCCCGCCGATCCCTGCGTACTGGGCCTGTCCAAGCTGGCGCAGGCGCTGGCCGACCGCATCTGCGAATGGCCGCTGGGCTACGACACCACGCCCGAGCGCCAGCACATCATCGAGGTGCTGCTGGACGAGATCCGTACCGCGCCGCGCCAGCGCATGCACCTGCCGATGCCGCATGACCGGCGCCTGCTGAAGATCGCCTCGCAGCTGCTGGCCGACCCGTCCGACGAGCGCAGCCTGGCCGAATGGGCGCACTGGGCCGGGCTGTCGCCGCGCAGCCTGACCCGCCACTTCCGCGACGAGACCACCCTCAGCTTCGCCCAGTGGCGGCAGCAGGCCCGGCTGTCCGAAGCCCTGCGCCAGCTGACCGACGGCCGCAGCGTGGCCGATATCGCCCACGCGCTGGGCTTCAGCAGCGCCAGCGCCTTCGTCACCGTGTTCCGCCGCCACTTCGGGCTGCCACCGGGGCGCTACCTGGCACGGGCCGGACACGGCCTGGAAACCGGGTTGGACCCTGCGCGCGGCTTGGCATCCCCCGCCGCATCCGGATAATCACAGGATTGCGAGCGGCGACCGCCGTCGCCGCCTCCCGACAACAGGTAACAACGCCGCATGACCGAACTTGCCCGCCCCGTGTTCCACGGATTCGAACAACTGCCGCTGCGCGAGTACGCTGAACGCGCCTACCTCGACTACTCGATGTACGTGGTCCTGGACCGCGCCCTGCCGTTCATCGGCGACGGCCTGAAGCCGGTGCAGCGCCGCATCATCTATTCGATGAGCGAGCTGGGCCTGAATGCCGCGTCCAAGCCGAAGAAGTCCGCGCGCACCGTCGGTGACGTCATCGGTAAGTACCACCCGCATGGCGACAGCGCGTGCTACGAGGCGCTGGTGCTGATGGCACAGCCGTTCTCGTACCGCTACCCGCTGATCGAGGGCCAGGGCAACTTCGGCTCCAGCGACGACCCGAAGTCGTTCGCGGCGATGCGTTACACCGAATCCAAGCTGACCCCGATCGCCGAAGTGCTGCTGGGCGAACTGGGCCAGGGCACCGCCGACTGGGCACCGAACTTCGACGGCACCCTGCAGGAACCGACCTGGATGCCAGCGCGGCTGCCGCACCTGCTGCTGAACGGCACCACCGGCATCGCCGTGGGCATGGCCACCGACGTGCCGCCGCACAATCTCAACGAGATCGTCAGCGCACTGCTGCACCTTCTGGACAACCCCGATGCAACCGTGCGCGACCTGTGCGAGCACGTGCAGGGCCCGGACTACCCGTCCAGCGCCGAGATCATCACCGCCGCCAACGATCTGCGGAACATCTACGAGACCGGCAACGGCAGCGTGCGTGCGCGTGCGACCTTCAACAAGGAAGCCAACAACATCGTGGTGACGGCGCTGCCGTTCCAGGTGTCGCCGTCGAAGGTGATCGAGCAGATCGCCGCGCAGATGCGCGCCAAGAAGCTGCCGTGGCTGGAAGACATCCGCGACGAATCCGATCACGCCAACCCGGTGCGCGTGGTGCTGGTGCCACGTTCCAACCGCGTCGACGCCGACCAGCTGATGGGCCACCTGTTCGCGACAACGGACCTGGAGCGCAGCTACCGCGTCAACCTCAACGTGATCGGGCTGGACGGCCGTCCGCAGGTGAAGAACCTGAAGATGCTGCTCAGCGAATGGCTGACCTTCCGCAGCAACACCGTCACCCGCCGCCTGCAGCACCGCCTGCAGAAGGTCGAGCGCCGCCTGCACCTGCTGGAAGGCCTGCTCGTCGCCTTCCTCAACCTGGACGAGGTGATCCACATCATCCGTACCGAGGACGAACCGAAGGCGGCGCTGATCGCGCGCTTCGGCCTGTCCGAGGAACAGGCCGAGTACATCCTGGAAACCAAGCTGAAGCAGCTGGCCCGCCTGGAAGAGATGAAGATCCGCGGCGAGCAGGACGAGCTGGCCAAGGAACGCGAGAAGATCCTCGGCATCCTCGACAGCAAGGCCAAGCTGAAGAAGCTGATCCGCGACGAACTGACCGCCGATGCCAAGAAATTCGGCGACGCGCGCCGTTCGCCGCTGGTGCAGCGCCAGGCCGCGCAGGCCATCGACGAGACCGAGCTGGTGCCGAGCGAGCCGATGACCGTCGTGCTGTCGGAGAAGGGCTGGATCCGCGCCGCCAAGGGCCACGACGTCGATGCGTCCGCCCTGTCCTACCGTGATGGTGACGCCCTGCAGGGCGCGGTGCGTGCGCGCAGTACGCAGCAGGTCGCGTTCCTCGACAGCGAGGGCCGCGCCTACTCGACGCCGGTGCACACCCTGCCCTCCGCGCGTGGCAACGGTGAACCGCTGACCGGCCGCTTCTCGCCGGCCGCGGGCACCAGCTTCGTGACCCTGGCCAGCGCCGAGCCGGACACCCGCTTCGTGCTGGCCTCCACCCACGGCTACGGCTTCGTCACCCGCTTCGAGAACCTGATCGGCCGCAACAAGGCCGGCAAGGCGATGCTGAACCTGTCAGCCGGTTCGACCGTGCTGACCCCGTCGGTGGTGGCCAACGTCGCCACCGACCGCATCGTGGCGGTGACCAGTTCGGGCAACCTGCTGGCGATCGCCGCCAACGACCTGCCAGAACTGGACAAGGGCAAGGGCAACAAGATCATCGAGATCCCCAAGGCCAAGCTCGCCACCGAACGCGTGGTCGCCATCGTGGCGATCAGCCCGGGGCAGACCCTGCAGGTGCGCAGTGGCCAGCGCACGATGGGGCTGAAGTTCAACGAGCTTGACGCCTACCTCGGCGCCCGCGCCACCCGCGGCCACCTGCTGCCGCGCGGCTGGCAGAAGGTGGAAGGGCTGTCGGTGGAATAAAGGCTGGGGCCTTGCCCCTGGTGGATGTCAACCTTGGTTGACACGCCTTGCCGGAGACCAGACACGAAAAAGCCGGGGCATTCCCCGGCTTTTTCGTTGTCGGCTGGCGGGCGGTGGAGCGGCTGGCTGGCGAAAGCTGGCTGGCGATGCTCCGGTGCTGGCGGGCGACAGAACGCTGTGCTTCTTCTGGTAGAGCCGACCGCTGGTCGGCTGCTTTTTGCCTCTGGTAGAGCCGACTGTTAGTCGGCTGCCGTTTGGAGAGCGGCCGACTAACAGTCGGCCCTACCGGATCGCGGTGCCGGTTCAGTGCGCCGGAGCGCCGTTGCCGTCGATCTTGCTCAGCTGGTACAGCTCCAGGCCGATGCGCTTGATCAGGCCCAGCTGCTGCTCCAGCCACCAGGCGTGGTCTTCCTCGGTGTCCTTCAGCTGCGCCAGCAGCATGTCGCGGCTCACGTAGTCACCCTTCTCTTCGCACAGCTTCATGCCGGCGGCGAGATTGTTCCGAACCGCGTATTCAGTGTCGAGATCCTTCTGCAGCATCTCTTCCACGGTCTTGCCCGGCTCGGTGGCATGCGGGCGCATGTCCGGGTCGCCGCCGAGGAACAGGATGCGGCGCAGCAGCGCGTCGGCGTGCTGGGTTTCCTCTTCCATCTCGTGGTTCAGGCGTTCGTACAGCGCGAACAGGCCCTGGTCCTCATAGCGGCGGGAATGGATGAAGTACTGGTCGCGGGCAGCGAGTTCGCCGCGCAGCAGTTCCTTCAGGCAGGCGATGACGTCCGGGTTGCCTTTCATGGGGGGGCTCCTGTGAATCGATGCGGCATAGGGTGCCGCATTTCAAAATACGGTGATCTAATCGGAATCAGTCGCAGTTGCGCCTGCGGCTACAATCAGCCCACAAGTTCGGAAAGGACGTGCGATGCGACGTACATGGCGTTGGGTGCTGGGTGTGTTGGTCGCCATCGTGCTGGTCACCGCACTGGCCCTGTGGCTCCTGCTGCGCGGCAGCCTGGCCGACCTGGACGGCGAGCATGCGCTGCCGGGCCTGGCCAAGCCGGTCACCATCGAGCGCGATGCGCTGGGGGTGGTAACCATCACTGCCGGCAGCCAGGCCGACGCGATGCGCGCACTCGGCCATGTGCATGCGCAGGAACGCTATTTCGAGATGGACCTGATGCGCCGCAGTGCCGCCGGCGAGCTGTCGGCATTGTTCGGGCCGAAGGCCATTGAAGCTGACAAGCGCATGCGCGTGCACCGCCTGCGCGCCCGCACCGAGGCGCATCTGGATACCGCGCTGGGCGACAACGGCGCGGTCGTGCGCGCCTATGTGGATGGCGTCAACGAAGGCCTTACCGATCTCTCCGTGCGGCCATGGGCCTACCTGCTGCTGCGGCAGTCACCGCAACCGTGGCAGGCCAGCGACAGCGTGCTGGCCGGGCTGGCCATGTACGCCGACCTGCAGGACCCGAACAACCAGACCGAGCTTGCCCTCAGCCGCATCCGTGCGGTGGTGCCGCCGGCGCTGTACGCGCTGATTGCCCACGACGGCACCGAATGGGATGCACCGCTGTTTGGCGAAGCCACCGGCAATGCGATTCTGCCCGATGCCAGCCAGCTCGATCTGCGCACATTGAAGGGAAAGCCGGGCACCGAGCAGGAGGAGGCGGACGTCATCGGCAGCAACAACTTCGCGGTGGCCGGCGCACTCACCGCGGACGGCCGCGCCATCGTCGCCGACGACATGCACCTGGGCCTGCGCGCGCCTGGCCTGTGGTTCCGGGTGCGCCTGCGTTACCCCGACCCGCAGGCTGCCGGCGGCCAGGTCGACGTCACTGGCTTCTCGCTCCCTGGCCTGCCGGCGGTGATCGTCGGCAGCAACGGCCACGTCGCCTGGGGCTTCACCAACAGCTACATCGACACGGCGGACTACCGCACGGAACCGGCCAACGCCACGGTGACCGTGCACGAAGAACGCATTGCGGTGGCCGGCCAGGCCGACGTGCTGTTCCCGGTACGCGAAACCGCCTGGGGGCCGATCCTGCACCCCCATGCCGATGGCAGTGGCGATGCCCTGCGCTGGGTCGCACACCTGCCCGGCGCCGTACGCCTGGATTTCGCTGATCTGGCCCGCGCCGGTGACCTGGACGGTGCACTGCACTTCGCCGACCGCGCCGGCATTCCCGCGCAGAACCTGGTGGTCGGCGACCGCAGCGGCCGCATTGCCTGGCGGCTGATCGGCGCCCGCCCTGACCGCGGCCCCGGCTGTGCGCCGGCCGGCTTCACGGCCGCCAGCAACCAGGACTGCGCACCGTGGCCGATCCGCAGCGATGCCTCGCCTGCATTGATCGATCCCCCCAACCATCGCCTGTGGACCGCCAACGGACGCGTCCTCGACGGCGAGGCGCTGGCCAGCGTCGGCAACGGTGGCTATGACCTCGGCGCGCGTGCGCAGCAGATCCGCGACCTGCTCGCCATCCAGGACCGCTTCGACGAACACGACCTGCTGGCGATCCAGCTCGACGACCGCGCCGTGTTCCTGCAGCGCTGGTGGGCGTTGCTGCATGACGTCATCGAACGCAGTGACGACCCTGCACTGAAGCGCTTGAAGGCGGTCAGCCATCAATGGGGCGGCCGGGCCTCGGCCGGCTCGGTCAGCTACCGGGTGGTGCGCGCGTTCCGCACGCAGGTGATGGATACCCTGTCCGAAGCACTGCTGGCACCGGCCAACGCGCAGCTGGGCGATGACTATCTGGACCCGCGCCTGGCACAACTGGAAGGCGTGGCCTGGCCGATGCTGCAGCAACGCCCCGCCAACCTGTTGCCACCGGCCTACGACAGCTGGGACGCGCTGCTGCTTGATGCCGCACGCCGCACCGAAAGCGAGCTGGCCAAGCAGGGCCCACTGGCCCAGCGCACCTGGGGAGAGCGCAACACCGCGACGCTCTGCCATCCCATCGCGCGTGCATTGCCGGACATTGCCAAGCGCTGGCTGTGCATGCCCGCCGATCCCCTGCCCGGTGACCGTGACATGCCGCGCGTGCAGACGCCGAACTTCGGCGCCTCCGAACGCATGGTGGTTTCGCCCGGCCACGAGGCCGACGGCATCGTGCACATGCCCGGCGGCCAGAGCGGGCACCCGCTGTCGCCGTACTGGGGCGCCGGCCACGAAGACTGGGTGCATGGGCGGCCGACACCGTTCCTGCCCGGCAAAGCGCAGCACACGATGACGCTGGTACCGGCGCGGTAGCGGTAGTGCCGGCCGCTGGCCGGCATCCATGCAGGTGTGTCCAGCATCATGAGGATGCTGGCCAGCGGCCGGCACGACCGTCCAGCGCTCAGCCCCGGCGCCGCTCGATCAGGTTCAGTAGCGGCCCGGTCATCGCCGTGGTCACCAACGCCATGATCGCCAGCACCGCGAACAGCCGATCGCCGAGCAGGCCCAGCTCGTAGCCCAGGTTGAGCACGATCAGCTCCATCAGGCCACGGGTGTTCATCAGCGCCCCCAACCGCCACGCTTCGCGCGTGGGCATGCCCGCACTGCGCGCGGCACTGAAGGTACCCAGCAGCTTGCCCGTCGTGGCCACCGCGATCACCACCACGCACAACACGACATCGCTGGCCTGCAGCGCATCGGCGCGCATGCGCAGGCCGGTCATGGCGAAGAACAGTGGCAGCAGCAGGGTCACCGCGAACGGTTCGACGCGGGCCATCAACAGGTCGCGCAGCTGCGCGTTGGACGATACCGCGACGCCCGCAGCGAATGCACCGAACAACGCGTGGATGCCCAGCATCTCGGTGATCAGCGCACTGGCCAGTGACAGCAGCAGGATACCCAGCAACCAACGTCCCTCACGGCCCGGCGCGATCTGCTGGCGGGCAAACCACGGCTTCACCAGCCCCAGCATCAGCGCCACGAACACGACCACGCACAGCAGGTTGAGGCTGGCCGGCAACCAGCCGCTGGCCTGGGCGGCGGCGACGATCAAGGCCAGCAGGCACCAGGCGGTGGCATCGCCCAATGCCGCGCAGGCGATCGCGGTCTGGCCCAATGGCGTCTGTGTGATCCCACGATCGGCAAGGATGCGCAGCAACACGGGGAACGCGGTGATGCTCATGGAGATGCCGACGAACAATGCGAATGCAGTAAAGCCCACACCCTGCGGACCGTGCTGCGGATACAGCCAGATCGCCAGCGCCACGCCGAGCACGAACGGCACCGCGATGCCGGCATGACTGACCATGAAGGCGAAGCGCCGGCGGCCACGCAGCGCCGCCAGGTCCAGCTCGGCACCGGCCACCAGCAGGAACATCAGCACGCCCAGCTGGCTGAGCATGCCCAGCGGACCCAGCGAACTGGCCGGGAACAGCGCACCATGCAGCTGCGGCAGCAGGCTGCCGAGCACCAGCGGCCCCATCATCAGGCCGGCGGCCATTTCGCCGATCACCGCCGGTTGTCCAAAGCGCTTGAGCAGCGCACCCGCGCCCTTGGCCACCAGCAGCAGCACCAGCAGCTGCAGCAGGAACAGGCCCAGCGGTGAGGCAAGGTGCTGCGCCCAGCTGCCTTCGGCGGCGGTGGCGCGGGCAACCGCCTCGGGCGCCGCCGGCCCGGCATACCGCGCCAGCAGTACGCCAGCCAGCAACGGCACCCCGGCCCAGGCCAGATAACGCCATCCCCATTTCGTGGGCGGCACGTCGCCACCTGCCTGTACGTCCATGAACATTCCCCAATGCGCAGGGGGCGATCATACAAAAAGGGGACGGAGGGGATTAAGGCGTTAGTGGCACAAACGACTTAATCCCCTCCGTCCCCTTTTTGAGGGCTTAGGCCAGTGCCTGTTCGTGCACGCCGGCGATCGCGCGGCCCGACGGATCTGCCGCCGCGGCGAAGCTGGCGTCCCAGGCAATGGCGGCCGGCGACGAACAAGCGATCGACTTGCCGCCCGGCACGGTCTCGGCCGCCGCACGGCTGGGGAAGAACTGCTCGAACAGGTGGCGGTAGTAGTACGCCTCCTTGGTCTGTGGCGGGTTGTGCGGGAAGCGCTTGTCGGCCGCCGCCAGTACACGGTCGCTCACCTGTGCTTCGGCATGCGCCTTCAGCCCGTCGATCCAGCCGTAGCCGACGCCATCGCTGAACTGTTCCTTCTGCCGCCACAGGATGCTGTCCGGCAGGTAGTCGTCGAACGCCTCGCGCAGCACCGCCTTTTCGATGCGACGCCCGCCAAAGCCGGCGCCGACCATCTTGTGCGCGGCATCGAAGCGCATCGCCACATCAAGGAACTCACGATCGAGGAACGGCACGCGCGGCTCCACGCCCCAGGCCATCATCGACTTGTTGGCGCGCAGGCAGTCGTAGTTGTGCAGCGCGTCCAGCTTGCGCACCAGCTCGTCGTGGAATTCACGTGCATCCGGCGCCTTGTGGAAGTACAGGTAGCCACCAAAGATCTCATCGCTGCCCTCGCCGGACAGCACCATTTTCACGCCCATCGCCTTGATCCGCCGTGCCAGCAGGAACATCGGCGTCGAGGCGCGGATGGTGGTGACGTCGTAGGTCTCGATGTGACGGATCACTTCCGGCAGCGCGTCGAGGCCTTCCTCGAAGGTGTATTCGAAGCCGTGATGCACGGTGCCGAGTGCCTCGGCAGCGATCGCCGCGGCCGCCAGATCGGGCGAGCCCTTCAAGCCGATCGCGAACGAATGCAGGCGCGGCCACCAGGCTTCGGTCTGCCCGCCATCCTCGATGCGGCGACGCGCATAGCGCGCGGCAACGGCCGCCACCAGCGACGAGTCCAGGCCACCGGACAGCAGCACCCCATACGGCACGTCGCTCATCAGCTGGCGCTCCACCGCATGCTCGAAGGCCTGGCGCAGTTCGGCCAGGTCGGCCTGGCGGCCCTGCACGTCGGCGTAGTCGCGCCACGGCTGCTGGTAATAGCGCACCAGCTCACCGCTGGCACTGTCGAAGTAGTGACCCGGCGGGAACTGTGCGACGTCGGCACAGGTGTCGACCAGCGCCTTCATTTCCGAGGCCACGCGTAGGCGCCCCTGGGCATCGTGGCCCCAGTACAGCGGCACCACGCCCACCGGGTCACGCGCCACCAGCACGCGCCCGCTGTCGCGGTCCCACAGCGCGAAGGCGAAGATGCCGTTGAGCTGTTCCAGCCACTGCGCCGGCGAACTGCCCTGGCGATACAGCGCGTTGATCACCTCGCAGTCCGAGCCGGTCTGGAAGTCGTAGGCGGTGGTCAGCGCCGCCTTCAACGCCTGGTGGTTGTAGATCTCGCCGTTCACCGCGAGCGCCAGCTGGCCATCGGCCGACAGCAGCGGCTGCGAACCACCGGCCGGGTCGACGATGGCCAGCCGCTCATGGACCAGCAGCGCACCTTCGTCGAGGTACACGCCGCTCCAGTCCGGGCCACGGTGGCGCTGGCGCTGCGACAGTTCCAGCGCATGGCGGCGCAGGGCGGGAAGATCGTCACCGGCCTGCAGGCCGAAGATTCCGAAGATCGAACACATGGGAGAGCTCCTGTTGGGGGATTTCACGGGTGGGAGGGTGTTCGACCGGCCATCCAGGCCCGGGTGGGGCTGCGCCCGGGCACAAAAAAACCCGCATCGGCTGATGCGGGTTTTCTGGTGTCCGGGCGTGTGTTGCTGTCTATCTACCCAGGGCGCAGTCCCGCATCGGCCGCGCACGATTATTCGCGCGCAGATTATTGCGGTTGTTGTTATTGACGGCGGTGGCCAGGCGGATCGACATGGCATCGACCCTACCCCGGTTTCCGGCACGGCGCAACCGTTGCGTTGGCAACCACTCCCCGGCGCGCATAATGGCCCGCCGTGAAACGTGTAATGGAAATGCAACACCGCACTGGACGCAACGCGGCGCTGGCCGCCCTGCTCTGCCTGGGCCTGGCCGCCTGCCAGACCCTGCCTCCGCCCTCCACGTTGCCGCTGGCGCAGCAGCAGGCACTGGAGCGACGCCGCACCGACGGCAGCTTCGACGGAGCCTGGGACACTGCGCAGACCTTCGAACGTTTCAACGATCCGCGCGCCGTTACCTACTACGAGCGTGCTGCCGCGATCACGCCCTGGACCTTCCGCAACACCAAAGCGGAAGAAGCACTGGGCCGGATCTGGACCTCCGGTACGCTGCAGCATGCCGACAGCCCCCACATCAACCCGGCACCTGTCCTGCGCGCGTCCTGGCGACGTGGCGAACGCGCGTATCTGGCGGCTGCCAACCACGGCAATCCCTATGCGTTCTACGGGCTCGCCAAGGCCTACCGCCAGCAAGGCGACGCGCAGCAGGCGCTGCGCTGGGACCTGCGCGGAATGATCTACAAGCGCTACCCGGGTTCATCGTCGCGACTGCCGGATGCGGTGGCGGCACAGGGTGACACCGTGCATCCGCTGGTGGCGCAGATCCAGCGTCGTGCCGAGCACGGCGACGCCGAAGCGCAGGTCGACCTGGGCGCGCTGCTGGAAAAGGGCGTGGGACTGCCGCGCGATCCGGTGCGTGCGCTGCAGCTGTACCAGCGCGCCGGTGAGAAGGGCAATGTGTTCGGCCAGTACTTCGCCGGTCTGCTGCTGGGCCGCAGTGCGCCGGGTGTGGAGAAAGACACCGACGCGGCGGCGCGCTGGTTCGCCAGAGCCGAGGCGCAACACTTCTACATGGCCGCGCCAAGTTACTGGAAGAAAGCGGTCGAGCCGCCGTTCTTCATTTTTTCCGAGTAGAGAAGCGGCCCCGGCGGGAGGCGTGCCGACCAACGGTCGGCACCCACCCTCGCGGGATTCATTCCGTCATGGGGTTCCCACCAGCAGCCGTTCCACCAGGCGCTGGTACAGCCCCGGCAACGCTTCCAGATCGCCCACGCGTACGTTCTCATCCACCTGGTGGATACTGGCGTTGACCGGCCCCACTTCGATGCACTGCGCACCCAGTGGCGCGATGAAGCGTGCATCTGACGTGCCGCCGCCGGTGCTTTCTTCCGGCGCACGGCCGATGTGCTCGGCCAGCACCGCACGCGCGGTGGCGCGCAGCGTGCCTTCCGGGGTGTAGAACGGCTCGCCGCTGCGGTGCCACTTCAGCGTGTACTGCAGGCCATGGCGGCCCAGCAATGCGGTGATCTCCGCCTCCAGCTTCGGTGCATCCCAGTGCGGGTTGTAGCGGATGTTGAAATCCACCTCCAGCTCGCCGGGAATCACGTTGTTGGCACCGGTGCCGGCATGGATGTTGGAGACTTGCAGGCTGGTCGGCGGGAAACTCTCGTAGCCGTCATCCCAGCGCCGCGCGCTCAGTTCGGCCAGGGCCGGAGCAGCCTGGTGAATCGGGTTGCGCGCCTTATCCGGGTACGCCACGTGGCCCTGTACGCCCTGCACGCGCAGCTTGGCCGACAGGCTGCCACGACGCCCCACGCGCAGCAGGTCACCCAGGATCGCGGTCGACGACGGTTCACCGGTAATGCACCAGTCGATGCGTTGGCCGCGCTCGGCGAACAGCCGTGCAACGTGACGCACACCATCGATGGCATCGCCTTCCTCGTCGCTGGTCAGCAGTACCGCCAGCGTGCCAGGGTGATCGGGATGTGCGGCGACGAACTGCTCGGCGGCGACCACGAACGCCGCCACGCTGCCCTTCATGTCGGCGGCGCCACGGCCGTACAGCACGCCGTCACGGATCTGCGGCGTGAACGGGTCGCTGGCCCAGGCCTCGCGCGGGCCCGTCGGCACCACGTCGGTATGGCCCAGCAGCACCAGCACCGGCGCGCCCTGGCCATGGGTCGCCCACAGGTTGTCGACCTCGCCCAGGCGCAGGTGATCGCACTGGAACCCGGCCTGCTTCAGGCGTGCCGCCAGCAGTGTCTGGCAGCCAGCATCATCCGGCGTCACCGAGGGTCGTGCGATCAGTTCGCAGGTCAGGTCGAGGACCGCACTCATGCGTCACCCACGCCGAAGCGGGCCTTGAAACCGTTGTCGCTGAAGCCCTGGCTGACCGTGCCATCGGCCGTGACCACCAGCGGACGCTTGATCAGCTGCGGGTATTCACGCAGCAGCAGCTTCCATTCGGCCTCGGAGTCGGCGGCCTTGCGGTTGTCCGGCAACTGCCGCCAGGTGGTGGACGACTTGTTCACCATCGCGGCCAGGCCCCCCAGCTGCCCAGCCCACGCCAGCAGTGTTTCCGGGCTCGGCTTGTTCTCGCGGTAATCGACGAAGGTGTAAGGCACGCCGAAGCGGTCCAGCCACTTGGTCGCCTTCTTGCAGGTATCGCAGTTCTTCAAACCGTAGACAGTGGTGCTCATGGCCATCTGTGATGCTGGAAAACAGAGGGCCAGAATCTCACAACAGGCGCTCGGACACGACCCGGAACGGCACGTTTGGCAGCCGGAAGGCCAGCCCCTCGTGCAGCGCCACGCCCATTGCCTGCAGACGCGGGCACTGCGGTTCGCCCTCCAGCTGCAGCGGTTGCAACTGTGCGATGTCCACCGGCAGCGCGATGCGGGTGCTGGCCCAGCGGCCGTCGCAGGTACGGGCGATGGCCTCGTCCTGGCAGGTGAGGAAACGCAGCAGGGCCTGATGGTTGCCGAAGGCCGCCGCCCACCCGGCATCGTCCCAGCCCGCGGCGGCCTGCCACTGCAGGTGCAACGCCGGGGCACTGCCCTGCCCGCCTTCGATCAGGGTGTGCCCATCGCCATCGGTGCGCACCACATGCTCGAAGCGTATGGACAGATGCGGTTGCATGGCATCGCTGAAAACGCGCGCGCCAGCGACGAAGGCCAGCTGGTCCATCACGTTGCGATCGAACAGCACCACCGGCGTCCCGTCCGGATCGTCGTCACGACGCAGGTACCAGCGCCAGTTGCTCTGCCGTGGCGACGGCATCAGGGAACGCAGCGGCCCAGCCAGCGCGGGCCCGAAGTGGCTGTGACGGTAGCTGAGGATGGTGTAAGGCGTGCGTCCGGCATGGACCACGTAGTGATGGCCCGGCGGTGGCATTGGTGCGTGACGCACGTCGACCCACCAGCTCACGTAGACCACATCGCGCACGTCACTGACCAGCGCCGGCATCGGCCAGCGCCGCGACAGTGCACGGCGCAGCCGGTTCCAGCGCGGGGCGTGCAGCAGGCGCGGCAGCATCCGCCCGACCAGGGTGTCGAACGGATGCCGGTAGATCGCGGACTGCGCCAGATCCTCCGGCGCAGTCACCTTCAGTCGGCCAGGCCGCGCAGCAGGTCGTTGACGCTGGTCTTGCTGCGGGTCTTGGCATCAACCTGCTTGACGATCACCGCGCAGTACAGCGAATGGGTACCGTCCTTGCTCGGCAGCGAGCCGGACACCACCACGCTGTACGGCGGGATGTAGCCGTAGCTGATCTCGCCGGTGGCACGGTTGTAGATGCGGGTGCTCTGGCTGAGGAACACGCCCATGCCGATCACGCTGTGGTGGCCAACCACCACGCCTTCCACCACTTCCGAGCGCGCACCGATGAAGCAGTGGTCCTCGATGATGGTCGGGCTGGCCTGCAGCGGTTCCAGCACGCCACCGATGCCGGCGCCGCCGGACAGGTGGCAGTGCTGGCCGATCTGCGCGCAGGAACCGACGGTGGCCCAGGTGTCGACCATGGTGCCTTCGCCGACATAGGCGCCGATGTTGGTGAAGCTCGGCATCAGCACCACGTCCTTGCCGAAGTACGTGCCGCGGCGGGCGATCGCGCCCGGCACCACGCGCACGCCACCACGGCGGAACTTCGCTTCGTCATAGCCGGCGAAGCGCGATTCGACCTTGTCCCAGAACGGCGCCGGACGGGCATCGACCACCGCCATGTCGTTGACGCGGAAGTACAACAGCACGGCCTTCTTCAGCCACTCGTTGACCTTCCAGCCACCCTGGCCGTCCGGCTCGGCAACACGGAACTCACCGCTCTCCAGGCCGTCAATCACGCGGTTGACCAGCGGCTTGGTCGAGCCTTCCAGCTCGTGCAGGGTCAAGGTAGCGCGGCGCTCGAAGGCACTCTCGATGCCGAACTTCAGCTCTTCCACGCCCGGGGCTGAAGGCTTGCGCAGCGACTTGCGGGCGATGGTTTCGGCGCGGACCGCTTCGGCACTCTTGGCCGGCGCCGGCTTCTTCACAGCACGCTTCACCGCAGCCGCTTTCTTCGCCGGGGCCGTCACCGCAGCGGCCTTCTTCGGCGCTGGGGTCTTCTTCGCGGCCGGTGCGGCAGCAGCAGGTTTCCGGGCCGCTGCGCTCTTTGGGGTCGCGGCGGTCTTCTTGGCGGGCTTGGTGGCCATCAGGCGGGGTCTCCGGCGTTTCGATCAGGGTCCAGGCAGGCCAGCATCGCGTCATGCAGCTGCTGCCGGGCAGGTTCAGTCAGGGGGAGGTCGTGTTCGTCACTGATCACGAAGGTGTCTTCGGCGCGTTCGCCGAACGTGGCAATGCGCGCATCATGCACGCGCAGGCCCTGATTGCGCAGCACGAACGCCACATCGGCCAGCAGGCCGGGGCGGTCGGGGGCGACCAGGGCGAAACGGGTTGCGCCCGGCTCATCGCGGAATTCGATGCGCGGGGCGAAGCGGAAGTGCCGCAGCTGCCGTGGCACCACCCGGCGTGACGGCCGCAGGCGCGACAGGTCACCACTGAGTGCGTCGCGCAGCGCCGCTTCCAGGTTGGCACTGCTGCCATCGGCGAAGGTATCGGCCGGGTTCACTTCGAAGGTATCGAAGATGGTATCGGCCGGACCGTCCAGCACGCGTGCGCGGTGGATGCCGTAGCCCTTGCGGTCCAGCGTCATCACGATCGCGGCGAACAGGCCGTCGCGGTCCGGCGAATGCACGAAGACTTCCAGCGCGGGATCGTCGACACTGATCCGGCGTACCTTCACCAGCGCCTGGCCCTGCTTCACCGGCACCAGCGCGGCAGCCTGCCAGGCCAGCTGCTCCGGGCGCAGGCGGATGAAGCCTTCGTCGGGCATCACCGCGAACTGGCGATCGATGGTGGCATCGTCGTAACCTCGCTCGCGCACCAGCGCGCGCACGCTGTCACGCGCTTCGGCCACGCGCTCGGCCGCCGGCACCGGGTGTTCCAGCCCCTCGCGCAGCGCGCGCCGGGTGGCGAAGTACAGGTCGGCCAGCAGGCGGTCCTTCCAGGCGTTCCACAGCTTCGGGCTGGTGCCGGCGATGTCGGCGCAGGTCAGCAGGTACAGGTAGTCCAGGCGGTCGCGGCTGCCGACCAGGGTGGCGAAGCGATGGATCACCTCCGGATCGGCGATGTCCTGCTTCTGCGCGGTCACCGACATGCGCAGGTGCTGTTCGACCAGCCACGCCACCAGCTCGGTATCGGTGCCACTGAGCGCATGTGCCTGGCAGAACGCGCGCGCGTCCACCGCGCCCAGTTCCGAGTGGTCGCCGCCACGGCCCTTGGCGATGTCATGGAACAGGCCGGCCAGCAGGAGCAGTTCCGGCTTGCGCAGGCGCGGCCACACTTCGTGCGCGATCGAGAAGCGCTCGTCGGCACGGCTGCTGGCAAACAGGCCGATGTTGCGCAGGACCATCAGCGTGTGCTGGTCGACGGTGTAGACATGGAACAGGTCGAACTGCATGCGCCCGCTGACCTGGGCGAAGGCGGGAATCCACTGGCCAAGCACGCCCAGCCGCGCCATGCGCGAGAGCGTATCGACCGGGCGCTGGCCGCGCAGCAGCGCCAGGAACTGCTCGCGTGCATCGGCATCAGCCTGGTCGTAGGCCGGCAGCAGCGGCAGCGCTTCGGCCAGCGCACGCGCGGTCAGCGAATGCAGGCCGCGCACCTGCGGATTGTTGGCCCAGCTGGCGAACAGCGCGAACACCTGGCCGATGTCGCCGCGCGGCCAGTCGGCTTCGTTGGCCGCCAGGTAACCACGGCGCAGGGAAAAACCCACGGTCAGCGGCTCCGGCTGCGCCTCGCCATCGAACTGTTCCTCGAAGCGCTGCAGCAGACGGTCGCTGATCCGGCGCACGACCAGCGCGGCGCGGTAGAAGCCCTGCATCATCTTCTCGACACCGAGGTTCTCGGCATCGTCTTCAAAGCCCAGGCGTGCCGCCAAGGTCTTCTGGTAATCAAAACGCAGGCGCTCTTCCGGGCGACGCGCGACCAGATGCAGGCCAAAGCGCAGCCGCGCCAGCACCGCACGTTCGCGCTTCAGTGCTGCCGCTTCGTCTGCGCCCAGATGGCCGAGCCCGACCAGCGCCTCCAGGTCACGCACACCGAACGCACGCAGTGCCATCCAGCCCAGCGTGTTGAGATCGCGCAGCCCACCGGGGCCATCCTTCAGATCCGGCTCCAGGTTGTCGGCGGTGTCGCCGAAGCGCTGGTGTCGGTTGCGCAGCTCTTCCAGCTTGGCCAGGAAGAAGGTGCGCGCCGGCCACAGTTCACGATCGTCGACGGCCTCGCGCAGCGCGCGGCGCGCCACATCATCGGCCAGGATCGGGCGCGCCTCGATCAGCGCGGTCAGCACGGTCTGGTCCGCTGCCGCCTCGCGGCACTGCGATGCAGAACGCACCGCATGGCTGACGGCCAACCCACAGTCCCACAGCAGTGCGAACAGGCGCGCCAGCGCCGCCTCATGGGCCAGCTGTGCCGGCGGATCGCCGAACACCAGCAGGTCGATGTCCGAACGCGGAAACAGTTCACCGCGGCCATAGCCGCCGACCGCGAACAGCGACAGCCCGCTGTCGGCCGGCAGGCAGCGCTGCCAGGCCAGGCGGATCAGATGGTCGGCAGCGCGCGCGCGCAGTGCCAGCAGGCGCTCGATGTTGTCGCCCTGGTCGAAGCGGCGGTACAGGCGCGCGTCGGCCTGCTGCAGCGCCTGGCGCGCGGCAGCAGCCCAGTCCGGGTCGTTGAGCGACGCGGCCGGCGTGTCCAGCAGCGAACTCGCCGGCAGCATCGTCAGGAGACCTGCGACTCGCCCGGCGACAGGGTCAGCACGTCCACGCCGGTCTCGGTGACCGCGATCATGTGCTCCCACTGTGCCGACAGCTTGCGGTCCTTGGTCACCACGGTCCAGCCATCCGGCAGCACCTTGTTGTAGCGGGTGCCCTCGTTGATCATCGGCTCGATGGTGAAGGTCATGCCAGGCTGCAGCACCAGGCCCTGGCCCGGGCGGCCGTAATGCACCACCTGCGGCTCATCGTGGTAGACCTTGCCGATGCCGTGGCCGCAGTACTCGCGCACCACGCTGAAACGCTCGCCTTCGGCATAGCTCTGGATGGCATGGCCGATGTCGCCCAGGGTCGCGCCCGGACGCACCGCGCGGATGCCGCGCCACATGGCTTCGTAGGTGGTTTCCACCAGGCGGCGGGCCATCACCGACGGGGTGCCGACGAAGTACATGCGGCTGGTGTCGCCGTGCCAGCCATCCTTGATGACGGTGACGTCGATGTTGATGATGTCGCCATCCTTGAGCACCTTCCCTTCGCTGGGGATGCCATGGCAGATGACGTTGTTGACCGAGGTGCACACGGTCTTCGGGAAGCCGCGGTAGCCGACGTTGGCCGGAACGGCGCCCTGCACGTTCACGATGTGGTCGTGGCAGATGCGGTCCAGTTCCTCGGTGGTGACACCGGGCTTGACGTGGGGGGTGACGATGTCGAGCACTTCGCTGGCCATGCGGCCGGCGATTCGCATCATCTCGATTTCCTGCGGGGTTTTCAGATTCACGCTCATGGCCCCCATTATCGCCGATCCGGCCACAATCTGAACGAACGCCACCCAACTGGCGATCCGGGCCATGCACGGTTCCGGCAAGGAAAGTGAAAGCGTGATCGCCGCCCCCCTTTCGTCTCCCTGTTTATCACGGAATACAGACACTTACGCCTCCTAAGCTGGGGTCACCGTCGCCGAAGCGGTGCCGAACGTGCCGCCTTCGCCTTGTTCAACGGACCTTCGGGTCAGGGAGGTTGTCCATGCGATCCGCGCTTCGTTCCCCGCTTGCCTGGGCCCTGGCCGGGGTCCTGCTGTCCGGCCCGGCCCTGGCCGCAGACACCACCACCTTCAATGTCACCCTGGTGGTGACCAAGGCCTGCACGATCACGGCTGCTGCCGCCACCAACGTTGACTTCGGCACGGCGGCCTCGACCACCGCGCCCCCCACCCTGGGTCAGGGCACGGTGACCGCCCAGTGCTCGGCACTGACCCCGTACACGATTTCACTGAATGCGGGTGCCAATGCCAGCACCGCGAATGACGTCACCACTCGCCGGATGAAGAACACCAACGCCGCGGTGACCGCCAACAACTACGTCGGCTACCAGCTCTACCAGGACGCCGCGCACACCCTGGTATGGGGTGCCACCTCCGGCACCAACACCCAGGCTGGCATCGGCACCGGCCTGGCCGTGCCCTACATCGTCTACGGCCAGATCCTGAACCTGAGCACCAACAACCCGGCGACCGGCAACTACCTGGATACGGTTACCGCCACGATCACCTATTGATGGAGCACGCCCGCATGGCCGGACCCCGCCCGTGGCGCGCCACCGGCGTGGCGCTGCTCGTCCTGAGCCTGGTACTCGCCGCCCCGGTCGAAGCCACCAGCCTGCAGGTCGCCCCGACCAGCCTGCAGCTGGAAGCGCGCCAGCGTGCCGGCGAGCTTTGGCTGACCAACAGTGGCACCTCGCCGGTGAAGCTGCAGGTTCGGGTGTTCCGCTGGGTGCAGCAGGACGGCCAGGAGCAACTGTTGCCCACCGATGAACTGGTGGTCACCCCGCCGATGCAGGAACTGGCTGCCGGGCAGCAGCAGCTGGTCCGGGTGATGCGTCCGGACAGGACGCCACCGCCGGCACAGCAGTACTACAGGCTGATTGTCGACGAGGTGCCCGACCTGGCCACCCGCACCGACGGCATGCAGTTCGTGCTGCGCTATTCGATACCGGTGTTCGTGCAGCCCGCCGCCGGCAAGCTTGCGCCGCAGCTGCAGGCCCGCCTGGTGCAGTTGCCCGATGGCCGCAACGGCGTCGAGGTGGCCAACGCAGGCAACAGCTATGCGCAGATCGCCGATCTTGCGCTGGGCAGCCCCACGCGCCCACGCATCGTGCATCCCGGACTGCTGGGTTACGTGCTGCCCGGGCAGGTGATGCGCTGGCCGATCGAGCGCACGGCGATCGACCGCGACAACGACCAGATCACGGCCAAGCTCAATGGCGAGTCGGAACAGACGCCGCTGTCGCCCCCATCGGCTCGCTGAGGCGTTGATGGGCGCGCTGCTTGCTGCCCTGGCTCCTGCGGCGACCCAAGCCGCCGATGTGTCCGGTGCAGCGGCTACCGCCACCGCCGATGTATCAGGCATCTCCGCCGATGCGATGCTGCCACCGCCCACACCGTTGACCGCCAACCAGACGCTGTACCTGGACGTTTCGCTCAACAGCACCCCACGCGGACTGCTGCCTTTCATCGAGAACCGTGGCCGCCTGCAGGCCAGCCCCGACGTACTGCGCCAGCTCGGCTTCAACGCCCACGGCGATGCACCGGTGTACCTGGACCAGATCAGCGGCGCGGTGGTGCGCTATGACGCACGCCTGCAGACCCTGGCGCTGGACGTGCCACTGGACCAGCTGACCCTGCCAACCACCGTGCTCAGCCGCCCGCAGACACGCGCGCCCGCAGGCAGTGCCTCACCCGGACTGCTGCTCAACTACGACGTGTATGGCAGCCGGGTGGATACGCTGGGCAACCTCAGCCTGAGCTCCGAACTGCGCCTGTTCGGCGTCGGCAACGGCACCTTCGAAAACACCGCGGTCAGCAGGCGCTACCAGCAGCCTGGCGACCGTCGCTGGCGTGGTGAGAGCGTGCGCCTGGATACGCGCTGGAGCCTGGATTTCCCCGACCAGGCGATGACGCTGGAGGTCGGCGATTTCTACAGCGGCTTCGTCGACTGGACCCGTCCGGTGCGCCTGGGTGGCCTGCAGATCGGTCGCAACTACGGCCTGCAGCCCTATCGCGTGCTGACCCCCACGCCCAGTTTCCTCGGCCAGGCGGTGGTGCCGTCGACGGTCGAGCTGTACGTCGATGGCCTGCGCCAGTACAGCGGCCAGGTCCCGGTCGGCCCGTTCCAGCTGGCCGCACAGCCGGGGATAAGCGGCACCGGCAGCGCACAGGTGGTGGTCACCGACGCATTCGGCCGCATGCAGACACTGGATTTCAGTTTCTATGGCACCCAGCAACTGCTGGCCAAGGGCCTGTCGGACTGGTCCGCCGGCATCGGCCACCTGCGTGAGGACTTCGGCCAGCGCTCCTTCGCCTACGACGACCGCACCGTGGCCAGTGCCAGCTGGCGCGGTGGCATCAGTGACACGTTCACCGGCGAGGCTCATGCCGAAGGCGGTGGTGGCCTGGCCCAGGCCGGCATCGGCGGCTGGTGGCTGTTGGGTGGCGCGGGCGTGTTCAACGCCGCCTATGCGCACAGTGACTATCACGGCCTGCAGGGCGGGCAATGGGCACTGGGCTACAACTGGAACAACCGCCGACTCAACGTCAATCTGCGCACCGTGCGCAGCCATGGTGATTACCGCGACTTGGGCGCACTGCAGGGCAACCTGCCGCCGAGCATCAGCGAACAGGCCACGGTCGGCGCCGACCTGCTGCGGCTGGGCACGCTCAGCGCCAGCTACCTGCGCCTGCGCTACCCCGATGGCGAAGACAACCGCTACGCCAGCCTGTTCTGGTCGCGGACCTGGAGCCAGCGCTGGTCGGCCTACCTCTCGGTGAACCAGAACCTGGACCAGAGTGATGACCGCAGCATCTATCTGTCGGTAACCGCCAGCCTGGGCAACAACCGCCAGGCCAGCCTGTCCAGCCAGCGCAATGGCGACAGCCAGACCTGGGTGGCCGACGTCACCCAGCCGGTGCCCGGCGATGGCAGTGCAGGCGGCATCGGTTGGCGCGCGCAGGTGCGCCACGGCGAGGACGGCAGTGGCGGCCTGGCCGAAGTCGGCATCCTCAATGACGTCGGCCGCTACTCCTTCGGCGCCTCTCGCCAGGGCGGGCTCAACTATGCCTACGGCAGCGCCAGTGGCAGCCTGGTCTGGATGGGCGGGCACGCGTTCGCCACCCGCGAGGTCTCCGATGCATTCGCGGTGATCAGCACCAATGGTGTCGGTGGCGTGCCGGTGCGGCTGGAGAACCGCCTGATCGGCGTCACCGATGATCGTGGCCTGTTACTGGTCAGCCCGCTGCTGTCCTGGCAGCGCAACCGGGTCTCGATCGACACCCTGGACCTGCCCGAGGACATGCGTGCCGACCGCATCGAGGACTGGGTGACGCCGCGCCAGCGCGCTGGGACCCACGTGACATTCCAGTTGCGCTCGCGGCCCTCTCTGAGCCTGACGCTTCAGAGCATGGACGGGCAGCCGCTGGAAGTGGGCAGCGAAGTGCAGTTGCCCGGCGGACGCCAGGCCACGGTGGGCTATGACGGCCTGCTGTATCTGGAAGACGTCGCTGCCGGCAGCGTGCTGTACATCACCACCAGCCGCGGCCAGTGCCGGGTGAAGGTACCCGAGCAGCCCAAGGTAGTGGCGTCCGGCGCCCGGCCGAAGCCGGCACCGCTGCCGTGCATCCCGGAGGTGGCGCCATGAGAGTGCTGCTGCTCGGCATGCTGCTGTTCGCCGGCCTGCTCGCGGCACTACCGGCCCAGGCGACAGCGGTCTGCACGGCAACCGCGAACCCGACCCTGCCGTTCGGCAACATCAACAGCAACGCTCCCGGCCCTACGGCGGCGACGCTGAACATCACGGTGACCTGCACCACCGCCGCACTGAGCCTGCTGGCCACCACCGGCGTCCGCGTCTGCGTGGGTGTCGGCGCAGGCAGTGGCGGCGGCAGCAGCTCCACCTTCCGCACGATGTCCACTTCCAGCAGCGACACCATGAATTTCCAGCTCTACAACAACGCCAGCTACGGCCAGGTCACCGGCCTGGTGCCACGCGGCACGCCGCCGGCGCAGGAACTGACCATGAGCTACAACGTGCCGCTGCTGACCGGCGGCAGCGGTGCGCAGTCCGTGCAGCTGTTCGCGCAGATCCCCGCCAACCAGATCCTCGCTTCGGGTGCTTACAGCAGCACCTTCAGTGGCGCCAACGTGGTGCTCACCTGGGCCTGGAACGAAGTCCTGCTCGGCAACGCCACCGTGCCGGCCGCCTGCAACGGCGGCGCAACCGGCACCAACAGCGCCAGTGCGGCCTTCAGCTTCACTGCCACTGCCAACGTGCTGCCGCAATGCGGCAGCTACGTCACCACCAACATGGACTTCGGCAACGTCACCGGCAGCATTTCCGCCAACATCGACCGGACCGCCACGCTCACGCTGACCTGCCTGAAGAACACCGCCTACCAGATCAGCCTCAACAACGGCCAGAACAACCCCGCCGCCTCCACCACCCGGCGCATGGCCACCACCATTGGCAGCGGCACCTACTACCTCCCCTATGAGCTGTACCGCGACGCCGCGCGCAGCCTGCGCTGGGGCAATACCCTCAATGTCGATACCGTTGGCGGCACCGGAAGTGGCAGCGCGCAGCAGCTGACCATCCATGGCCGGGTGCCGCCGGTCACCGGCCAGCCCCCGGCCGGTACCTACAACGATCTGGTGCAGGTGACGATCACTTACTGACCTGTGTGCCGACCAACGGTCGGCATCCACCGGGATGGATTGGAATGGTCGGCACCCACCGGGGTGGGTTCCGGTAGATCCACGCCGTGCGTGGATGCGCGCATCACTCCTGCGCCAGGACCAGTCGACTGGCAGTCGACCCTACAGATTCGGCCGATCCGGCCGATACCGCGCAACGGGTCCTACAGTACGGTGGATGGCAGGTGGTTCGCGCACTTCTGATCGGGGCGATGCTGGTCGCCAGTACGCCCGCGTGGGCCGATCCCGGCAGCACCTCCCTGCAGATCCGGCTGACTGTGGTCGAGGGCTGCAGCAGTGATGCCGGCAACACCCGATGCGCGGCACCGCACCGGAGCAGCGACGCGCCCGAGCTTCCGCAACAGATCCGCGACCTCGCGCCGCCGGCCGACAGCGACGACGCGGCGCCTGCCGTGACCCTCATCTACTGATGCGCATCCTGCTGAGCCTGCTGGCACTGCTGCTGGCACTGCCCGCCGCGGCACTGGACCTGGTGCCCACCACCCTGCAGCTGCCCGCCGAAGGGGGGCACGGCGAGCTGTGGCTGTACAACCCCGGGCCCGGCCGCTGGCAGGGCGAGGTTCGGATCCTGGCCTGGGAACAGCAGGTCGATGCGGAAAAGCTGCGGCCCAGCGACCAGATCCTGGCCAGCCCCTCCCGGCTCGACTTCCCGCCCGGCACCCGTCAACGCATCTGGCTGCTGCCTCGGGAGACGTCGCCCGTTGCCTTCGAGCAGGCCTACCGGGTGATCCTGAGCCCCAGCGGACCGGACCTGCCACGCTACTCGCTGCCCTTGTTCCGGGGGCATGCGACGCCCCTGGCGCGGCCGGACCTGCATGCCGGGATCGAGCCCGGCACGTCGCAGCCTCTTCTGCGACTGCGCAACGCAGGTTCCGTTCACGCCCGCCTGCACGATCTTGCGTTCGTCGCCGGCGATGGACGCCGCACCCTGCTGCTGCCGGGACTGGCCGGCTACCTGCTGGCGGGCCGGGAACGCCGCTGGGCCCTCCCCGTCCATGCCGGCGGCTATGCCGGTGGCCATTTCCAGGCCCGGCTGCAGGACGGCCGCGTGGTCGATCTCACCGCGCCGGACCCGGCAATTGCAGCGAGCGCTCCCAGCGGGCTATAATCGACCGGATTTCTGCCGCCTGCGTGCGCGGGAGACCGTCCACACCGGACGTCACCGGTGAATCCACACCTGCTGCCCCCATCCGTGCCGGGGTGCTCCGCAAGGAGTTCGGCCACGGAGGCAACAGGGAAGCCCAACCCCGGAACCATCCGCGCTTCCACGCGTCCCGCATACCTATCCCGCGGGCGGAAACGCCGGTTCCATATCAGGAGTATTGCAATGCCCCAGGTCACCATGCGTCAGATGCTGGAAGCCGGCGTCCACTTCGGCCACCAGACCCGCTACTGGAACCCGAAGATGGCTCCGTACATCTTCGGCGCCCGCGGCAAGATCCACATCATCAACCTGGAAAAGACCGTCCCGCTGTTCAACGATGCGATGAACTTCATCTCGTCGGTTGCCCAGAAGCGCGGCACCGTCCTGTTCCTGGGCACCAAGCGCAGCGCCCGCGAAACCATCAAGGAAGAAGCCGAGCGTTGCGGCATGCCGTTCATGAACCAGCGTTGGCTGGGCGGCACCCTGACCAACTTCCGTACCGTCAAGCAGTCGGTTGCCCGCCTGAAGGAACTGGAAGCCGGTGAAACCGACGGCACCTTCGAGAAGCTGGTCAAGCACGAAGTGCTGGGCCTGCGTCGCGAGCGCGACAAGCTGGAAGCCTCGCTGGGCGGCATCAAGGACATGAACCGTCTGCCGGACGCCATCTTCGTGATCGACATCGGCCACGAAGACATCGCGATCAAGGAAGCCAAGAAGCTGGGCATCCCGGTCATCGCCGTGGTCGACACCAACTACAACCCGGAACTGGTGGACTACGCCATCCCGGGCAACGACGACGCCATCCGCGCTGTGCAGCTGTACGCCCGCGCCGCTGCCGACGCCGTGCTGGAAGGCAAGGCTGCTGCGCCGCACGCTGCTTCGGTGCGTGAGGAAGAGTTCGCCGAAGCTGCTGCCGAAGGCGAAGAGAAGCCGGCCCGCCGCGCTCCGGCCAAGAAGGCTGCCAAGAAGGGCGACGACGCCCAGGCCTGATCCAGGCCCCGGGGTGGACGCCCGGCGTCCACCCTCCCTGCGCGCAGCCTTTGGCGCGTGACAGGACCGTGTCACACGGGCCGGCCACCATGCCGGCCCAACCCCTTTCTTTCGTGAGGTAATCCCGTGGAAATCACTGCTTCCCTGGTCAAGGAACTGCGCGAGCGCACCGGCGCCGGCATGATGGAATGCAAGAAGGCTCTCACCGAAGCCAACGGCGACATCAACGCTGCTGCTGAAGCCATGCGCAAGTCCGGCGCTGCCAAGGCCGACAAGAAGGCTGACCGCGTGGCCGCCGAAGGCCGTCTGGGCTTGGCCCAGGATGGCGGCAAGGCCGTGCTGGTCGAAGTCAACTCGGAAACCGACTTCGTCGCCAACGATGACAACTTCAAGTCCTTCGTCAATGCCGTCGCCGCTGCCGCCCTGGCATCGGGCGCCAACGACGTCGAAGCCGTGAAGGCTGCCAAGCTGGCCGATGGCCGCACCGTTGAAGAAGCCCGCGCCACCGCCGTGCAGACCCTGGGTGAAAACATCCAGATCCGTCGCATGGTGAAGGTTGATGGCAACAACACCATCGGCGCCTACGTCCACACCAACGGCAAGGTTGGCGTGCTGGTCGACCTGGTCGGCGGCGACGTCGAGCTGGCCCGTGGCCTGGCCATGCACGTGGCAGCCCTGAAGCCGCCGCACAACAAGGCTGAGGACGTCCCGGCCGAGTTCGTCGAGAAGGAAAAGGAAATCGAGCTGGCCAAGATGTCCGAAAAGGACAAGGCCAAGCCGGCCGAGATCCTGGAAAAGATCATCAGCGGCAAGATCAACAAGATCGTCAGCGACGTGACCCTGTACGGCCAGACCTACGTGCTGGGCGACACCACCGTCGAGCAGGTGGTCAAGGCCGCTGGCGCCGACGTGGCGGGCTTCAAGCTGCTGATCGTCGGCGAAGGCATCGAGAAGGTGGTGGAAGACTACGCCGCTGAAGTTGCCAAGGCGATGCAGGTCTGATTCCAGCCTTCCGGCTGTGAAGCGACCAGAAGGAGCCGCGGGAAACCGCGGCTCCTTTTTTACGTATGGGCCAAGGGATGAACCCATGCCCCATCGGTGGGTGCGCACCGATGGTGCGCACAACCGGCACCTTTGCGTTGCGCGCGAATCAAGCCGATACTCGGCGCAGGGAATCCACAGTCACATAGCAGGAACGAAAATCGCGGACTGTGATGCATTCCTAGGTATTCTTGTCCCAATGGAATTGAACGACCCGACATGCCTCCCGAGCTGACAGCTGCCCTGGCGCTCTGCCGCAACCTGCCCTCGCCACCCGGTATTGCCCTGCGCATCATCGAGCTGGCCCAGGACCCGGAAGCGGACATCGCCACCGCCGCCGACATCATCGCCATCGACATGGCGCTGAGCGCTCGCATGCTGCGCATCGCCAATTCGCCGCTGTACGCCAGCCGCCGCCGCATCGAGAACCTCGGCCAGGCGCTGACCATGCTCGGCCTGAATGCCACGATCAGCCTCGCCCTCGGCTTCACCGTCACCCAGGGCCTGACCGGTGGCGGCGGTGCCGACCACGACCTGCGCCAGCGCGCGTGGAAGCGCAGCATTCTCAGCGCCCTGGCCGCCAGCCAGCTGGGCCAGGCGCGCGGCCTGCGCCGGCTGGAGGAACTGATGCTGGCCGGGCTGCTGCAGGACCTGGGCGTGCTGTGCCTGGCCCAGGCCGAATCGGAGCGCTACCTGCCACTGCTGCGCGAAGCCCGTGACAATACCGATCTGGTCGCACGCGAGCGCGAGGAACTGGGCTGCAGCCACGCCGATGTCGGCGCTTGGGTGGCCGAACAGTGGGGCCTGCCGCGCTACCTGGTGGAGAGCATCAGCCACAGCGAGGACGACGACGCTGCCGATTCGCCGTTCCAGGCCTGCGTACAGCTGTCCGGCGCTGTCGCCGACATCTGGCTGGACGAAGACGCCGATGCCGCCCGCGAACGCGCCCTGCACCAGGTGCATGACCGGCTGGAGCTCGACAGCGCCCGTTTCGACCAGGTGCTGACCCGCATCAGCGATGCCCTGCCGGATATCGCCAGCCTGTTCGAGGCCGGCCTGAACTCGCCCTCGCGGGTCCGTGAGCTGATCGACCACGCGCAGGAGCTGGCCACCCTGCGCAACCTGCGCGAGCTGCAGGATGCCGATCAGGCACGCCGCCGCGCCGACGAATTCGAGGCGCGGGCCAAGCGCCTGGCCGACCAGGCCCACCGCGACGCCCTGACCGGCGTGCTCAACCGCCGCCAGCTGGAGGCGGTGCTGGAACAGGAGTTCCTGCGCGCCGGGCGCCAGGGCTGGCCGCTGTCGGTGGCCTTCATCGACCTGGACGACTTCAAGAAAATCAATGATGCCCACGGCCACCTGACCGGCGACGAGGTGCTGCGCGCCTTTGCCGGCAAGCTGCAGGGCCAGCTGCGCAACAGCGACACCGTGGCCCGCTTCGGTGGCGAGGAATTCGTCGCGCTGCTGCCCAACACCAGTGAATCGGTGGCGCTGGACGTGATCCGGCGTGTGCTGGCCAACATCGTCGCCACGCCGATGGCCGAGCTGGAGGGAGGCCCGCTGTTCGTCACCTTCTCCGCCGGCGTGGCCACCCAGGGCGGCTACGAACGCTTTGCCGACGTGCAGGACCTGCTGCGCGCAGCCGACGATGTGCTGTACCGCTCGAAGAACCTGGGCCGCAACCGGGTGATCGCCCGCTCCCCCGGCGCCCTCGGCCACGACGAGCTTTCAGCCACCGCCGGCGCCGAGCTGGGCTGAACGGGACGCCCCGCGTGAGCGGGGCGGACGGCAGGATTTCGCGCCGCAGTGCACAAAACACTTTGGCCCAACGCCGCATGCGCGTAGAATCGCCCGCGATTTCCACGCACCCGAGGTCCCTATGTCCAAGCTCGCCTATCGCCGCATCCTTCTGAAACTGTCCGGGGAGGCGCTGATGGGAGATGAGGACTACGGCATCGACCCGAAGATCATCAATCGCCTGGCCCGTGAGGTCATCGAAGCCCAGCAGGCCGGTGCCGAAGTGGCGCTGGTGATCGGCGGCGGCAACATCTTCCGCGGCGCCGGCCTGGCCGCCGGCGGCATGGACCGGGTCACCGGCGACCAGATGGGCATGCTGGCCACGGTCATCAACGCCCTGGCCATGCAGGACGCCCTGGAAAAGCTGGGCGCCAAGGCCCGCGTGATGAGCGCGATCAAGATCAACGACGTGTGCGAGGACTACATCCGCCGCCGCGCCATCCGCCACCTGGAAAAGGGCCGCCTGGTGATTTTCGCCGCCGGCGTCGGCAGCCCGTTCTTCACCACCGACTCCGGCGCCGCGCTGCGTGCGATCGAGATCGGTGCCGACCTGCTGCTGAAGGCCACCAAGGTCGATGGCGTGTACGACAAGGACCCGAACAAGTACAGCGACGCGGTCCGCTTCGACAGCCTGAGCTACGACGAAGTGATCCGCCGCGGCCTGGAAGTGATGGATACCGCCGCCTTCGCGCTGGCCCGCGACAGCGACCTGCCGATGCGCGTATTCGACATGGGCCAGCCCGGTGAGCTGCTGAAGATCCTCAACGGCGAGAACATCGGCACCCTGGTCCAGGGCCGCGATCCGGCCTGAGCCTGAGCGCCAGGCGAGCTGCGGGCCGATTCAGGCCCGGCAGCGTCCCGTATTCGCCTATAATCGCCCGATTCCAGTTACACCCAGGACCGGGCGATGCTCAACGACATCAAGAACAACGCGCAGACGCGCATGGCCAAGAGCATCGACGCTCTGAAGCACACCCTCACCTCGATCCGCACCGGCCGCGCCACCCCGGCCCTGCTGGACCGCGTCACGGTCAGCGCCTATGGCAACGCCAGCACCCCGCTGAACCAGGTCGCATCGATCTCCAACGCCGACGCCCACTCGCTGCTGGTCACGCCGTTCGACAAGAGCATGATCAAGGAGATCGAAAAGGGTCTCTACAACGCCGAGTTCACCCCGAACACCCTGGGCACCGCGATCCGCATCAACATGCCGCCGCCGACCGAAGAGCGCCGCAAGGAGCTGGCCAAGCAGGTGCAGAAGGAAGGCGAAGGCGCCAAGATCGCGATCCGCAACATCCGTCAGGACGCGAACAAGGAAATCGCCAAGCTGGTCAAGGACAAGGCGATCAGCGAAGACGAGAAGAAGCGCGGTGAGGACGACATCCAGAAGTTGACCGACACCAACATCAAGGACGTCGACAAGGTCGTTGCCGACAAGGAAAAAGAACTGCTGTCGGTCTGAAGTCGATGCCTTCAGTCCCGCCTCCGTTGCCGGCCGCCCTGCCCCGCCACATTGCCATCATCATGGATGGCAATGGGCGCTGGGCACAGCAGCGCCGTCGTCCGCGCGTGATCGGCCACCGGGCCGGCGCGCGTGCGGTCAACCGCACCATCGAGCGCTGCCTTGAGCTGGGCATTCCGGCGCTGACCCTGTTCGCGTTTTCCAGCGAGAACTGGGGCCGGCCGCAGGAAGAAGTCGATGCGTTGATGAAGCTGTTCCTCGGCGCGCTCGACCGCGAAGTGGACGAGCTGCATCGGCGTGGCGTGCGCGTGCGCTTCATCGGCGAGCGCGAACGCTTCGGTGCCGGGCTGGTCAGCCGCATGCAGCTGGCCGAGCAGCGCACCGCAGACAACACCACCCTGACCCTGTCGATCGCCGCCAGCTACGGTGGCCGCCAGGACATCGCCCGTGCCGCGCGCGCGCTGGCCGCTGAAGTCGCCGCCGGCCGCCTGCTGCCCGAACAGATCGACGAATCGCTGCTGGGCAGCCAGGTCGCCCTGGCCGACCTGCCGCCACCGGACCTGTTCATCCGCACCGGTGGCGACACCCGCATCAGCAACTTCCTGCTGTGGCAGCTGGCGTACACCGAGCTGTGGTTCACCGAGGCGCTGTGGCCAGACTTCGATCCCGCCCTGCTGCAGCAGGCGCTGGACGCCTACGGCAGCCGTGAGCGTCGTTTCGGCCTGACCAGCGCCCAGATCGCCGCACTGGCCACCGAGACTTCCAGCCCATGACCAAGACCCGAGTCCTTGCCGCGCTGATCATGGCGCCGGTCGCCATTGCCGCGATCCTGCTGCTGCCGACCCAATGGCTGGCAGCGACGGCCGCTGCGGTGCTGCTGATCGGCCTGTGGGAGTGGCTGAAGCTGGCCGGCATCGAAGACACCCTGGCGCGCACCGTGCTGCTGGTACTGAACCTGCTGCTGATGGTGCTGCTGGTGTGGGCCGATGGCAGCACGCTGGTGCTGTTCCAGATCACCACATTGGCCGGTGTTGCCTGGTGGCTGGCGGCGCTGGTCTGGCTGCGCTTCTTCAATTTCGGCGCGCAACCCTCGGCACCCTCGCGCATCGTGAAGATGCTGGCCGGTACGCTGGCCATCGTTCCGGCCTGGGCCGCGCTGGTGCTGATCCATGCGGGCGGCGATCCGCCGGGCAAGCAGGGTCACCTGTGGCTGCTGGCTGCGCTGGCACTGGTCTGGGCGGCCGATTCGGGCGCCTATTTCGCCGGCCGTCACTTCGGCAAGCACAAGCTGGCCCCGCGCATCAGCCCCAACAAGACCTGGGAAGGCCTGTTCGGCGGCCTGCTGGCCGGTGTCGCCGTGGCCGTCGGCCTGGGCTGGCTGGCCGGCATCGATACCACACACCTGCCGGGCCTGCTGATCACTTCGGTGGTGGCCGTGTTCGCCTCGGTGCTGGGTGATCTGTTCGAAAGCCTGATCAAGCGCCACGCGGGCGCCAAGGACTCGGGCCACCTGATTCCGGGCCATGGTGGCGTACTCGACCGTGTCGACGGCGTCCTGGCTGCAGTGCCGGTGTTCGCACTCGGCAAGGAAATCTTCGGGTTCTGACCATGAATGCTGTCGCAGACCTGCGCCGGGTCGCCGTATTCGGCGCCACCGGCTCGATCGGTGCCTCCACGCTGGACGTGATCGCCCGCCACCCGCAGCGCTACCAGGCCACCGTGCTGGCCGCCGGTCGTCAGGTGCAGGCGTTGCTGGCACTGTGCCGCCAGCACCGGCCCGCGCACGCGGTGATCGCCGACGAATCGCTGTTCGCTGAGCTGCGCGATGGCCTGCGCGATGCCGGACTGGCCACCGAGGCGCATGCCGGCCATGCCGCGCTGGACCAGCTGGCCGCCAGCGATGCCTGCGACACCGTGGTCGCCGCCATCGTCGGTGCGGCCGGGCTGTCTTCCACCCTGGCCGCCGCCGCCGCGGGCAAGCGCATCCTGCTGGCCAACAAGGAATCGCTGGTGCTGGCCGGTGAGCTGCTGACCCGCACCGCAGAACGCGCCGGCGCCGAGATCATCCCGATCGACAGCGAACACAGCGCGATCTTCCAGTGCCTGCGCTCGCGCGATGCCAGCGTGGATGGCGCCGGCGTGCGCCGCATCCTGCTGACCGCCTCCGGCGGCCCGTTCCGTGGCCGCAGCCGCGCCGAGCTGGCCCAGGTCACCCCGGCCCAGGCCGTTGCCCACCCGAAGTGGTCGATGGGGCCGAAGATCTCGGTCGATTCGGCGACGTTGATGAACAAGGGCCTGGAAGTGATCGAGGCCCACCACCTGTTCGGCATCCCCGGTGAGCGCATCGAAGTGCTGGTGCACCCGCAGAGCCTGGTCCACTCGCTGGTCGAGTTCGTGGACGGCTCAACCCTGGCGCAGATGGGCCTGCCGGACATGCGCACCACACTGGCCGTTGGCCTGGGCTGGCCACAACGCATCGAATCGGGCGTATCCGGGCTGGATCTGCTGGCCCAGGGCCGGCTCGATTTCGAGGCCCCGGACACCGACGCCTTCCCCTGCCTGGCCCTGGCCTGGCAGGCGATGCGGGCCGGCGGCACCGCCCCGGCGGTGCTGAACGCTGCCAATGAAGAGGCGGTTTCAGCGTTTCTTCAGGGCCGGATCGGTTTCCTGACCATCCCGGAGCTGGTTGCTAACGCTCTTTCAACACTGCCGACCCAGCCAGCCGATACACTGGAGGTCCTGTTGTCCGCCGACCAGCGGGCACGCCAGCTGACCCTGAACGCCATCGACGCCGCCTGAACGACCGCCTCGCCCAGCATGACGACGCCGCCCCTGCCCGCCACTGTGAGCCTGCATGACTGACTTCATCGGATCGGTCTGGTGGATGATTGTCAGCCTCGGGCTGCTGGTCACGTTCCACGAGTTCGGGCATTACTGGGTCGGGCGCCTGTGCGGGGTCAAGATCCTGCGCTTCTCGGTCGGCTTCGGCCGGCCGCTGTGGTCCCGCCGGGACAGGCACGGCACCGAGTTCGCCATCGCCGCCATCCCGCTGGGCGGTTATGTGAAGTTCCTGGACGAGCGCGAGGTCGAAGTGCACCCGCACGAGCGCGGCCAGGCCTTCAACCACAAGACCGTCTGGCAGCGCATCGCCATCGTCGCCGCCGGACCGATCGCCAACCTGCTGCTGTGCATCCTGCTGCTGTGGGCGATGTTCGTGATCGGCAAGCAGGATTATTCGCCGACCATCGGCCGTGTCAGCGGCATCGCCGCCAGCGCCGGCCTGACCAGCGGCGACCGCGTGCTGCGCGTGGACGAGCGCCCGGTGGTCACCCTCGGCGAGGCCAGCATGGCGCTGACCGCCGCCGCGATGGACCGCCGCGACGTGAAGCTGGAAGTGCTGGACCCGGCCGACCAGGTGCGCGTGCGCAGCCTGCCGCTGTCGCAGCTGCCCCCCGGCTTCGATGAACGGCGCGTGCCAATCCTGGCTGGCCTGTACTGGCAGTCGTGGCTGCAACCGGCGCTGGTCGAGTCGCTCACCGCGGACTCCGTGGTGGCCGGGCAGCTGCAGCCGGGCGATCTGATCGTAGCGATCGACGGCCAGCGCATCGACGGCGCCGACCAGGTCATCGGCGAGATCCAGACGCTGGGCCGCGCCGGCGGCCCGGGCATGATCGAGGTCCTGCGGGGCGGCGAGCGCCTGGCGCTGGAAGTCACCCCGCGCCAGGGCAAGGATTCAAAGGGCGAGCCGATCTGGCAGATCGGCGTGCAGTTCCCGACCTCGTTCAGCCCTCCCTACGACACCCTGCTGCGCTATGGCCCGCTCGACGCGGTCACCGTGGCCGTGCGCGAAACCGGCCGCCTGGCGGCCGATTCGCTGGGCATGATGGGCCGCATCGTCACCGGCAAAGCCTCGCTGCAGAACGTTTCCGGGCCCGTCACCATCGCCCGGGTAGCCAACATCTCGGCCAAACGCGGCCTGGACTGGTTCCTGCAGTTCCTTGCCCTGCTGTCACTCAGCCTGTGCATCATCAACCTGTTGCCGATCCCGATCTTGGACGGCGGCCACCTGCTGTATTACCTTATCGAGTTGGTCAAGGGCAGCCCGCTGAGCGAGCGTGCCATCGCCGCCGGCCAGTACATCGGCCTGGCGTTGCTGGCCGGGCTGATGGGGTTGGCGTTCTACAACGACATCCTCGGCCTGGTCCCGCGATGAACTTTTCCACGTTGTTGCCGTCTACAGCGTCGGCATCCCGCACCAATGAAATCGACCTTCCTACCGGACGTGACATGACGCGACTCCCCAATCGCCGCCTGCTGGCCCTCGCCCTCGCCGCCGTCACCGGCGCTCCCGCCCTGGCCCAGGCAGCCGAGCCCTTCACTGTCAGCGACATCCGCGTGGATGGCCTGCAGCGCATCAGCTCGGGCACGGTATTCACCTACCTGCCGGTGGAGCGTGGCGAGACGGTCACCGACAACAAGGTCGGCGAGACCATCCGCGCCCTGTACAAGACCGGCTTCTTCGAAGACGTGCAGCTGGACCGCCAGGGCAGCATCCTGGTGGTGACCGTCAAGGAACGCCCGGCGATCAACAAGCTGACCGTGACCGGCAACAAGGACATCAAGTCCGAGCAGCTGCTCAAGGGCCTGTCCGACATCGGCCTGACCGAGGGCGGCACCTTCGATCGCCTGAGCCTGGACCGCGTGACCCAGGAACTGCGCCGCCAGTACAACGACCGCGGCAAGTACAACGTCGAGATCACCCCGACGGTGAGCCCGCTGGACCGCAACCGCGTGGACATCGCGATCGCCATCAAGGAAGGCAAGGCGGCCAAGATCCGTCACGTCAACCTGGTCGGCACCGAGAAGTTCGAGAGTAAGGACATCCTGGAGACCTGGGAGTCCAAGGAGCACAACTGGGCATCGTGGTACCGCCGTGACGACCAGTACTCCAAGGAAAAGCTGTCCGGCGACCTGGAAAAGCTCAATTCCTGGTACCTCGACCGCGGCTATGTCGACTTCAGCATTGATTCGACCCAGGTGTCGATCAGCCCCGACAAGCGCGACATGTTCCTCACCGCCGGCGTGACCGAAGGTGCGCAGTACAAGATCTCCGAGATCAAGGTCAGCGGCGACACGATCCTTCCGCAGGAGGACGTCGAGCGCATGGTGATCCAGAAGTCCGGCGACACGTTCTCGCGTGCGCTGCTGGAATTCAGCTCGGACACCATCACCAACTCGCTGTCCAACATCGGCTACGCGTTCGCCAAGGTGAACCCGATCCCGACCACCAACCGCCCCGAGCAGACCGTGGCGATCAACATGCAGGTCGTGCCCGGCCCGCGCGTGTCGGTGCGTCGCATCCTGTTCCGTGGCAACACGCGTACGTCCGACGAAGTGATGCGTCGCGAAATGCGCCAGTTCGAGAACAGCTGGTACTCGCAGGCCGCGATCGACCGCTCCAAGATCCGCCTGCAGCGCCTGGGCTACTTCGAGTCGGTGGACGTTGAAACCCCGGCCGTGAGCGGCAGCAACGACCAGGTCGACGTCGTCTACAACGTCAAGGAAACCACGTCCGGCAGCTTCGTGTTCGGCCTGGGCTACTCGCAGTCCTACGGCATGACCACCTCGGTGCAGCTGTCGCAGAACAACTTCCTCGGCGGCGGCAACCGCGTGTCGGTCGAAGCCTCGCGCAGCAGCTACCTGCAGCGCTACGGCTTCAGCTACACCAACCCGTACTTCACCGATGACGGCGTGTCGCTGGGCTACAACCTGTCCTGGCGCGAACTGGACTACTCCGACTTCAACACCGCGCAGTACAACAGCACCAATGGTTCGGCGCAGGTGGTGTTCGGCGTGCCGATCACCGAGACCGATACCGTCTCGCTGATGTTCGGCATCGACAGCAACCAGATCACCACCTACCAGGGTTCGACCCCGCAGTCGATCATCGACTACATCAACGCCGTCGGTAGGCGCACGTTCCATGCCTGGCGCACCGAGCTGGGCTGGGCGCGTGACTCGCGCAACGACTACTTCATGCCGACCCGCGGTACCTACCAGCGCATCGGCCTGGAAACCACGCTGCCGGGTTCGACCATCGAGTACTACAAGCTGAACTACCAGATCAGCAAGTACTGGCCGATCATGCCGTCGCTGGTGATCAACACCCGTGCCGAAGTGGGCTACGGCGATGCCTATGGCAACGACTACACCCGCACGCTGACCAACCCGGACGGCACCACCCGTACGGTGACCGCCAGCGGCCTGCCGTTCTTCGAGAACTTCTACGCCGGCGGTACCAACTCGGTGCGCGGCTTCGAAGACAACACCCTCGGCCCGCGCGAAGTCACCAACGGCTACCCGGAAGGCCAGCCGCTGGGTGGTTCGCTGAAGACCGTCGGTTCGGTCGAAGCCTACTTCCCGCGCCTGTTCGACAGCCCGTCGGCACGCGTGTCCGCCTTCGTCGACTTCGGTAACGTCTACAACGGCACCAAGAACTTCAAGGCCAACGAACTGCGCGTGTCCACCGGTGTGGCCCTGCTGTGGCGCGCCCCAGTCGGCCCGATCTCGATCAGCTACGCCTTCCCGCTGAAGAAGGAAGACGATGACAAGATCGAACGTCTGCAATTCACGTTCGGTGGCCAGTTCTGAGGAACGTCGTTCCTCAGAACTGATCCACCTCCGGTGAATTGCCCGCGCATTTCACCTATCCCCCGCGCCGTTGGCGCGCCCCCCTTAACGAAGGGGGGCTCTCCACCAGACGGGATGCGAAGCGCCGGGCTCTGCCCGGCGTTTTCGTTTGGCCTGGATGCCGGAAGCGCCCGCTCTGCTTTTGATCTTTTCTGTTTTTCCGTGGCTGGCACTCGCGCCACGCCCTCGGAGGTCGGACGGGGTGGGGCTGCGGGGGTGTGAGCCGCATGGATGCGGCGACCAAGGCTACATGGACGTACTTGCGCCGCCCCCCGCAGCCCCGCCCCGTCCGACCCAGCCCATGACACTGGCTCTGCCGGCCGCGAGGGGCCCTGCCGTTGGCTGCATGACCGCCCCGCATGACCGCAATGCCGTCACACGTTAAACTCCCGCCGTGAATACTCCCACCTACACCGCCCAGCAACTCGCCGAGCAGTTCGGCCTGCAGGTCCACGGCGACCCCGCCACCGCCATCCATGGCGTGGCCACCCTCGCCCATGCCGGTCCTGGCCAGCTGACCTTCCTCGCCAACCCGCGCTACCGCGCCCAACTGGCCGACAGCCAGGCCTCGCTGGTAGTCCTGCGTGCCGACGACGCCGAGGCCGCCCCCGGCGCCGCGCTCGTGGCCAAGGACCCGTACACCACCTTCGCCAAGATCGCCGCGCTGTTCGACATCGCGCCGACGCGCCCGCCCGGTATCCACCCCAGCGCCGTCATCGATCCCAGCGCGCAGGTCGCCGCCAGCGCGCATATCGGCCCGTTCGTCTCCGTCGGCGCACGCAGCGTGGTCGGCGAAAACTGCATCATCGGCACCGGCAGCGTGATCGGCGAAGACTGCAGCCTGGACAACGGCTGCGAGCTGATCGCGCGGGTCACCCTGGTCACCCGGGTCAAGCTCGGCAAGCGGGTTCGTGTGCATCCCGGTGCCGTGCTCGGCGCCGATGGCTTCGGCCTGGCCATGGACGCCGGCAAGTGGATCAAGGTGCCGCAGCTCGGCGGCGTGCGCATCGGCGATGACTGCGAGATCGGCGCCAACACCTGCGTCGACCGTGGTGCGCTGGAAGACACCGTGCTGGACGAAGACGTGCGCCTGGACAACCTGGTGCAGATCGCGCACAACGTGCAGATCGGTGCGCACTCGGCCATCGCCGGCTGCACCGGCATCGCCGGCAGCGCCAAGATCGGCCGCTACTGCCTGCTCGGCGGCCACGTTGGCGTGGTCGGCCACCTCGAGATCTGCGACAAGGTCGTGATCACCGGCAAGTCGGTGGTTCGCAATTCCATCCATGAGCCGGGCGAGTACTCGTCCGGCACCCCGTTGACCGACAACCGCACGTGGCGCAAGAACGCCGCGCGCTTCAAGCAGCTGGATGCATTGGCTCGCCGCGTCCTGGCTGCTGGCAAGGAGAAAGAATGAACGACACGCTGCAGCTTCCGATCGACGTCTGCCAGATCCAGGAACTGCTCCCGCACCGCTACCCGTTCCTGCTGGTGGACCGGGTGCTTGAGCTCGACATCGACGCCAAGCGCATCCTTGCGCAGAAGAACGTCAGCATCAACGAGCCGTTCTTCCAGGGCCACTTTCCGGGCCGCCCGATCATGCCCGGCGTGCTGATCATCGAAGCGCTGGCGCAGGCCGGTGGCGTGATGACCCAGCTCACGCTCGGCCGCGATGCGCAGTCCAAGCTGTTCTACATGGTCAAGGTGGAAAATGCCCGCTTCAACAAGCAGGTCGTTCCCGGCGACGTGCTGATGCTGGATGTGCAGATGAAGCGCCTGATCCGCAACATGGGCTGGTACTACGGCGAAGCCAAGGTCAACGGTGAAGTCGTTGCCTCGGCCGAAGTCATGTGCGCCGGCGCCAAGGGCTGATCCACTGGAGGCAGGAATGACTGACAACGCACCGCGGATCCACCCGACCGCCGTCATCGATCCGGCCGCGCGCCTGGCCGATGACGTCCAGGTGGGCGCGTTCACCCTGATCGGTGCCGATGTGGAAATCGGTGCCGGCACGGTGATCGGCCCCCACTGCAGCATCCACGGCCCGACGAAGATCGGCCGCGACAACCGCTTCATCGGCCACGCAGCCGTCGGTGGCGAACCGCAGGACAAGAAGTATGCAGGGGAGCGCACCGAGCTGGTGATCGGCGACCGCAATGTGTTCCGCGAGTTCGTCACGCTGAACCGTGGCACCGGCGGCGGCGGCGGCATCACCACCATCGGCGACGACAACTGGATGCTGGCCTACACGCACGTGGCGCATGACTGCCATGTCGGCAACTTCTGCGTGTTCTCCAACAACACCACCCTGGCCGGCCACGTGACCGTGGGTGACTACGTGATCATCAGCGGCTTCGCCGGGGCCCACCAGTTCTGCCGGATCGGCGCGCATGCCTTCCTCGGCATGGGCGCGCTGACCAATGGCGATGTTCCGCCGTTCACCATGGTCGGCACCGATTCGTTGGGCCGCCCGCGCGGCATCAACAGCGAAGGCCTGAAGCGCCGCGGCTTCGACGCCGAGCGCATTTCCGCCATCAAGCGTGCCTACCGCACGCTGTACGTGGCGGGCCTGCCACTGGCCGAAGCCAAGGTGCAGCTGACCGAACAGGCGCGCGACAGCGATGACGTGAAGGCCATGCTGGACTTCATCGAGCACGCCGAGAGGCCCTTGCTGCGATGAGCAGCACGACCGGCCAGGCGCCGGCCGGCGCCGCCGTGATTCCGCTGGCCTCGATGGCCGGCAGCGTCCCCGCGCAGCGGGTGCTCAGCGAGCGCCCATTGCGGATCGCACTGGTGGCCGGTGAGGCCTCCGGTGATCTGCTGGGTGCGGGCCTGGTGCGCGAGCTGAAGGCACGCTTTCCGAATGCCGAATTCGCCGGCATCGGTGGCGATGCCATGCGCAGCGCCGGCTGCCTGACCTGGCACGATGCCAGCGAGCTGGCGGTGATGGGCCTGACCGAAGTACTGCGCCACCTGCCACGCCTGCTCAAGCTGCGTTCCGCGTTCCGCCAGCGTGCGCTGGAATGGCAACCGGACGCGTTCATCGGCATCGACGCGCCCGACTTCAACCTGGGCATCGAACGCTGGCTGAAGCAGCGCGGCGTGCGCACCGTGCATTACGTGAGCCCCTCGGTCTGGGCCTGGCGCGAGAAGCGCGCCGAGAAGATCGGCAGCAGCGCTGACCTGGTGCTGTGCCTGTTCCCGATGGAACCCCCGATCTATGCCAAGCACGGCATCGACGCACGCTTCGTTGGCCATCCGATGGCCGATGACATCCCCCTGCAGGGCAACCGCGAGGAAGCGCGCGCCGCGCTTGGCCTGCCGACGTCGGCCAAGGTGCTGGCAGTGTTGCCAGGCAGCCGCCTGGGCGAAATCTCGCGCCTCGGTGAACCCTTCTTCGAAGCCGCCTGGCAGGTCTCCGAGCGCATCCCCGGCCTGCACGTGGTGGTGCCTGCCGCCAACCCCGCATGCAAGCGGCTGATCGAAGAGCAGCTGTCGCGCTCGGCGCTGCCGGTCGCGTACTCGCATGTGCTCGACGGCCAAGCGCGCAACGCCATGATCGCGGCTGACGTGGTGGTGCTGGCGTCCGGTACCGCGACCCTGGAGGCGATGCTGGTGAAGCGGCCGATGGTGGTCGGCTACCGTGTCAACGAGCTGACCTACCGTCTGGTCAAGGCATTCGGCCTGATCAAGGTCGACCGCTTCGCCCTGCCCAACATCCTGGCCGGCCAGGACCTGGCACCGGAGCTGATGCAGCATGACTGCACGCCGGACAAGCTGGCTGCGGCCATCCAGCAATGGTTCGACCACCCGCAGCGGGTGACCGACCTGCAGGACACCTATGCCCGCCTGCATGAGCGCCTGCGCCGCAATGCGTCGGCACGTGCCGCCGACGCCGTCGGCGAGCTGCTGATGCGCGACCAGGCCCAGGCATGAGCCGCCGCCACGCCGCAGCGGCCAGCCTGACCCTGTTCGATGGCGCGGCGGTGGTCGAGCCGGAGCGCCTGGTCGCCGGCGTCGACGAAGCCGGTCGTGGCCCGCTGGCCGGGCCGGTCGCGGTGGCGGCCGTGGTGTTCGACCCGGCACGGCCGCGCATCAACGGCCTGGACGATTCCAAGCAGCTGACCGCGGCGCGCCGCGAGCAGCTGCATGACCGCATCATCGCGCGCGCCCTGGCCTGGCATGTGGTGCTGGTGGACGTGGACACCATCGACCGTCTGAACATCTACCAGGCCACCCTGCAGGGCATGCGCGACGTGGTCGCAGCGGTCGCCCACGTGGCCGGCTTCGCGCGCATCGATGGCAACGTGGTGCCCAAGGGTCTGGTACTGCCGGCGCAGGCGCTGGTCGGCGGCGATGGCATCGACCGCGCGATCATGGCCGCCTCGATACTGGCCAAGGTCTCGCGCGACCGCTACATGCAGGAGGTGCATGCCCGCCATCCGCAGTACGGCTTCGAGCAGCACAAGGGCTACGGCACCCCGGCCCACCTGGCCGCCCTGCGCGAGCACGGCCCCTGCGTGGAGCACCGGCGCAGCTTCGCCCCGGTGCGCGAGTGCCTGGAAACAGCGCCAGCCCCCGCGATCACAGCCATCGCTTGAACAACGGCTGCCGGGTATCGTCCGGCGCTTTCACGGCAATGTGAACGCCTCCGCTGGCGCCGGGCCATGCCCGGCGACATTCGCGCAATCGGCGCACCGTCAAGTCCTTGTCGCTTCCCCCTGCCCTCGCTACCCTGACCGGGCACTCCAGCGCATCCCGACCCCGGCGACGATCTTCCGTCAGCACCCGGGGCCCGCGCGCTCCAACCTGGTCCGGCATGTCCAACTCCCGCTTCGTACATCTCCACGTCCACACCGAGTTCTCGCTGGCGGACTCGACCATCCGCGTGCCGGCCAAGCCCGACCAGGCGGACCCGAAGAAGGCCAAGCAGGCCAACCTGCTGTCGCGCTCGGTCGAGCTCGGCCTGCCCGCGCTGGCGGTGACCGACCTCAACAACCTGTTCGCCCTGGTCAAGTTCTACAAGGCCGCCGAAGGCGTGGGCATCAAGCCGATCGCCGGCGCCGACGTGCTGATCGCCGAGGAAGGCCAGGACCCGTGGCGGATGACCCTGCTGTGCCGCGACCGTGAGGGCTACCTGAGCCTGTCGCGCCTGCTGACCCGCGCCTGGATGGAAGGCCATCGCCCGGAAGGCGGCGTGGCAATCCACCCGGACTGGCTGAAGGCCGGCAACGCCAACCTGTTCGCACTCGCTGGCCGGCAGAGCCTGGCCGGGCGCCTGGCGTTGGACGGCAAGCATGAACTGGCCGAGCAGCAGCTGGCCGACTGGCAACGCGTGTTCGGCGACGGTCTGCACCTGGAGCTGACCCGCACCGGCCGCGAGGGCGAAGAAACCTTCAACCAGTTCGCGCTGATGGCCGCCGGCCAGCGTGGCCTGCCGGTGGTGGCCAGCAACGACGTGCGCTTCCTGTCGCCGACGGATTTCAGCGCGCACGAAGCGCGCGTGTGCATTTCCACCGGCCGCGTGCTGGACGACCCCAAGCGCCCGCGCGAATACAGCGACCAGCAGTACCTGAAGTCTGCCGAGGAGATGTGCGCGCTGTTCGCCGACATCCCCGATGCGATCGACAACACGCTGGCGCTGGCCGAGCGCTGCAACATCGAGATGCGGCTGGGCACCTACTTCCTGCCCAACTACCCGGTGCCGGACGACGAGACCCTGGACACCTGGATCCAGAAGATGTCGCGCGATGGCCTGGAAGAGCGCCTGGAGAAGAATCCACTGGCGCCGGGCAAGACCCGCGAAGAGTATTTCGAGCGCCTGGAGTTCGAGCTCAACACCATCATCAAGATGGGCTTCCCGGGCTACTTCCTGATCGTGGCCGACTTCATCCAATGGGGCAAGAACCAGGGCATCCCGATCGGTCCCGGCCGTGGTTCGGGTGCCGGTTCGCTGGTGGCGTGGGCGCTGAAGATCACCGACCTGGACCCGCTGCCGTACAACCTGCTGTTCGAGCGATTCCTCAATCCGGAACGCGTGTCGATGCCCGACTTCGACATCGACTTCTGCATGGACCGCCGCGACGAGGTGATCGACTACGTCGCGCGCAAGTACGGACGCGAGCGCGTCAGCCAGATCATCACCTACGGCACCATGGCCGCCAAGGCGGTGGTGCGCGACTCCGGCCGCGTGCTCGGTTTCCCGTACGGCCTGGTCGACGGTGTCTCCAAGCTGATCCCGAACATCCTCGGCATCCACCTGAAGGATGCGCTGGGCAAGGGCAAGGAAGGCCCGAGCTCGGAAATGGCGTCGGCCGAACTGATCCAGCGCTACGAGACCGAGGACGATGTCCGCGACCTGATCGATCTGGCGCTGCAGCTGGAAGACCTGACCCGCAACGCCGGCAAGCATGCCGGTGGCGTGGTGATCGGGCCGGAGCCGCTGAGCGAGTTCTGCCCGCTGTACGCCGAACACGACGAGAACGGCCTCGGCAAGAACCCGGTCACCCAGTTCGACAAGAACGACGTGGAAGAAGTCGGCCTGGTGAAGTTCGACTTCCTGGGCCTGCGCACGCTGACCATCATCGACTGGGCGGTGAAGGCGATCAACAAGCGCCATGAGCGCGCCGGCATCCCGCCGGTGGACATCGCCGCGATCCCGCTGGACGACACGCCCACCTACAAGGACATCTTCGCCAACGGCAACACCGGCGCGGTGTTCCAGTTCGAATCCTCGGGCATGCGCCGCCTGCTGAAGGACGCGCGCCCCGACCGTTTCGAAGACCTGATCGCGCTGGTGTCGCTGTACCGTCCCGGCCCGATGGACCTGATTCCGTCCTTCAACGCGCGTAAGCACGGCCAGGAAGAAATCATCTATCCCGATCCGCGCACCGAAGCGATCCTGAAGGACACCTACGGCATCATGGTGTACCAGGAGCAGGTGATGCAGATGGCGCAGATCGTCGGCGGCTACTCGCTGGGCGGCGCCGACCTGCTGCGCCGCGCGATGGGCAAGAAGGTGCCGGCCGAAATGGCCAAGCACCGCGAGATCTTCCGCGAAGGCGCGGCCAAGGACGGCGTGGACGAGGCCAAGGCCGACGCGATCTTCGACCTGATGGAGAAGTTCGCCGGCTACGGCTTCAACAAGTCGCACGCCGCTGCCTACGCGCTGGTCAGCTACCAGACCGCATGGCTGAAGCGCCATTACCCGGCCGAGTTCATGGCGGCCACGCTGTCCTCGGACCTGGACAACACCGAGAAGGTGGTCGGCTTCCTCGACGAGGTGCGCAACCTCGGCCTGACCGTGCTGCCGCCGAAGGTGAACCACTCCGCCTTCATGTTCGAAGCCGTGACCCCGGACACCATCCAGTACGGGCTTGGCGCGATCAAGGGCGTCGGCCAGGGTGCCTGCGAGGCCGTCGTGGACGAGCGCCTGAAGGGTGGCGACTACAAGGACCTGCTCGACTTCTGCACCCGCGTCGGCTCGGCCAAGCTCAACCGGCGCACGCTGGAAGCGATGATCAACTGCGGCGCACTGGATGAGCTCGGGCATAACCGCGCCTCGCTGATGCTGCAGCTGCCGGAAGTGATCAAGGCCACCGACCAGATGGCGCGCGAACGTGCGTCCGGGCAGAACTCGCTGTTCGGCGGCCCCGACCCGAGCGCGACCACGATCCAGCTGGACCTGCCCGAAGCCGAGGAATGGCCGCTGCTGCAGCGCCTGAACGGCGAGCGCGACACGCTGGGCTTCTACCTCAGCGGCCACCCGTTCGATCCCTGGCGCGACGATGTGCGCGACCTGGTCGGCAACGACCTGGGCTCGGTGGAGAAGATCTGGAGCGCCAACAGCGGTGGCGGTGGCGGCGGCGAAAAGCGCTGGCGCCCGGAAGTGCAAACCGTGCTGGCCGGCCAGGTGGTCGGCGTGCGCCGCAAGGGTGAGAGCCAGATCTTCATCCAGCTCGAGGACGGCCGTGGCCGCGTCGAGTGCAGCGCGTTCTCCGACGCGATGGCCGAGTTCGGCCACCTGATGACCAAGGACCGCATCCTGGTGGTCAAGGGTGGCCTGCGCGAGGACGAATTCAACGGTGGCTTCGCGCTGCGCATCCGCCAGTGCTGGGACTTCGACGAAGTCTGCGCCAACTACGCCACCCGGCTCTCGCTGCGCCTGGACCTGCGCCAGCAGCGCCCGGTCTGGGAGCGCATCGACGCCCTGCTCGACCGCCATCGCCCCGGCCGCACGCCGCTGCGCCTGGACCTGCTGCTGAAGGGGCCGCACGGCGGCGTCGCCGGCATGCTCGATGTGTCCGGGCAGAGCGCGGTACGCATCGATTCCAAGCTGATGGAGGCGCTGCGCGCCGACCCGGCCGTGCGCACCCTGAAGGTGCGCTACAGCCCGCCGTGGGCCAGCTGAAGCTGGCTCCCTGGTTTTGCTGAACCCCCTGCTTTCCCGTTCCATGTATCAAGGACGATTGCCGATGAAGACCCTGCTGTTCCCGTTCGCCGCCGCTCTGGCCCTGGCCGCCTGTTCGCCCTCGAAGGTCGAGTTCCAGATCGACAACCCGACCGACACGCCGCTGGCACTGAGCATCGATGGCAAGGACCTGCCGGTGGCCGCACAGGGCTCGCGCCCGATTTCGCTGGCCGTCGGCGAACATCGCCTGCACACCGAAAAGCTCGGCGACGTGCGCTTCATCGTCTACGTCGACGGTCGTGGCGGCCTGATCAATCCGACCCTCAGCGAGTACGTGATCGCCCGCGAGATCTATGTCACCGACGAGAGCAAGATGAAGAACTTCGGCACCGGCAAGGCCGGCATCGAGCTGGGCGGCGTCGACTTCGAAGGCCCGTTCGAGAAGCGCCACGACCTGTTCATCGACAAGACCTGGACCTACGGCGTGCGCGAACCGTTCCCCAAGGAAAAGGTGGTCGCCCACGTCGATTCCAGCGGCGGCCAGATCGTGGCCAAGGTGTTCACCGCGCCGGACTTCATCGCTTACGTGGAAGAAGGCATGGGCGAGCCCGGTGCGTTCAAGCGCGAGCAGCCGGCCGGCTACGTGGCCCCGGCGTTCAGCCTGGAACCGGCCCCGGCCAGCCTGCCGGCGCTGGTGCCGGCCTTCGAGGCGCATGCCGCGCCGCTGCGTGAGGTCTATGCGCGCTGGCTGAAGGCCACCACCGCCGATGAACAGAAGGCCCTGCGCAAGCAGGACTTCGCCGCGCAGATGGCCTTCACCTCGGCCACCGCCACCCTGGGCAGCGGGCTGGGCCGGGAGGCCAACGAGGCCTACAACGACTTCGTTTCCCAGCGCAGCCAGCTGATGGGCCGCAGCGCCCTGGTGGTGCCCTGAGCTGACTGGCGCCCCCTGCCCGGCTGCGCTACCGTCGCCTTCCAGACGAAGGCGTACGGGTGGTTTGCACGCATTCGGATAGAATTCCCCTCTTCTTTACACGACGGCTTCCGATGAATCCGAACTACCTCGACTTCGAGCAACCCATCGCCGACCTGGAAGCCAAGATCCAGGAACTGCGCAACGCCAGTGCCGGGCCGGCGGTCAATGTCGAGGCGGAAGTGCACGCGCTGCAGGACAAGCTGCGCATGCGCACCGCGCAGATCTTCCGCAACCTGACCTCGTGGCAGGTGCTGCAGCTGGCCCGTCATCCGTCGCGCCCGTACACCGCAGACTACCTCCGCGTCATGTTCGATGAGTTCCAGGAGCTGGCCGGCGACCGTGCCTTCGCCGACGACAAGGCCATCATGGGTGGCCTGGCACGCATCAATGGCCGTGCAGTGATGGTGATCGGCCACCAGAAGGGCCGTGACACCAAGGAAAAGATCAAGCGCAACTTCGGCATGCCCAAGCCGGAGGGCTACCGCAAGGCCCTGCGCCTGATGAAGATGGCCGAGCGCTTCGGCCTGCCGGTGCTGACCCTGATCGACACCGCCGGCGCCTGGCCGGGCATCGATGCCGAATCGCGTGGCCAGTCCGAAGCGATCGCACGCAACCTGATCGAGATGGCCGAACTGAAGGTGCCGATCATCTGCACCGTGATCGGTGAAGGTGGCTCCGGCGGCGCGCTGGCGCTGGGCGTGGGCGACCGCACCGTGATGCTGGAGTACTCGGTGTACTCGACCATCACCCCGGAAGGCTGCGCCTCGATCCTGTGGAAGGATGCCGGCAAGGCCAAGGATGCCGCCGAACAGCTGGGCCTGACCGCCCCGCGCCTGAAGAGCCTGGGCCTGGTCGACAAGGTCGTGCGCGAGCCGACCGGTGGCGCCCACCGCAACCCGACGCAGATGGCCAAGCGCCTGAAGGCGGTGCTGCTGAACGAACTGGACGCGCTGGACAAGCTGTCCACCGAGCAGCTGCTGGAACAGCGCTACGCCCGCCTGCGCAGCTACGGCACGTACGAAGCGGCCTGATTCATCGGCTTGTTACTTTCTTGCTCGTGCAAGAAAGTAACCAAAGAACACGCCGCCGAACGCGAGCCGGTGCCTTGCACCGGTTCCCTGCGCTTCTCGGTGAATCAGGGGACGGCGCGCAGAAGTCAGCCGACTAGCAGTCGGCACTACAGGACATCAGCGCCTCTTCGCCCCTGTTTCACCTGCGATGCTCGGCTCGCTCATGGCGGACCTGAACATCAAAAGCCACAGCTGCACCCAGTAGATCCACGCCACGCGTGGATGCCTCTGCTTTGGCGAAGAATCACGCGGACCCGTAGAGCCAAGCATGGCTCTACGGATAGCGGGATCTCAGAATGGCTTGGCCAGCACCAGCCACACGATCGGGATGAAGGCCAGCAGCGGGATCTCGTTGATCCAGCGCAGCGCGCGCGACGACGGCAGCGCCCTGCCCTTGGCCACGCCCTTGAGCAGGCGCCCGATCCAGCTGAAGTACACCAGCAGCAGCACCACCAGCCCCAGCTTGGCATGCAGCCAACCGGCGCCGCCCGAGGCAACCATCGTCGGGAAATCCGGAATGACCTTGTAGCCCAGCCACAGCACCAGGCCCAGCAGGAACGCCAGGCCGAACATCGAGTGGCCGAAACGGTACAGGCGCAGGCCCATCAGCTGCAGGCGCTCGGTCACCGCCGGCTGGCCAGCGGTCTCGGCCAGGTTCACCAGGATGCGCGGCAGATAGAACACCGTGGCCATCCACGCCACCACGAACACGATGTGGAAGGTCTTGACCCAGTAATAGCTCTGCATGCGCTCGCTCCGGTGGCTGGCGTAGGTTGGCGGCCATTCTCGCATGCCGTGACAAGGCCGCCGCAGGCACGCACGCCGCGACACATCGACGCATGGCACGCCGCAACGCCGTACGATAAGCGCCGTTTTCCCCGATCGTGCACCGCCCCATGGACAAGACCTACGACGCCGCCTATTTCCAACGCTGGTACCGCCGTGCCGACATCGGCGGCAGCGCCCGCCTGGCGCGCAAGGTCGCGTTGGCCGTGGCCAGCGCCGAGTACTATCTGGAGCGACCGATCCGCAGCGTGCTGGACATCGGCTGCGGCGAAGGCGCCTGGCGCGCGCCGCTGCTGAAGCTGCGTCCGAAGGTCGAATACCTCGGCTTCGACAGCAGCGAGTACGCTGTGCGCCGCTACGGCCGCACCCGCAACCTGCACCTGGCCCGCTTCGGTGATTTCGCCTGGCTGCGGCCCTGCGCCCCGGTCGACCTGCTGATCTGCTCGGACGTGATGCACTACGTGCCCGACCGTGAGCTGCGTGCCGGACTGGCCGGCGTGGCGGAGCTGACCGGCGGCGTGGCCTTCCTGGAGACCTTCGCCGCCGAGGACGCGTTCGAGGGCGACCACGAAGGTTTCCAGGCCCGCCCGGCGCGCTGGTACCGGCGTGAACTGGCCCGGCAGGGCCTGCAGGCGGTAGGGTCGCATTGCTGGCTCGGCCCCGCCCTGGCAGGCGATACGGCCGCGCTGGAGCGGATGTGAATCCGGATTCATTATTTTCAGACAACTTAACCTGCGGGACACCCGGATGGGATATGCTGCGCGGCAACATATGACCATACATATTCGGTCGTCATGCTCTATCAACTGCACGAACTGACCCGCAACCTGCTCGCCCCCTGGGTGCACCAGGCCCAGGCCAACGCCAGGTTCTTCGCCAACCAGGGCCACTGGTGGTCGCAGATGCCCGGCGCTGATCGCCTGGCGGCGGTCAATGAACTCTTCCATCGCATCGGCAAGGATTACGAGAAGCCCGAGTGGGGCATCAACGAAATCGACGTCGATGGCGAGCGCGTGCCGATCGTCGTGCACGAGGAAGTGAGCAAGCCGTTCTGCAAGCTGCTGCGCTTCAAGCGCCACAGCAATGAAGCCGACCAGCTGCACACCATGCTCAACCAGCCGTTCGTGCTGGTGGTGGCGCCGCTGTCCGGCCACCACGCCACGCTGCTGCGCGACACCGTGCGCACGCTGCTGCGCGACCACCGCGTGTATGTGACCGACTGGGTCGACGCGCGCATGGTGCCGGCCAGCGAAGGCGAGTTCGGCCTGGACGACTACATCGCCTACATCCAGGAGTTCATCCGCCACCTCGGCGTGGAGCGCCTGCACGTGGTCAGCGTGTGCCAGCCGACCGTGCCGGTGCTGGCCGCGGTTTCGCTGATGGCCAGCCGTGGCGAACCGACGCCGCGCACGCTGGTGATGATGGGTGGCCCGATCGACGCGCGCTGCAGCCCGACCGCAGTGAACAACCTGGCCACGCAGAACCCGCTGTCGTGGTTCGAGAACAACGTCATCCACACCGTGCCGGCCAGCTATCCCGGCGCCGGTCGTCGCGTGTACCCGGGCTTCCTGCAGCACGCCGGCTTCCTGTCGATGAACCCGAGCCGCCACTTCAGCTCGCACTGGGACTTCTACACCGACCTGGTCAAGGGCGACCTGGAAGACGCCGACGCACACCGTCGTTTCTACGACGAGTACAACGCGGTGCTGGACATGCCCGCCAAGTACTACCTGGATACTATTTCCGTGGTGTTCCAGGACTTCCTGCTGCCGCGTGGCGAGTGGGTGGTCAACGGCGAGAAGGTCGATCCGTCGGCGATCCGCGATACCGCGCTGCTGAGCATCGAAGGCGAGCTGGACGACATCGCCGGCCTCGGCCAGACCGAAGCGGCGCAGGCGCTGTGCACCGGCATCGACGCTGACCGCCGCGAGCATTTCATCGTCGAAGGTGCCGGTCACTACGGCATCTTCAGCGGCCGTCGCTGGCGCGAAGTGGTGTACCCGAAGGTGCGCGATTTCTTCGCCGCGCATGCCGAAGCACCGGCGGCGAAGGCCACGAAGAAGAAGAGCAACGTCACCCCGTTGCGCCGCAAGGCGGGGTAAACCGCCCAGGGTGGGTACCGACCTTGGTCGGTACGCCCTGGTAGATGCCAACCTTGGTTGGCGCTCTACCCTGAATCCCGGTATCTGAAGGATTGTGCCAACCAAGGTTGGCACCTACCAAAGCGAATTCCGCCAAGCGCCCCTGCACTGATGGATCATGCCAACCAAGGTTGGCACCTACCAGAGCGAAGCCTACCGAAGCGTGGATTCCCGCTTACAGCCGCACGAGCAGGTTCTTGGCGATCAGCCCGTGCAGCTTGCCGATCCCGCGTGCCAGGTGCAGGGTCAGCACCAGCAGCAACGCGCCCACGGCCGCCACCACGATCGCCACCAGCGGCGAGGCCGCCATCGGCAGCACGTTCATGCCGTCGACGTACACACCCGGAATGTCGCCACTGAAGATCGCCGCGACCGGTGCCCAGATCAGGCCCAGCGACAGCGACAGCAGCGTCACCGCGATGGTGAAGTAGATGATGCCCAGCGGCAGCATCAGCACGAAGTACAGCAGGGTCAGCCAGGTGCGGCCGTCGGTGAACATGTCGCCGATGCGCTGCAGCCACGTGCGGCTGCGGTCGGTGTAACGCGGGCGGCGCGGCATGCGCTCGCCCAGCAGTGCTTCCACCAGCCGCCCCTCCAGCAGCGCCAGCCCGCGCACCGAGCCGAAGAACAGCACGGTCAGCGGAATGCCGATGATCAGGATCAGCAGGCCCAGCGACAGCGACAGGCCGGTCACCACCCAGGTGAAGAAGAAGATGCCGGTGGCCAGCGACAGCAGCATGTAGAACAGCGCGCCATAAGTGTGTGGATCGGTCACCACACCGAAGAAGCGCGTCAGCAGCGAGCGCTGCACCGGCACCGGCGGCGGTGCGGCCGGCTCGACGCCACTGGCTTCCGCCGCAGCACGCAGCACCGGCGCGGTATCCGCACGTGGTGTGCGCAACGCGCGATTAACCGTCACTTCGGTCTCGCGGTAGATTTCGGCTACCTCGTCCGGCGCACCGTAGCTGCCGGCAACGTCGGCGATCACCTCGGCCTCGCTGCGGCCGGGCTGCGCCGCCAGCTCCGAGCGCAGGTATTCCTCGGCGTCGTACAGCGCGTCCTGCACCATCGCCGGGTCGGCGCCTTCCAGCGCCGCGCGCAGCTGCGCCAGGTACTGCGGAATGGTGGTCGGCAGGGCACTGCCTGCCAGGCTCGGGTCGTTCATTGTGGTACCCCCTCCAACACGGAATCGACGGAATCGCGGGTGGCCTGCCAGGCCTGGCGCCATTGCGCCAACACCTCGCGGCCACGTTCATTGATGCGGTAGTAGCGCCGCGGCGGCCCGCTGCTGGACGGCTCCACATGGCTTTCCAGCAGGCCGGCGCCCTCCAGATTGCGCAGCACCGGGTACAGCGCGCTCTGCTTGCCGCTCAGCACGCCCTCGCCCACCCGCTCCAGCTCCTTGGCAATGAGGTAGCCGTACAGCGGCTCCCCGGCCCGGGCCAGCACCGCCAGCAGGGCCAGCGACACCGTTCCGGCGCTGAGCTCCTTCTGGAACTTCTTCAGCTGGACATCGTCCTCGGACATGACCGGCCCTCCACTACGTTGAAGTCCACAGTAGTGCGAAGTTCGGTATAGCGAATGTGTCGTTAGTCACTCTGCCGGTTGGCGTGGCCGGGCCGCTCGCGCAGAATCGAGGCCTCGTTCATGTTCCGGGGATCCCATGCCGCACCGTCATCGCCTTGCCCTGACCGCCCTCGCCCTGTCCTGCCTGCTGCCCGCCATGGCCAGTGCGGCCACGCCCTACCGCAGCCCGCAGCAGATCCTCGATGCGTCGGCGGCCAGCGACTGGCGCGCGCCGGACCCGGCCAACCTGCTGTACATGGACCTGCCGGCCGGGCGGGTGATCATCGAGCTGGCGCCGCAGTTCGCACCGCGCCATGTCGCCAACATCCAGACCTTCGCCCACGAGCACTTCTGGGACGGCACCAGCATCTACCGTTCGCAGGACAACTTCGTGGTGCAGTTCGGCGATGCTGACGCCGATGACGCCGCCAAGGCCAAGCCGTTCGGCAGTGCCGCGCGCAAGCTGCCGGCTGAATTCGAACGCGCCAGCGCCGGCCTGAAGGTCAGCGTGCTGCCGGATCGCGATGGCTGGGCCGCACAGACCGGTTTCGCCGACGGCTTCCCGGTCGGCCAGGACCCGCAGGCCGGCAAGGCCTGGCTGGCGCATTGCTACGGCATGCTCGGCGCTGGCCGCAGCAACGAGGAAGACAGCAGCATCGGCGCCGAACTCTATGTGGTGACCGGTCAGTCGCCGCGCCAGCTGGACCGCAACATCACCCTGGTCGGCCGCGTGCTGAAGGGCATGGAGCTGCTCAGCGCGACCCCGCGCGGCCCGGCGCCGATGGGCTTCTACACCGACCCGAAGCTGCGTACGCCGATCGTGTCGATCCGCCGCGCCAGCGATGTGCCGGCGGCCGAGCGCACGCCGATCCAGGTGCTGCGCACCGATTCGAAGACCTTCGCCGATACAGTGGAGGCGCGGCGCAATCGCGTGGATGATTTCTACAAGCGCCCGGCGGGGCATATCGATCTTTGCAATGTTCCGGTGCCGGTGAAGTAACGCCGTTGCGGGTTCTGCGCGTGGCGCGTGCTGAAGGTGCTTCATCGTTCATGGGCGTTACTTTTCTTTTCGCGCGAAAAGAAAAGTAACCAAAAGAAACGCGCCGCCAGGTCGCGAGCCGCCGTGCTTCGCACGCCGGTCCCCTGCGCTTCTCGGTGAATCAGGGGACGGCGCGAGGAAGTCAGCCGACTAGCAGTCGGCTCTACAGGACATCGCCGCCTCTTCGCCCCTGATTCCCCTGCGATGCTCGGCTCGCTCAAGGCGGACTGGAAGGTCAAGATCAACCGCAAAAGCATCCACGCATGGCGTGGATCTACTGGGTGCAGCTGTGGCCTTTGATCTGGGTCCGCCTTGAGCGAGCCGAGCACCGCAGGTCCGGCGAGGGCGAAGAGGCGCGGGTGTCTGAGCGCAGCGAGTTCCCGCGCCGTCCCTCGACGGGCCGAGGAGCGCAGGGTACCGGTGCGCAGCACCGGCTCGCGACCTGGCGGCGCGTTTCTTTTGGTTACTTTTCTTTTCGCGCGAAAAGAAAAGTGACGCCCATGAACGATGAAGCGCCTTCAGCACGCGCCACGTGCAAAACACCTCAACCCTTCTGACTCACCGCCACGCTACCCAGAATCAACGCACCCGCAATCAGCATCTGCAGCGTCACCGGCTCACCCAGGAACAACCACGCGAACGCAGCGCCGAACAGCGGAATCAGATAGGTCACGGTCGACGCACGCGACGGGCCGATACGGCCGATCAAACGATAGAACATCAGGAACGCCAGCCCGGTGCAGGCCACGCCAAGCGCGATCGCTGCGCCCCAGGCCTTGGCCGGAATCGCCGCCTGCGGCCAATGGCTGACCGCCATCGGCAGCATCCACAGCGAGGCACACGACAGCGTTGCCGCCGCCGCGGCCGCCGACGGCAGGCCGGTCATGTGCCGCTTCACCAGGTTCACGCCCAGGCCGTACAGCAACGAAGCCGCCGCACCGGCCAGCACCGCGGTGCCGATGCTCAGGCCGGAGACCTTGGCAGTGGCCAGCACCACCACGCCGGCGAAGCCGACCAGCAGCGCGCCCGCACGGCGCATGCCGATCTTCTCGCCGAAGAACAGGAAGGCGATCAGCGCGGCGAACAGCACGGTCATCGCATTGCAGATCGCACCGATCGCGGCCGGTGCCTGTTCGGCGGCATAGGCGAACAGCACGAACGGCAGCGCCGAGTTGATCAGGCCGATCGGTGCCAGCCACAGCCAGCGCCGCGGCGGGAACTGTGCGCGGGCGCGCCACAGGAACGGCAGCAGCACCAGCGCGCCCAGCACCAGCCGCACCTCGACCAGCGCGAACGGGCCGAACGACGGCACCGCCACCCGCATGAACAGGAACGAGCAGCCCCAGATGGCGCCCAGCAGGGTCAATTCCAGCGGCGTGCGCCAGTCGCGCTCGGCCGCCTGTGGGACCGCATTCATGCCCTGCCTCCGTCCATCGTCTGTTCCTCGCCAAGGCAGACAGGATCGGGCGCAGACGCCCGCCGCACAAGCGCGTAGTATCGCTGCCAGCCACAAATATGGTTTGAGGCTGGACATGCAGCTACGCCCTTCCCTGCTCCCCGCACTGGCCGTGTTCGCGGTTGCAGCGCGCCACCAGAACTTCGCCCAGGCCGCCCAGGAGCTGCACCTGACCGCCAGCGCGGTCAGCCACCATGTGCGCCGGCTGGAGGAGGTGCTGGAAACCCGGCTGTTCCTGCGCCACGCCCGCGGCGTGCGCCTGACTGCCGAGGGCCGGCAGCTGGCCGACGCCGCCAGCGCCGCCTTCTCCGATGTCGCGGCCGTCGCCCATCACCTGCAGCCGGATGCCGACAGCGTGCCGCTGCGGATCACCACGCTGCGCTCGCTGTCCTACTGCTGGCTGTTGCCACGGCTGCCACGCTTCACCCAGGCCCATCCGCACATCCGCATCGAACTGCACACGGGCAGCGGTCTGGACCGCTACGACGACAACGGTCCGGAGGTCGGCATCCGCTATGGCCTGGGCCAGTGGCCAGGCCTGCGTGCACAGCACCTGATGGATGACTACCTGTTCCCGGTGGCCTCGCCGGCGCTGGCCGGGGTCGAAACGCTGGTCGATCCGGCGCGCATCGCCGACCTGCCGCTGCTGACCGATCTGTCGCCGCAGGGCTGGCGCGACTGGTTCCGCCACGCGGGTGTGCGTCCACCGTCGCCGCTGCCGCCGATGCATACCTTTGCCGACAGCACCGATGCGATGCGTGCCGCGGTGTACGGCATGGGCACGGTGCTGGCACGTACCCATATCGCGCAGCCCTACCTGCAGCGCTACGAGGTGGTACGCCTGCCCGGCCCGGCGCTGAAAGCGCGCTATGCGTATCACGTGGTGCATGCCGAAGGGCAACCGCCGAGCCACGCCGCGCGCCTGTTCATCGACTGGTTGCTGGAGCAGGCGCAGGACGAACGCACGCCGATTCCCGCATTGCCGGACAGCCTGCTCGGGCGCCCGGCCACGCACGGCTGACTGCGCCCTCACCCGTTCTTTGCTTCACGCTGGCTAGGCTGCTCGCGAACCCACAACGTACCTATGCCATGGCCATGCTGCGACTGCGCATCACCGGAACCGAAGACGACGCCCGTGCCATCAGCGACCTGCTGCTCGGCCTGGACGGCATCGAACATGTCGAGGAAACCGACGACCTGATGCCGCACATGGACGACGACGATTCCAGTTCGGCCGGGCTGTCCGATGACATCGGCCCGGGCATCCACGAACTGGAAGTGGAAGTCGGCAATGAAAGCACCGCGCAGAAGGTGCGCGATGCCGTGCAGGAACTGGCACTGGAGCTGGACGTGTTCGTCGAGTACGAGACCGACGAGGGCTGATGCCGGCGGGTTGCCGGCATCAACCTTCACCTCAGAGGCTGGGCGGCAGCCTGCGGCGGCGGCGACGCCACCACGCCCGCACACCCCAGGCCGCGATCAACGCCAGCACCGCTACCGGCAACAACGCGGCGGCAGCGCGGATCAGGAACGCCACGCTGGTGCTGAGGATGCTGCCCGATTCACTCAGCGCTTCGCCGATCTCGCTGCGGCTGCGCTGGCCCGAGGTGGTATCGAAGTGCATCGTGACCAGCTGGGTATCGATGCGGCGGCGTTGCTGCGCCGAATCCTTGTTGGCCTGTTCGACGCCCGCTTCGATCTCCGACAGGCGCGTGGTGATCGCCATCAGGTCCTCGATCTTCAGGTCCTTGCGATCCTGGTAGGACAGCAGCCGCGCGTGTTCCTTCTCCAACCGCGCCTTGGTCAGTGCGGTGTCGGCGACCTGCTGCGCGAGATCTTCGGCGCGCGTGTTACGCGACTGCAGCGTGCCCCCCTCACCGGCCATCGCGATCAGTGGCTCGGTGCCCTTCGGCGCGATGCGTACCTTGACCTCACCGCTGGGTTGCTCGCCACTGCGTTGATCGACCTGCAGAACCGCGCAGTCACCGAACTTCGCGCTCTGGCAGGCCTGCGCCACCTGCTGGATGCGCACAGCGATCTGCGCCGCTTCCAGCTGGATCTGCACGTCATGCTCGTAGGCCAGGAACGCACCTTCCGGCGAAGCGACAGCAGCATCGGCAGCGGCCGCACCCGCCTCCTGCGCCCTCTCGCCGTTCTTGGCACAGGCCGCCAGCGCCAGCAGCAGCACCGGCATTGCCACCACACGCGTCCACGCGCGCAGCGGCGTCACAGTGCCGCTCCGTCGTAGGACATCACCGCCAGCGTGGCCAGGTCCACCTGCGGTACGCAGCGCACGTTCACCGCCACCATCGGCGTACCGGTGCGCGGGTCCACCGCTTCGCTGTAGGGGGCAACGCCGCACTCGCGGCAGTGGTGATGATCGATATGGGCTTTGTTGAAGTGGTAGGTGGCCACGTCCGCGGGATTGGTGCTCAGCTGGAACGCCTCGCGCGGGGCAAACCACAGCAGGCTGCCGCGGCGACGGCACATCGAGCAGTTGCAGTCGATGACGTCGCTGATCGGCGCCCCGGCCTGTACGGTGAATGCGATCCTGCCGCAATGGCAGCTTCCCTGGTATTCCATGTTCTGCGCTCCTTTGGAGGGTCCTTGTCTGCGCCCATGGTAATCCTATGGCACGGGGACAAAGCAGCCACGCCGCCCTATGCTCAGGGTTTGACCCCGTACAGGAACGCCGATGCGCCCGCATCTTCTTGCCCTCGCCCTGGTCGCCGCGCTGGCCGGTTGCCAGCCCGCCGACGCCCCGACCAACGCTTCCACCCCGGCCACCAGCCAGCAGGCCGGTGACGCGGCGGTCGATGCCGCCTTCGCCGACCTGTCCAAGCGCGCCCTGGACACCTGGATGCAGCTGTCGCCGGTCAGCGCTACCCAGATCGGTGACCACCGCTACGACAGCGAGCTGGACGACCTCAGTACCGCCGGCCAGCAGAAGACCCTGGCAGCCTACAAGGCGCTGCTGGGCGAGCTGGACAAGATCGAGGTGGCCAAGCTGGGCCGCGAGAACCAGGTGGACGCAGCGATCCTGCGCAACCAGCTGCAGTCGGAAATCTGGAACGCCGAAGTGCTGCAGTCCGGCAAGTGGGACCCGCAGCTGTACAACGGCATCGCCGGCAGCGCGATCTACGGCCTGATGGCGCGCGAGTTCGCGCCGCTGCCGGAGCGCATGAAGTCGGCCACCGCGCGCATGGAAAAGCTGCCGGCGATCTTCGCCCAGGCCCGCGAGAACCTGGATCCGGCACGGGTGCCGAAGATCCACGCCGAAACGGTGGCCAAGCAGAACAAGGGCATCCTCAGCATCGTCGATACCTTCATCACCCCGCACATCGGTGAACTTCCGCAGGCCGACCAGCAGCGCCTGCAGGCCGCCATCGATGGCCTGAAGAAGGCCGTGGACGAACAGCAGACCTGGCTGGACAAGACCCTGGTGCCGAACGCCAAGGGCGACTTCCGCATCGGTGCGGAAAAGTACGACCAGAAGCTGAAATTCGCGCTGAACTCGTCGCTGTCGCGCCAGGAGATCGGTGAGCGAGCACGCGCCGAACTCAAGCGCGTGCGCGAAGACATGTACGGCATCGCGCAGACCGTGCTGAAGGACAAGCCGGGCGCACCGGAGATGCCGGCACAGCCGACCGACGAGCAGCAGCAGAAGGCGATCGAGGCCGCGCTGGAGCTGGCCTACGCCGACAAGCCGGCACGCGACAAGGTCGTCGACGATGCCAAGGCCGCACTGGAGCAGTCCACCGCGTTCGTGCGCGAGCACGATCTGATGACGCTGCCCGACGCGCCGGTGGACATCATCCTGATGCCGGAATTCCAGCGTGGCGTGGCCGTGGCCTACTGTGATTCACCGGGTCCGCTGGACAAGAACCTGAAGACCTTCTACGCCGTGTCGCCGATTCCGGACGACTGGAACGACAAGCAGGTCGACTCGTTCCTGCGTGAGTACAACTCGCGCATGATCCACCTGCTGAGCATCCACGAAGGCACCCCGGGCCACTACCTGGAAGGCTGGCATTCGGCCAAGTTCCCCTCCACCCTGCGTGCGGTGCTGCGTTCAGGCCTGTTCGCCGAAGGCTGGGCGGTCTACACCGAGCGCATGATGCAGGAGCAGGGTTACCTCAACAACGACCCGCTGTTCCACCTGGTGCAGCTGAAGTTCTACCTGCGCACGATCTCCAACGCGATCCTCGACCAGGGCGTGCACGTGGACAACTGGGATCGCGAAAAGGCGATGCACCTGATGACCCATGACGCATTCCAGCAGGAAAGCGAAGCCTCGGGCAAGTGGGTGCGCGCGCAGCTGACCTCGGCACAGCTGCCGACCTACTTCGTCGGTGCGCAGGAACACTTCGACACCCGCAAGGCGATGCAGGACAAGCTGGGTGACAAGTTCAACCTCAAGGCCTATCACGACCAGATGCTGTCCTACGGCGCCCCGCCGGTGCGTTTCGCACGCCAGCTGATGCTGGACCAGCCGATCGAGTGATCGCGCAGGTGTGAGTTGGAAACGGAACGGCCCGGGGAAACCCGGGCCGTTTTCTGTTCGGCGTCCCGGGATGGACCCATCCACGCATGGCGTGGATCTACTACCCGCCTGCCAGTAGATCCACGCCATGCGTGGATGGCATTCAATTCAGCGCGCGATGAAGCAGGCGCTCGAACTGCACGTCACTGCATCCATTCTGCCCACACCCGGGAAGCGCGAGCTCCACCCGACCGGGTGGCTGTACATCGCTCAGCGGCAGCGCATCTCGCAGTTGCGCGGTGGTCGGGTAGACGTAGGCCAGGCGGAAGCGCACTTCGCCGGCCCCACGATCACGCCAGCGTTCAAACTGCAGCAGGCCGCCGATCGGCGTCTTCTCATACTGGCCCGGCAACGTGTAGTCCGTGATTCCCAGCGCCGCCAGCACGGAACCGATGTTGGAATCGTGGCCGACCAGCAGGCTCACCTTCGGTGACGCCGGATCTTCGAACAGCCCGTCTATTCTTGCCAAAAGCGGCGCGGCCACGTCCCGCGCCACCTCGGGTGTTCCGAACAGGATGTCCTGGTAGCGGTTGCGGATCTGCGCCAGCGCCTGCCATTGGGCGTCCGTGTTCAATCGGCCCCAGCCTTCGCGGGGGATGCCACTTCCCTGGTAGTGCTCCATCAACAAGGCATCGACCAGCCCGCTGGCCAGGGCCAGTGAACCGGAAGTACGCGGTTCTTTGCCCGGCTCTGCGCTGAAAATGGAATCGGCCGGCGTCAGGTGGCATTCGCTGCGGCCTGCGCACGCAGCCGACTGCGGGTAACGGGTGATCGCCTCCACCGTCGCCAGCGCCGGTGCCAGATCCGATGCGGCCTGCGCCTGTTGCATCGCCGACAACGCGCGTTCGCGGAAGGCCGCATCACCGTTGTGGATCACCGGATTGAACAACGGATCCATCGTGCCCAGCGGCATGCGCTGTTCCACCGTCACGTGGCAGCCCGGGAACGCACCGGCAACGAAAAACTGCGCGGTGGCCTGGGTGCGCTGCAGGCTGTTGGCGTGCGCGTGGAAGTCGCTCGGCTGCGGGCAGCCCGTTGCCGGCAGCAACTTTGCCTGCCGCAGCCACTGGCCGATGTAACGGCCCATGTAGACCTCCAGCACGCCGCCCTTGTTGGTCAGCTCGCCGGCGCCTACGTCCCAGCTCGGCCAGCGCTCCGGAGTCGCATTGGCCAACGCGCCCGATGCCACCACCGGTGCGCGCAGGTTGTGGCGGCTGAGAAGGATGACCTGCTCGAGGGCTTCGCCTTCCACTGATGGCGATGCAGCGGCTGCGGCAGTGGCGACCAGTGCCAGCACCAGCGCCAGCAGCAGGGGGCGTAGAGAACGAATCATGCGGGCCTCCGACCCCAAGGAATGCATCCACGCATGGCGTGGGTCTACTGGTCTGCAGCCACAAAACCACCGGTCTGCCGCGCCCACAAGCGCGCGTACAGGCCACCGGCCGCAATGAGCTCGGCATGGGTGCCGGTCTCGACGATGCGGCCCCGGTCCATCACCACCAGCCGGTCCATGCGTGCGATGGTCGACAGCCGGTGCGCGATCGCGATCACCGTCTTGCCGCCCATCAGCTGGTCCAGGCTGTCCTGGATCGCCGCTTCCACTTCCGAGTCCAGTGCCGAGGTCGCCTCATCCAGCACCAGGATCGGTGCGTCCTTCAGCAGCACGCGGGCGATGGCGATGCGCTGGCGCTGACCACCGGACAGCTTCACGCCGCGCTCGCCCACGTGCGCGTCGTAGCCACGCCGGCCCTGCCCGTCCACCAGCGTATCGATGAAGGCTGCGGCGCGCGCCTTGGCCACGGCGGCATGCAGCTGCTCGTCAGTGGCATCGGGGCGGCCATACAGCAGGTTGTCGCGGATCGAACGATGCAACAGCGAGGTGTCCTGGGTGACCACGCCGATCTGCCGGCGCAGGCTTTCCTGCGTAACGTACGCAATGTCCTGATCATCGATCAGGATACGGCCGCTTTCCAGGTCGTACAGGCGCAGCAGCACGTTGACCAGGGTCGACTTGCCGGCACCGGAAGGACCGACCAGGCCGATCTTCTCGCCCGGCTTCACCACCAGGTCCAGTCCGGCGATCACGCCGCCCTTCTTGCCGTAGTGGAAGTGGATGTCCTGGAAGTGCACGCCACCACGGATCACCTGCAACGGCACCGCATCCTCGCGGTCCTGCACGGTCAGCGGCTGGGCGATGGTAGTGATGCCATCCTGCACCGTACCGATGTCCTCGAAGATGCCGTTGATGGTCCACATGATCCAGCCGGACATGTTGTGGATGCGGATCACCAGGCCGGTCGCCAGCGTGATCGCGCCAACAGTGATGTGGCCACCGTTCCACAGCCACAGCGCGAGCCCACAGGTACCGGCAATCAGGAAACCGTTGACGATGGCGATGGTCAGGTCCATGCCGGTGGTGATGCGGGTCTGCGCACGGTGCTTGACCGCCAGTTCCTGGATCGACTCGGCCACATAGGCCTGCTCGCGTCCGCCATGGGCGAACAGCTTCAACGTGGGAATGTTGGTGTAGCCATCAACGATGCGGCCCATCGCCTTGGAACGCGCTTCGGAGGCGATCCATGCGCGTTCCTTCGCGCGCGGAACGAAGTAGGCCAGGATCACTGCATAGGCCAGCAGCCACAGGATCAACGGCACCATCAGCCGCCAGTCGGCCTGCGCGAACAGGTACAGCGCGGTGCCGGTGTAGACCACGATGTACCAGAGCGAGTCGACCATCTGCACCGCCGACTCGCGCAGCGAGGTACCGGTCTGCATCACCCGGTTGGCCACGCTGCCGGCGAAGTCGTTCTGGAAGAAGTTCAGGCTCTGCCGCACCACGTAGTTGTGCATCAGCCAGCGCGAGCGGTTGCTCAGGCCAGGCACGATGGCCTGGTTGACCAGCAGGTTGTGCAGGCCGACCAGTATCGGCCGCGCGATGACCGTGATGAACAGCATCCAGCCCAGCTCGTTGGCATGGCGCTTGAAGAAATCGGCCCCCGGCTGCTCGGCGACCATGTCGACGATGCGGCCCAGATAATCGAACATTGCCACTTCCACCAGCGCCAGCAGCAGGCCGGCGATCAGGGTGGCCAGCAGCACCGGCCACACCGGGCGCAAGTAATGCAGGTAGAACGGCACCACCTTGCGCGGCGGCATGCGCCCGTCCACGGGCGGGAACACCGGAATCAGGGATTCAAACCAACGGAACATCGCATTCCCTCGCCATCAATAGCCGGCGGAGTATCCCACGCCGCGTGTGTACGCCAGCCGATGATCGCCGCGGTTCCGGTAGTGCCGGCCGCTGGCCGGCCCCCTCGCGACGCTTCCGGGGATCATCAGGTTGCCGGCCAGCGGCCGGCACTACCGATGGGATTCGTCAAACGGCAGCGCCGGGCCACGCCCGGCGGCGTCATTTCACCGGGGTGAACAGCAGGTCCTGGAAATCGAAGCTGAAATCGGTCAGGTCGGAGATCGACTGCATGCGCACCTCGCGCACCTTGCCGTCCGGATCCAGGCTGAAGTTCACGAACGCGTCGGCGTTGAGCGAACGGTCGTCCCAGCGCACGATGAAGGTGTCATGCTGCCAATGCTCCAGGCGCCCGCTCAGCTGCGCGGTCTTCATGAAGCGCAGGCGCAGTCCCTTGCCCTCGGCACTGACCTGCATGTCGCCATACCAGCGGTCGCGGAACGTGCCGGTGTAGCCGGCCAGTGCCAGCGATGGCTTGCTGCCCTTGTCGCGCGCGCTCTGGTGCTTGGCCCAGGCCTCGTCGGCCTTGTCCTGGCCCTTGGTCACGGCCTTGGCATAGGCGTCCACCCAGTCGTGCTTCTCACCGCCCAGGTAAGCATCAAGCACGCTCAGGGTGATCGCGTTGAACGCCGCGCCTACTTCCTGGTTGGTCAGCACCACCACGCCCAGCTTCTCGCCTGGCACCAGGGTCAAACGCGAGACCATGCCCGGCCAGCCACCGGTATGCCAGACCAGTTTCCGGCCGCGGTAGTCACTCAGGCTCCAGCCTTCGCCGTAGCCGGCAAAGTTGGCCCGCGCCGGCGCCAGCTCCGGCACGCTCGGCGCCGGAATCGACTGCGGCGTGATCATCCGCCACATCTGCTGCTGGCTCTTGTCGCTGAACAGCGCAGTGCCATCGGCGAGCTTGCCTTCGGCCAACTGCACCTGCATCCAGCGCGCCATGTCGTGCGCACTGGAATAGATGCCACCGGCACCGGCATTGTTCGACCAGGTCAGCGGTGCAACGGTACGCAGGTCCTTGAAATCGTACTTGGCGTGGCCGACCGCGGCCTTGTCGCCCGGCTTCAGGTGATCGGCGTTGTAGCGTGTGCCGGCCATGCCCACCTTGTCGAAGATGCGGGTCTGCAGGAACTGCTGGTAGCTCATGCCGGAGACATGCTCGATCACCTGCTGGGCAACCGCGTACAGGATGTTGTCGTACGCATAGCTCTCGCGGAATCCGCCCTTCAGCGGCACCTTGCCCAGCCGCTCCACCACTTCGGCATTGCTGTAGGAGGTGGTCGGCCAGAACAGCAGGTCACCTGCGCCCAGGCTCAGCCCGCTGCGATGCGACAGCAGGTCGCGGATCGTCATCTGCCCGGTCACGAACGGATCGGACATGCGGAACGACGGCAGGTGGTCGATCACCTTGTCGTCCATCTTCAGCTTGCCGTCCTCGGCCAGCAGGTTCAGCGAGGTGGCGGTGAACGCCTTGGTGTTGGAAGCAATGGCGAACAGCGTATCGGCCTGCACCGGTTCCGGCTTGCCCTGCTCGCGCACGCCCCAGCCGCGTTCCAGCACCACCTCGCCATCCTTGACCACTGCCACGGCAATGCCGGGCACGTCGAACTGCGCGCGCACGCGCTCGACGGTCGCATCCAGGTCCTGCAGCTGCGCCGGGGTGGCAGCACTCGCCATGGTCGTGCACGCCAGCAGCACGGCTCCTCCAATCCAGGGTTTCATCCAGCACGATCTCCGAACAGGGGTGGCGGCCATGTGCAGGCCGTCACCGGGGTTTCGCGCGATGGTAACGGTCTGCAGCGCACCCTGCCCTGTGCCATAGGAGGGGTGTCATGGGCGGGAACGGCCAACCGAGCAACGGCTCCACCATCATTCCATGCCTGCGCTATCGCGACGCGCAGGCCGCCATCGACTGGCTGCAGCGCGCCTTCGGCTTCCATGCCCAGGCCGTCTACGCCGATGGCGATACGGTGTTCCATGCACAGCTGACCTTCGGCACCGGCATGATCATGCTCGGCTCGGCCGACAAGGAAAGCGAGTGGAACCAGCATGCGGCGATGCCTGATGAGGTCGGCGGCCGCCAGACCCAGAACGCCTGCGTGATCGTCACCGATGCCGATGCGCACTATGCACGGGCCAAGGCCGCCGGTGCCCGCATTGTCATCGACATCGCCGACCAGGACTATGGCGGACGCGGTTACGCCTGCGCCGACCCGGAAGGCTATCTGTGGTGGTTCGGCAGCTACGACCCGTGGCGCGCGGACCACGGCCAGTGACCGCGACCGCCCGTCCGGCGGAGATCCGCTGCGGCATTGGTGGCTGGGTGTTTCCCGAATGGCGTGGCGGCATGTTCTATCCGCCAGGCCTGCCGCAGCGCGAAGAGCTGGCCCATGCCAGCCGGGCCCTGCGCTGCATCGAAATCAACGGCACGTTCTACCGCACGCCCACCGCGGCGCAGTGCGCGCAGTGGGCCGCACAGACACCCCACGGTTTCCGGTTTTCGATGAAGGCGCCACGCTACCTGGTACAGCGCCGTGACCTGTCCAGCACCGTGGAGGCCGCCGCACCGTTCCTTGAGGCGGCGTTGGCACTCGGTGACCGGCTCGGCCCGTTGCTGTGGCAGTTCGATCCGCGCCATCCGGCCGATGCCGATGCGTTGGGTGCCCTGATGGCGCAGCTACCGAAGCAATTGGAAGGGGTGACGCTGCAGCATGCGCTGGAGGTCCGCAATGCCGAGGCACATGGCCCGGCACTGGTTGCTGCCGCCCGTCGACACGGCGTGGCGCTGGTGATCGAGGACAGCGACGAGGCGCCACTACACGGCGATGTCAGTGCCGGCTTCGTCTACGCCAGGATCAAGCGCAGCCAGGCCCGCTTGAACGAGGGCCTGCCGGCCCCGGTGCAGCAGCGCTGGGCGGAGCGCGCACGACGCTGGTCACGCGGCGAGCCGGTGGACGACCTGCCCTGCCAGGCCGCGCCGGCACCGTCAGAGCCGCGCGAGGTCTACCTGCTGTGCATTGGTGCGGGCAAGGCACGCAACCCGGCGGCGGCGATGGCCCTGCAGCGGCGGGTAGATGGGGCCAGCAAATCCTCACGCGGATAGCGCTGCGGTCATCGCCTTGCCTCACAATAGGCGGATGAGCACACCCGACACCCGCAAAGCGCTGTGGCAGATCCACTTCTGTGTCCTGCTGTGGGGCGTCACCGCCATCCTCGGCAAGTTGATCACCCTGCCGGCGCTGCCGCTGGTGTGGTGGCGCATGCTGCTGGTGACGGCGATGCTGGCGCTGCTGCCGCGGGTCTGGCGCGGATTGCGTACCCTGCCACTGCGCCTGGTGGCGGGCTACGCCGGCATCGGCGCGCTAGTCGCCCTGCACTGGCTGACGTTCTACGGCGCGGTAAAGCTGGCCAACGCCTCGGTGGCCGCCACCTGCATCGCGCTGGCGCCGGTATTCACCTCGATCATCGAACCGTGGGTAGCCAAGCGACCGTTCCAGCTGCGTGAACTCGCCTTCGGCCTGGCGGTGCTGCCGGGTGTTGCACTGGTGGTCGGTGGCGTGCCCGATGGCATGCGCCTGGGTGTGTTGATCGGCGCGATATCGGCGCTGCTGGTGGCGGTGTTCGGCTCGCTCAACAAGCGCATGGTCAGCCACGCCGATCCGCTTACGGTCACCGCACTGGAGCTGGGCGCCGGCACCCTCACCCTGACCCTGCTGGCACCGCTGATGCCCTACCTGCTGCCGGCGCTGGCCAGCCCACTATGGGTGGTTCCGGACCTGCACGACGGCATCCTGCTACTGGTACTGGCCGGGTTCTGCACGCTGCTGCCGTTCGCCCTGGCCTTGGTCGCGCTACGCCACCTGAGCGCCTACACCGTGCAGCTGGTGACCAACCTGGAACCGGTCTACGCGGTGGTGCTGGCGGTGGTGCTGCTGCGCGAGCAGCACGAAGTCACGCCGTGGTTCTACCTGGGCGTGGCGATCATCGTCGGCGCGGTGTTCCTGCATCCGTTGTTGAACCGCCGCAAGCCGGTGCAGCACCCGGAGATTCTCGGTACGTCGGAAGCACGCAACATCGCCGATTGAGCGTATCCGCGCAGGGTGCGAATCGCCTTGTCAGCGCTGCGGCCAGTGCCATGCCGGGGCATCCAGCAGGCCCTGCCCGCTCAACAGCGTGCGCCCCTGTTCCTTGTGCAGATGCAGCGAATGACAGCCGGGCGCCTGCTCCAGTGCTGCGATCAGTCGGCTGGCGTGTGAGACCACCCACACCTGGCTGCGCGCACTGGCCGCGATGATCAGCCGCGCCAGCGCCGGCAGCAGGTCAGGATGCAGGCTGGTCTCCGGTTCGTTGAGCACCAGCAGCGGCGGCGGGCGCGGCGTGTGCAGTGCCGCGGCCAGCAGCAGGAAGCGCAGCGTGCCGTCGGACAGCTCGGCCATCGACAACGGCCGCAGCAGCCCCGGCTGGTGGAAGCGCAGGGCGAGTCGACCGTCCAGTTCCTCGAACCCCACCGTGGCGCCCGGGAACGCATCGTCCACGCTGCGCGCCAGTGCGCCCGGATCACCGATCTCGAGGATGGTCACCCAGGCCGCCGCCAGATCGCGACCGTCGTGATGCAGCACCGGCGTGCGCGTGGCCATCGCCGGTTGCCGTGCCGGGGCATCGGCGTCGCTGCGGAAATGGTCGTAGAAGCGCCAGCGACGGATGTACTCGCGCAGGGCGATGGTTTCCGGCATGCGCTGCGGATCGCCAACCTGGGTGAACAGACTGTCGAACAGCGACAACCGGTCATCGACCAGATCCCAACCGCGCGCATGGCGTTGCCGCACCATTGCCCCACGTCGGTCGACCAGCAGGTTGGCGCTGCGCAGGAACGGCCCGGCCCAGATCGCCTCGGCCTTGATCTGAGGGTCCAGTGCGAAGGCCGAACGGCTGGGCGGTGGGTAGCCCAGGTCGATGGCATAGCCGAACTCGTCGGTGGTGAAGCCCAGCTTCAATCCCACCGATTCCTGACGTGGGCCGCCCTGCAAGGGGATTTCGCCGGCAGCAACCCGACGGTCCATTTTTTCCGGCCCCGCCCACAGCGCCGAACCGAGCCCACCTTCGCGGGCCAGAACCGCCGCGACGCCGCCCTGCGCGGTCTCCGCAAGCAGGCGCAGCGCGCGGTACAGGCTGGATTTGCCACTGCCATTGTCGCCGGTCACCACATTCAACTGCTGCAGCGGCAGTACCAGCCCGTGCAGCGAGCGATAGTGGGCGATGGCCAGGGTCTGCAGCATGGTTGGCATCCGGGGAAACAGAGAGGTCATGCTGCCCGGTTCTGATCGCAGGAACTGCGACGCGATGTGAATCGGAAACTGCATCCACGCATGGCGTGGATCTACCTGGGGGTGCTTCAGCCCGCCCGTTCCACCCGGTTGCGACCATTGCCCTTGGCCCGGTACAGCGCCTTGTCGGCGCGCGCCAGCATGTCATCCACGCTTTCACCTGGCTGGTGCTGGGCAACACCGATGCTGACCGTGACCGGGAATCCAAGCGGCAGGTCAGCCACGGCCAGGCGCAGGAACTCGCATTGCAGTTCGGCCGTATGCAGGTCGGTGCCCGGCATTACCGCCACGAACTCCTCACCGCCGTAGCGCGCCGCCATGCCGCGGCCGGCGAAGTGCGAGCGCAGCAGCACGCCCAGCTCGGCCAGCACCCGGTCGCCTGTAGCGTGGCCCTGGAAATCATTGATGTGCTTGAAATGATCGATGTCGAGCAACGCAACGCAGGCGACGCCCGGTTGCCCATCGATCTTCACCACCGCCTCTTCCAGTGCCGCCGCCATTGCGCGGCGGTTGGGCAGGCCGGTCAGCGCATCGGTGCGGCTCTGCTCGGCCAGGTCGGCATTCTGCGCCAGCAGCACGTCCTGGTACTCCGACAGCAGGCGCTCGTAGTCATCGCGTTCCAGCATGTGCTTCTGGATGTCGAGCGCGAAACGGCGCAGCTCCATCACCAGCATCACCTGCCGTGACAGCGCGGCCAGTGCCTCGGCCTTGTCGCTGGGCAGGTGCTGCGGATGTGCATCGAACACGCACAGCGTGCCCAGAGGCAGGCCATCGGAACTGATCAGTGGCGCACCGGCGTAGAAGCGGATGTGCGGGTCGCCGGTCACTACCGGATTATCGTGGAAGCGGATGTCCTGCAACGCGTCCTCGACCACCATGATTTCCTGCGGCTGCAGGATGGCGTGGCCACACATCGATTCGCTGCGCAGGTTTTCCGCCGCGTCGATGCCCTGGATCGACTTGAACCACTGCCGTTCGACGTCGATCAGGGTCACCGCCGCCATCGAGGTACCGCAGACTGCCTTGGCGATCGCGACCAGGTCGTCGAAGGATTTCTCACGCTGCGAATCCAGGATCCGGTAGCGGTACAGCGCCTCGAGCCGCAGGGCTTCGTTGGCAGGCTTGTCGGGCTTGATCATGCAGCGTCACGTTCCGGCAGGTCACTGCGGAGTCTAGCTGATGCCGGTGCGCAATCCGCACAACGGGGAGTGCCGGCCGCTGGCCGGCATCCCGCGCTCATTCGATGCCTGGTGCAGCCGGCCAGCGGCCGGCGCTACCGCGCGTTACCAGTCCAGCTGCTTCGGCAGCAGGCCCTGCAGCTCCTGCTCGGTCAGGTTGCGCCACTGGCCCGGCTTCAGCGCACCGATCTTGATGTTGTCGATGCGCACGCGGCGCAGCTGGGTCACGCGATAGCCGAATTCGGCGGCCATCAGGCGGATCTGCCGGTTCAGTCCCTGCTGCAGGGTGATGCGGAATCCGAACTTGGCGATGCGCGAGGTCTTGCACGGCAGCGTCATCTGGTCGTGGATGCGCACGCCGCGCGCCATGCCACGCAGGAACTCGTCGGTGACCGGCTTGTTCACCGCCACCAGGTACTCCTTCTGGTGGCCGTTCTCGGCACGCAGGATCTGGTTGACGATGTCGCCGTTGCTGGTCATCAGGATCAGTCCCTCGGACTCCTTGTCCAGGCGCCCGATCGGGAAGATGCGCTGTTCGTGGCCGACGAAGTCGACGATGTTGCCCTTGACCGAGGTTTCGGTGGTGCAGGTCACGCCCACCGGCTTGTTCAGCGCGATGTAGACGTGGCGGCGGGCGCCGGGCTTGCGTGCCACGCGCGCGCGCAGCGGCTGGCCGTCGACCAGCACCTGGTCTTCCTCGCCCACCACCGCACCGGTGCCGGCCGCGTGGCCGTTGACGGTGACGCGGCGGGCGGCGATCAGGCGATCGGCCTCGCGGCGGGAGCAGAAGCCGGTGTCGGCGATATGTTTGTTGAGTCGGGTGGTCATCTCCCTATTATCCGGCATCGCCGCCCGCTACGCTTCATGCCGGGGCCGGCGGATCGAGCTCTTCGCCGTCGAACACCCGGTTGCGACCCGCCCGCTTGGCCACGTACATGGCATGGTCGGCCCGCCGCAGCAGCCCGGCCAGGTCATCCTCACCCGGCCGCCACTGCGCCAGTCCGATGCTGGCGGTCACTTCCAGGCCCGGCACCTGCAGGGCCTGGCCGGCTTCGGTGATGCGCTGGCGCAGGCGGTCCAAGCGCGCCGACGCCGCCTCGCGCGGCATGCCCGGCATCAGCAGCAGGAACTCCTCGCCGCCCATCCTCACCACTTCGTCCTGGCTGCGGACTGCCGTGCGCAGGGCTCGCGCTACCGCCACCAGCACCTGGTCGCCCACCGCGTGGCCATGGCGGTCGTTGATGTCCTTGAACAGGTCGATGTCGAGAAAGCCGATCACCAGCGGGCCGCGCTCACGGTCGACCTGTGCCAGGTGACGGGCCAGCTGCTGCAGGCCGGCCCGGCGGTTGGGCAGCCCGGTCAGGCCGTCGGTTTCGGCCAGCTGGCGCAGTTCATCGCGCTGCTGGCGCAGCCGGCCCAACCGCTGGTTCATGGCATAGGCGGCCATCATCAGCAGCCAGGTCACCGACAGCTGCAGTGCTTCCACCCGGTACTCCAGCAGCCACCCCGCACTGCTGGCATCGGCTGCGATCATCACCAGCAGTGGCACCAGCGCCGCCAGGCCCGCCAACGCCCAGCAGTCACCGCGCAACCAGGCACGCATGCCAGCGGCCAGTGACAACAGGCAACCGAGGATGAAGGTCAGCTGCAGGCTCTGCGCGACCAGCGCCAGGGTGTCCCAGCGCAGCCACGGCACCAGCGCGGCCAGTCCCATCAGGCCCCACAGCACAGCCTGCTGTGCCGGCCGCGAGCGTGGCAGCAAGCGGTCCCCGCCGTTGAGGCGCCACAGAGCGGGCAGTACCAGCGCCTGGGTCGCGGCGGTCAGCGCCAGCAGCCACCATGCGCCGCGCTCGCCCACCGGCAGCCACGGTTCGGGATAACCGCTCAAGCCGCCAAGAACCGCCTGCCACACCACCACCACGATCGTCGCGCCGATGTAGACCAGGAAGCTGCGGTCACGGGTGGTCAGGTAGGCCATCAATGCCGACAGCGCCAGCGCGATCGCCACCGCGATGCAGGCCGCGCGCACCAGCAGGCGGGCGGTATCGTTCTGCTGGACCGGACTGGGCGCCCCCAGCCGCAAGGTTGGCACCCAGCGCGCTTTCAGCGGCGCCTGCCACGACACCAGGAACGGCTCATGGCTGCCTGCCGCTGGCACCGCCACCAGGCCGATGCCGGCGCGGAAGCGCGAATCACGGGTGCGCGCATCGTGCATGTTGCCGCAGATCTCGCGGTCACCATGCTGTACGCGGACTTCGCCAGCGAACACGTTGAACACAACCAGCGCCTGGGGTTGCCCCGACCAGCCCCCGGGCGGCGCCGGTACCTCTACCTGCTCGCGCGGCCCGGCCAGCATCGTGGGCGTACAGCTACGATGGGGTGTCGGTTCGTCCGTCGGTGCGCCAACCAGCAGGAAATCCCGGCCGGCCTCGGCCAGGCGCGCGTGCACCAGACCGGGAAGCAACACTCCCATCAGCAGGACGACCAGCAGCGCCCCTGTTTCGTACCGCCACTGCCTGACGCCCACGCCACATCCTGTTCCTGCTTACGTCCGCGCCCACTGCGCGTCGCCCCTGGCGCGCATTATCGCAGCCGGGCACGCCACGCATGTGTAGACCAAAGTCGCCGTGCGCCGTTCAGCCAGCGGCCGGAGGCCCCTTCACCGCCACCAGGCGGACCGGCCTCAGGTCACTCAGGGTCATCCGTTCCAGCGGCTGCGGCCGCTCGATCGCGTAGCCCTGCAGGCCCTGCACGCCGAGCCGGGTCAGTGCGCCAGCCACCTCGGCGGTTTCCACCCATTCGGCCACCACCTCCATCTGCAGTTCCCGCCCGAGCTCGCTGATCGCCCGCACCGTGGCGTGGCTGACCGGGTCGGTGTCCATGTCACGCACGAAGGTGCCGTCGATCTTCAGGATGTCCGCAGGCAGCTGGCGCAGATAGCCGAACGAGGACAGGCCGGAGCCGAAGTCATCCAGTGCCATCCGGCAGCCACGCGCTTTGACCGCATCGATGAAAGCGCGTGCCTGGCTGAGGTTGCTGATCGCCGCGGTCTCGGTGATCTCGAAACACAGTTTCGAGGCCAGCGCGCGGTTGCGCTCGAGCAGGTCGCAGACGAAGGCGAGGAATCCCGGCTCGGCGATCGACTGCGCCGAAACGTTGACGTTGCACAGGCCCAGCTGGCGCACGTGTGCCGGGCAGACCTGCAGGTGGCGGAACAGCAGCCCGAGCACGTGCCGGTCCAGCGCCACCGCCATGCCATAGCGCTCCACCGCCGGCATGAACTGACCGGGCAGATGCAGGCTGCCATCGGTACCACGCATGCGCACCAGCACCTCGTAATGCAGGTAGGACGGATCGCCCACGCGGGCGATGCGCTGCGCGTACAGCAGCATGCGATTCTCCGCCATGGCCAGGCTGACACCCTGCAGACGCTCGGCCTCCTGCCGCCGCTCCTCCAGCGCCATGCGGTTCTCGTTGAAGCAGTGCACACGGTTGCGACCGGCCTGCTTGGCCGCATAGCAGGCGCTGTCGGCGGCGCTCATCAACCAGTTCGCGTCCGGCGCCTCGGCACTGACCTCGACCACGCCGATGCTGCAGCTCAACTGCGGGCTGCCCTCGCTGATCGGGAACGTGGCCTGGCCCAGGTTGCGGATCACCCGCTGCAGTACCCGCTTGGCTTCATCCTGGCCGGCGTGGGCGAGAAACACCGCGAACTCATCGGCCCCCAGGCGGCCGACCCAGTCGCCATCACGCACCGCCGCCACCAGATAGTCGGCGAAACCGCGCAGCATCTGGTCGCCGGCGGCATGACCGAAGCTGTCGTTGACCAGCTTGAAGTGGTCCAGGTTGATGTAGCACAGCGCATGCGTACCACCGTCGGTCCGGACCTGCAGCAACGCGCGTTCCAGCAGGCGTTCGATCTCGCGGCGGTTGATCAGGCCGGTCAGCGGATCGTGGCTGGCGTGATGCTCGATCTCGCGCGCCAGTGCATGGTTCTGGCTGACATCCTCGATGATCGCGAACACCGACAATCCACCGCCCGAGCTGCGAACCGCGGTACCGCTCCAGCGTCCCCAGACGAGGCTGCCATCGCGCCGGCGGAAACGCAGCTCGCTCGGCCGCAGCTGCCGGTCCCAGTCGATGCGGCCGACACCATCGAGGACCAGTTCCCCCTCCATCAGCAGGTCACCCAGCAGCATCTGCAGCAGCACATCGCGCCGATAGTCGAGGATATCCGCCATCGCCTGGTTGGCCTCGACCACGCGGCCATCGGTGTCGAGCTTCAGCATGCCGACATTGGCCTGGTAGAACGCCGCGCGGAAGCGGCTCTCGTGCTCGGTCAGGTCCTTGCCTACACGACGCGCCAGCGCCACTGCCATCAGGCTGATCACCAGCACCGACAGGCCACCAACCATCAGCGTGGCGATCCGGACCATGGTGGCCATCCTCAGCAGCGCCTGCGAGAACGCCTGGGCCTGCACCTGCAGGCGGCGGTCGAGATCCCGCAGCTGCTGCAGGTAGCGATTGCGGTCGGCCACGGGCAGTTCACCTGCCGCATGCCTCCGTTGCAGCTCGGCGACCAGGGCCTGCACAGCCTCCAGATCACCATCGGTCTGCCGCCACAGTGCAGTGGCTTCGCGGAATGCTCCCAGGTCACGGGCGTAGCGGAACGAGAACACCAGGCGTGGAATATCGGCGCGCGCGTTGCCGCCCTGCAGGAAACCCTGCCGGGCCTTCTCCTCGTCCGGTACCGCCTGTTCCAGCGCCAGCCGGGCCTGCAGATCCCCCAACGGAATCCGCAGGGCCTGGCGCGCGTCATCCAGGTCCTGCGCATCGCCACGCGCCAGGTAGCGGCTCAGCGCAGCGGTCGCATCCTGCTGCCCTCGCGACCAGTAGCCCTGGCCGGCAATCCAGGCCGTCGAGGCCGCCTGCAGTTCCTGGATCAACGCGGACAGCGCGACCAACCCGATCGCCATGCCCGTCAACAACGCAAAGCGCAATCCCAGGCCACGGGTCATCGGCACCCGCCGGCTCTGCTGGTCCGTGCCACTTCTACCCATCCCGGATCCCCCCGAATGTGCTGCGGTGACAACCTCCCTTGGAACCGGCCCAGCCTATGACCGGCAATGTGTTTGCCATGCGAAAAGGGGACGGAGGGGATTAAGTCGTTTTCGGCATAAGCGCACTGCCGGGCATAAACGACTTAATCCCCTCCGTCCCCTTTTCCAGGCCCATAACGGACAACGCCAGCCCGGAGGCTGGCGTTGTTCAGGACCGCAGGTGCGGCTTAGAAGCTGCGCGGGCCGCGCGGCTTGAAGCCGTCACGACGCGGCGGGCGGCTGTCGCGGTCACCGCCGCGGTCGCCACCGTGGCCACCCGGACCGCCCGGGCCACCGCGACGCGGGCCACCCGGGCCGCCCGGACCACGCTTGTCGAAGCGCGGCTTGAACGGACGCGGGGCCGGGTTGGTGTCTTCACCCGGAGCCAGCGCACGCATCTGCAGCTGCTGGCCGGACACCCACACCTTCTGCAGGTGCGACAGCACGTCCGGCGGCATCTGTGCCGGCAGGTCCAGCAGCGAGAAGTCGTCGTGGATGTCGATGCGGCCGATGAAGCGGCTTTCCAGACCGGCTTCGTTGGCAATGGCGCCAACGATGTTGGCCGGCTTCACGCCGTGCTGGTGGCCGACCGAAATGCGGTAGGTCTCCATGCCCTGCTCCGGCGCACCACGCGGCGGAACCTCACGGCGCGGACGCTGCTCGAAGCCACCTTCGGCGTCGTCGCGGCGCGGGCCACGCTCGAAGCGCGGACCACGCTCGTTGCGGTCGAAGCGATCGCCACGTTCCGGACGGTCACCACGGTCGAAGCGTTCGCGCGGTGCGCGCTCTTCACGCGGGGCACGCACCGGCGGCTGCAGCAGGAACGGGGTGTCACCCTGCAGCATCTTGGCCAGCGCGGCAGCCACTTCGATGGCCGGCACGTTCTGCTCGTTCTCGAAACGCTCCAGCAGCTGGCGGTAGAAGTCCAGGCCACCGGCGCCGAGGGTTTCGCTGATGCGCGAGGTGAACTTGTTGATGCGGGTGTCGTTGACCGCTTCCACGCTCGGCAGCTGCATCTCTTCGATCGGCTGGCGGGTGGCGCGCTCGATCTGGCGCAGCATGCCCTTCTCGCGCGGGGTGGCGAACAGGATCGCCTCGCCGCTGCGGCCGGCACGACCGGTACGGCCGATGCGGTGCACGTAGCTTTCGGTATCGTACGGGATGTCGTAGTTCAGCACGTGGCTGATGCGCTCCACGTCCAGGCCGCGGGCAGCCACGTCGGTGGCGACCAGGATGTCCAGCTTACCTTCCTTCAGCATGGCGATGGTGCGCTCACGCTGGGCCTGCTGCATGTCACCGTTGATGGCGGCAGCGGCCAGGCCACGGGCCTGCAGCTTGCTGGCCAGTTCCTCGGTGCCGGCCTTGGTGCGCGCGAAGATGATCATCGCGTCGAACGGCTCGACTTCCAGGATGCGGGTCAGCGCGTCCAGCTTGTGCATGCCGCTCACCCACCAGTAACGCTGGCGGATGTTGGCCGAGGTGGTGGTCTTGGCCGCGATGGTCACTTCCACCGGGTCCTGCAGGTAGGTCTGCGCGATGCGGCGGATCTGCGGCGGCATGGTGGCCGAGAACAGGGCCACCTGGCGCTGCTCCGGCAGCTTCTTCAGCACGGCTTCGACGTCGTCGATGAAGCCCATGCGCAGCATTTCATCGGCTTCGTCCAGCACCAGCGTCTTCAGCTCTGACAGGTCCAGGGTGCTGCGGTCCAGGTGGTCGATCACGCGGCCGGGGGTACCGACCACGATGTGCACGCCGCGGCGCAGGGCCGACAGCTGCTGGCCGTACGGCTGGCCGCCGTACACCGGCAGCACGCGGAAGCCCGGGATCTTCGACGAATAGGACTGGAACGCCTCGGCAACCTGGATGGCCAGTTCGCGGGTCGGCGCCAGGATCAGGGCCTGCGGCTTGATCTGCTGCAGATCGATGTTGGACAGTACCGGCAGCGCGAACGCTGCGGTCTTGCCGGTGCCGGTCTGGGCCTGGCCCAGCACGTCGCGGCCTTCCAGCATCGCCGGGATGGTGGCGGCCTGGATCGGCGACGGGGTTTCGTAGCCGATGGCGGTGACCGCCTGCATCACGGGCTCGGACAGGCCGAGCTGCGCGAACTGCAGCGGCGCTTGGGAATCTTGGGACATGGGGAACTCCGAAGACACTGCCGTCTTCCTGGCAGTGCGATAAAAAAGGTGATGGTCCGCGCTTTGGGCGCCCTTCTTATCGCGTGCCCTGGCGCTGCTCGGTTGGAGGAGATTTCACTCGCTCAGAGCGGAATCATACCGCATTGATCCTGAACAAGGCGTACAGCTTGCCGTGCGCGTACCGTCATGCCCCAAGCTGGCGCACAATACGCGCCCTCTTCACCGGCCCGGCCGCTGGCTGCGCCCTTCCCCAGGAACCCCGCTCCATGCAGATTCTCGAATTCGACCTCGACGGTGACTACGTCGAACTCAAGCAGCTGCTCAAGCTGGCCGACCTGGTCACCAGCGGCGGCGAGGCCAAGATGGTCATCGGCGATGGCCAGGTGCGGGTCGACGGCGAAGTCGAACTGCGCAAGGCCTGCAAGATCCGCGCAGGCCAGGTGGTCGAGTTCGCCGACAGCCAGATCCGGGTGCTGGCCGCCGGCTGATCTGAACGGGCTGATCTGAACCGGTTCAGGCCACGCGCTGGGTCAGGTGCGAGGCGATCAGCTGCCTGAACGGTGCCACGCCCTGCGCCAGGCGCAGGCCGGCCGCCCGCAGCAGCCGCGCCGGGCGGCGATCGTCGGTGTACAGGCTGGCGATCGCATTGGTGGCCTCGTACAGCGGCCGCGACGCCAGCCGGTGACCACGCTGGTAGCTGGCCAGCATGCCGGCGGCAGCGATGTCGGCACCGCGGCGCTGCTGCGCGACGATGCCCTGCGCCAGCCGCTGCGCGCTGGCCAGGCCCAGATTGAAGCCATGTGCGGTGACCGGATGCATGCCCACCGCGGCATCGCCGATCAACGCCGAACGCTCGCCGACGAAACGGTGCGCGTACACACCCACCAGCGGATACGCCTGCGGCGTGGCCACTGGCTGCATGCGGCCAAGACGGTGTTCGAAGCAGGCACCGATGGCCTCACCGAAGGCCACCTCGTCCATCGCCAGCAGTTCTTCAATCTGCCGCGGTGGCAGCGTGATCACTGCTGATGCCTGGCCCTCGTTGAGTGGCAGCAGCGCCATCGTGCGGCCGTAGCCGAACCATTCCCAGGCAGTGTGGTGATGGTCGCGCTCGACCTGCATGCGGCACACCAGCATCGACTTGCCGAAGTCGCGCATCTGCGCGCCGATGCCGAGCATGCGGCGGGTTGCGGAGAAGCGGCTGTCAGCGGCGACCAGCAGGCGCGCATGAAGTTGGCTGCCGTCATCGAGTTTGACCACGTGGCCCTGCGCATCGGCCTGCACGCCCAGCACCTTGCGCCCGTCGAACAGCTCCAGGCCGTCCTGCCCCTGCACGGCATCCCATGCAGCGCGGCGGATCAGATGGTTGGGCACCAGCCAACCCAGCGGCTGACCGTCCACCTGGCTGCTGGCGAAGGTCAGCGCGAACGGCGAGCCGCCGTTCATCACCTTGGCATCGCGCAGTTCAGCGACTTCGGCCTGCGGCAGGCGCTGCCACAGCCCCAGCTGCTCCATGCTCTGCCGCGAGGCATGGGTCAGCGCGATCTCACGGCCATCGAAGGCGGCCTCGGCAAGGGCCTGGCGCGGTTGAACTTCGACCAGCCCGACCTGCAGGCCGCTACCGGCCAGCGCACGCGCGAAACACAGCCCCGCCGGTCCGGCGCCGACCACCACCACGTCCATCCTGCGCATGCGCGCCTCCTGCCGTTGATTCAGTCCGCGCCAGCATAGCGCCGCGCACCTGACCGGCCTTGATCTGGATCAGGCCGGGATCACAACAACGCGAACACCAGCGCCAGGATCGACAGCAGCGACACTGCCCAGACCAGGCTGCGCACGTAGGGCACGCCCGCGGCATACAGCGGCAGGTAGACCACGCGCGCCCAGAAGTAGGCCTGCGCCGCCAGCGCCGTGGTGTCGTTGCCGCGCCCGGCCACGACCACTGCGATGGCGGCGGCAGCGAAGAACGGGAACGTCTCCAGGAAGTTGGCCTGCGCACGCTGCAGGCGCCCGGCCAGCGGGCTGAGTGGCCCGGCTTCGCCATCACGCGCCGAGGCATTCCACTTCATCCCGCGCTCGCGGGTGACCACGGTGGAGGTAGCGAAGATGTAGACAAAGCCCAGCAGCACCGACCAGGCCAGCATCGTCAGTTCAGTTGCCATCGATCATCTCCTCAGGGTGCCGACGCACGCAGGCTGTAACCGGCCAGGCGCCACACCTGGTCCTCGTCGAAACGGAACGAGACGAGCTCGCGTACCGGCTGCGCGCTGTTGGCGAAACGGGTCGGGAAGCTGACGTTGATGTACAGCCCCTCCGGCACCGCGGCACCGGCGCTGTACTTGACCCGGGTGATGGTCGGCTGGCCACGCCCGGCCAGCGCGCCCAGGCGCGTGCGCTCGGCAGTCAACTGGCTGACGAAGGCGGCCTTCGGTACTGCACGGCGCGCGACGGCCGAAGCGCCATCCCACAACTCGCCTGCGCGGTTGGCATCGACCAGCTGCGCCGCCTTCACTGCGGCCGCGCCCATTTCCGCATCCTGCTTCTGCACCTGCGCCTGCTGCGCGGCAGTCAACGCCGGAGCGCCGGCCGTGGCCGGTTTCGCAGCCGCCGGCGATGCCGGTGCGGGGCGCGCGGGTGCCGGTGCAGGCGTGGCCGGCGCGGGTGCCTGCGCCAATGCGGTCAAGGGCAGCAGGGACAGCAGCAGGAGCACGCGCTTCATGGACACCGCCGGTTCTCGGGAAAGAACCGCAGTCTACGCCAGCGCGGTGAGCTGTTCGTCAGCGCGCGTGGGCGCTGCCTTCCACCGCTGCGGCATCGGCCTGCGCGGCAGGCGTGCCGGCGTCTGCTGGCGCCTGTTCGGCCACCGGCGGCGGCTCCGAAGGCGCAGGCGGCAGCGTTGCCACATCGATCTCCGACAGCGGGCTTTCTTCCGGGCACACCGCATCGGGGAAGCCGAAGCGCTGCTTCAACGCCTGGCCGCAGCTGTTGATCGATTCCATGTCGGCGCCTTCGTGCTTGCACTGCTGGTCGAAGGCGATCAGGAACGCATCCTTGCGCTGCACGAAGTCATCGCCGCAGGCGCGCATCTGCTTGATCCGTTCCAGATCGTCCTGCACCGCGTTGGTGCCATCCAGACCGTACTGGCGTAGTTCGTCCGGCGTCAGCAGGCGCAGGCTGCGGTTGGGCACCGTCATCATCAGATCGGCCACGCCCACCGCCACGCCGTTGCGCTGCAGGTAGTCCTTCACGTTGTCGTAGACCTCGTGCAGCTCGCGGTTGAGCTCGGCGCGCGAGGTGGCCTTGGAACTGATGCGCATCATGCGGTGGATGCCGACCTTGCCCGACAGCAGCCGGTTGTCACCGGCGGCCAGCACGAACACGCAGGCGCTGTGGCAGATCGAGCCCTCGCGCACCCAGATGGTCCAGCCCGATTCACCGATGCTGTCACCGGCGACGATCGCCGATTCCACCTGGCCGCCGCTGGAGTCCAGATCGAGGATGCGCTTGTGGATCTTCTGTTCATCGGCGACCACGGCAAGTCGCCACATCATTTCGGCGAAGCCCGGATTGATCTTGCCGGCGTAACGCACACGCATCAGGCCACGCTCGGCACACGGCGCCAGGGCCTGGGAAATCTGCTCGCGCTGCAGGCCCTCCAGCTCGACGCCATCGCCCGCATCACCGGCATACTCGGTGCTGCAGCTGACCCAGGCGCGGCCATTCTCCAACTGCGCCTGCGGCCAAGGCCGATCCGCCCGGCTGCGCGGCGGCGCCGGCGGTGGCGGTGCGTCAGCCGCATTGATCGACACCATGTTCTCGCCATCACTTGCCGGCGCCCGCGCCGCCTTGTCGGCAGCGGTCACATTGCCCGGATTCTCCAACTGACTGCAGCCCGCCAGGGCCAGGCACAACAGGGGCAACCAGCGGAATTTGGCGGACATCGGGCAACCGGGATTCATGGGAGCAAGAGCCACAGTCTACCCGCCCAGGCCGCGCATTCAGCGCGTGGCACTGAACCCCTTCTGACCCTTGGGAGAGTGTGTCGACCAAGGTCGACACCCACCAACAGCAAAAGCGTGCCGACCAACGGTCGGCACCCACCAACTGCAGCGACAAACTGTCAGAGGTGGGGCGGTGTGGGCTGACAGGACCGTTGGCGCCATGGATGGCGCCATCGAGCCCCCATGGACGGGTTTACGGCGTGTCCTGCCAGCCCACACCGCCCCGCCATCCCACGGACTGCCAGCTTTTGATTGAGACGTTGACGTTGACGTTGCGGGTGCAGGGCTGCAAGCCCTGCCAGAACCCCCTCCAACATCCATGTCCGAATCCGGCGAGTATCCCCGCCCGCACACGCCTAGACTGGCGCCATGGACACCGCCCTCGCCCTCGACACCGCCGCCTGCGACCGCGCCCGCCTGGCCCGCGACGCACGCTTCGACGGCGTGTTCTTCACCGCCGTGCGCAGCACCGGCATCTATTGCCGCCCCGTGTGCCCGGCACCGCCGCCGAAGCCGCGCAACATCGCTTACTACCCGACTGCGGCCGCTGCTGCGGCAGCCGGTTACCGCCCGTGCCTGCGCTGCCGCCCCGAGCTGGCACCGCAGGCGCAGCAGGCACTGGCCGGGCAGACCGTGCAGCGCGCACTGGCCCTGATCCATGGTGGCTTCCTGCAGGAACAGCCGGTAGCCGACCTCGCAGAGAAGATCGGACTCAGCGCGCGCCAGCTGCAGCGCCTGTTCGTCGAACATCTGGGCGCAACGCCAGGGCAGATCCACGCCACCCATCGGCTGCTGCTGGCCAAGCAGCTGCTGACCGAGACCACGCTGCCGGTGACCGACGTCGCGCTGGCCGCCGGCTACAACAGCCTGCGCCGTTTCAATACGGCCTTCCTGCAGGGCTGCGGCATGGCACCGACAGCACTGCGTCGCCAGCACCAGCCGCTGGCCGCCGATGACGGCTGCCTGGTACTGCGCCTGGCGTACCGCCCGCCGTTGGATTTCCCACGCATGCTGGCCTTCCTGCGCAAGCGCAGCCTGCCCGGCATCGAGCTGATCGGCGAAGACAGCTACCAGCGCGTGCTCGGCACGCCGGAGCGCCCCACCCTGCTGCGCGTCACCGCCGACCCGAAGCGCCCGGAACTGCGCCTGCAGCTGGGCGCGGTCGATCCGCGCCTGATTCCGGACATCGTGCGCCGCGTGCGTCGCGTGTTCGATCTGGATGCCGACCTGCAGCAGGTCCACGCCGCGCTCGGCGAAGAGCCGCTGCTGGCGCGCGGCATTGCCGAACGTCCCGGACTGCGCGTCCCGGGCGGCTGGGATGGCTTCGAAGTGGGCGTGCGCGCGGTGCTCGGCCAACAGGTCAGCGTCGCTGCGGCCACGACCTTCGCGCGGCGGCTGGTGGATGCCTATGGCGCGCACCTGCCGGGCATGCCATCGGAATTCGATCGCCAGTTCCCGGCCCCCGAGCTGCTGGCCGAAGCGCCGCTGGAATCAATCGGCCTGCCGCGCAGCCGCGCCGCCACCGTGCGTGCGCTTGCCGCCGCCTGTGCCAGTGGCGCGCTCGACTTCGGCCCGGGCCAGGCGCTGGAAGAGTTCGTTTCCCGCTGCGTGGCACTACCCGGCATCGGTCCGTGGACCGCGCAGTACATCGCCTTGCGCGGGCTCGGCCAGCCCGATGCCTTCCCGGCCGGTGACCTGGTACTGCAGCAGGTGCTCGGCCATGCGCAGGGCCAACGCCTGAGCGAACGCGCGACCGAAGCGCGCTCGCAACCGTGGCGCCCCTGGCGTGCCTATGCCGTGCTGCACCTGTGGCACCTGTCCGGCACTTTCGTTGGAGAACCGACATGACCTTGTTGTTCGACCGTTTCGACAGCCCGATCGGCGTGCTGACCATCGCCGGTGACGAGCGTGGCCTGTCCCACGTGCTGTTCCCGGAAAACCGCCACCCGGCACGCGGCCGCGACGACTGGCACTACGCGCCGGATGCGCTGCCGGAAGCGCGCGAGCAGCTGCTGCAGTTCCTGCACGGTGAACGCAGCAGCTTTGACCTGGAGCTTGCGCCACGCGGCACGCCGTTCCAGCTGCGCGTGTGGCAGGCGCTGGCGTTGATCCCGTTCGGCCAGACCTGGAGCTACCTGCAGCTGGCGCAGCACCTGGGCCAGCCCAGTGCGACCCGCGCCGTCGGCGCTGCCAATGGGCGCAATCCGCTGCCGATCATCCTGCCCTGCCATCGAGTGATCGGCAGCAACGGCGCGCTGACCGGCTTCGGTGGCGGCCTGGAAACCAAGGCCGCACTGCTGCGACTGGAACAACGCCAGGCCCCGCTGTTCGCCTGAGAGGGCTGGCCGGGCTGCGCCCGGCACCCGCAGAGGCTAGAGCAACAGCAACAGCGGGCTTCCTGCGCGGAGGCAGGGTGGGTCCGGTTGCAGGGGACGCTGCAAGTACGTCCCTGTAAGCTCGGTCGCGCCATCCATGGCGCTCACGCCCCTGCAACCGGACCCACCCCGCCTTCGACAGGTTCCTGCGATCTGTCGGGACGGCGCACTACGCGGCTGCTGGTAGGTGTCGACCTTGGTCGACACGGTAGATCCACGCCATGCGTGGATGGAAGCATCGGGAACATGTCTGGAGAAAAGCCCCCTTCTTGTTGAAGGGGGCGCGCCGACAGGCGCGGGGATAAGGAAAAATGCGCGGACACGCTGCGCCCTTCGGCGCAGCGTGTCTTGGGCGCGTCATTGCACCGGCTTATCATGGGCGGATGACTTCCGTACGCCTGACCTGCGCGCTGGCGCTGCTGCTGCCATTGGCCGCCTGCACCACCGCGCCCGCCCCTTCCGCCTCCGCTCCCACCGCTGTCGCTGCGGCTGCGCCGCCGAAGCTGCTGCTGATCTCGATCGACGGACTGCGCGCCGATGCGCTGGACCGCGGCCTGACCCCGAACCTGCAGCGCCTGATCGACGGCGGCGTGCGTGCACGCTGGATGACCCCGTCCTATCCGTCGCTGACCTTCCCCAACCACTACACCATCGTCACCGGCCTGCGCCCGGACCACCACGGCATCGTCAACAACAGCATGGACGATGAAGCCCTAGGGCGGTTCGAGCTGAGCAACCGTGAGGCGGTCACCACCAGCGGCTGGTGGGGCGGCGAACCGATCTGGGTCGGCGCCGAGAACGCCGGGGTGCGTTCGGCCACCACCTCGTGGCCGGGCAGTGAATCGGAAATCCGCGGTGTGCGCCCAAGCCAATGGCGCGTGTACGACGGCAAGGAACCGCTGGAACAACGCGCGGGCACCGTGCTGGACTGGCTTGCACAGACCGATGCCGACGCCCCCCGCCTGACCACGCTGTACATGGAGCACGTGGACAAGGCCGGCCACAACTACGGCCCCGAATCGAAGCAGTACGCCGACGCCATCGTGCGCGCCGACCAGATCGTCGGCCAGGTGCTCGATGGACTGCAGCAGCGCGGCCTGGCCGCGACCACCAACGTGATCGTGGTCTCCGACCATGGCATGGCCAGCGTCCCGGTCGGCCAGGTGATCTCCACCGAATCAATGGCCGCCCCGGCCATCGCTCGCAACGTCAGCCAGGGCCAGTCGGTGGGTTTTGCGCCGTTGGCCGGTCACGAAGCCGCAGCCGAGCGCGCCCTGCTCGGTCGTCACGCGCACTACGAGTGCTGGAAGAAAGAGAACCTGCCGCCGCGCCTGCACTACGGCACCCACCCGCGCATTCCCGCCATTGTCTGCATGATGGATGAAGGCTGGGATGCCCTGCACCAGGAGAAGATCGCCAAGCGAGACCATCAGGATCGTGGCTCGCATGGCTACGACAATGCCCTGCCCTCCATGCGCGCGGTATTCGTGGCCAGCGGCCCGTCGTTCCGCCAGGGCCTGGTGATCGATGGCTTCGACAATGTCGACGTCTACCCGCTGCTGGCGCACCTGCTGCAGGTGCCGGCCGCACCGAACGACGGCAATCCGGAAACGCTGAAGAAAACCCTGCGCTGATCGTACGTCTTCCGCCGGGCATGGCCCGGCGAACGCAGCAAGCGGAACGACGAGCACAAAAAAACGCGGCGCCAGGCGCCGCGTTTTTCGTTGAACCGGTCCAGGCCGGATCAGGCCTTGGCGACGGCCTTCTTCGCCACAGCCTTCTTCGCCGGAGCCTTGGCCACGGTCTTCTTGGCAACCGGAGCAGCGGCGCCTACGGCGACCTTGCTCGCGGTGTGCGAACGGGCGTTGCCGTAGCTGGCGTTGTAGCGCTTGCCCTTGGCGGTCTTGCGGTCACCCTTACCCATGTCTTCAACTCCTCAAATGTGAAATCTGGTTACCCCGTACTGACACGGGTTCGGCGGGGCCGCCTTGCTGGGCGCCCCCGCGCACGATCGAAAATCCTATCACGGAGCGCCTAGTGCGCGCAGCTGGCGTCGTGCACGTGACCGTGGTTGAGGCGCAGGTTGACCAGATGGGCGACCCCCACCAGCAGGCCGCCGATGGTCATCACCACCGCGTGTGGCACCGCATTGTGGTGCAGCGGGTCGTACAGCACGCCGGCCCACAACGCGACCAGGCCGGGAATCAGGAAGCCCAGCGCACGCAGCGCACCGTGCCGGCGGTAGCCCCAGACCAGGCTGAACAATCCGAGCAGGGTCACGAACACCACCAGCGCCTGTTCCACCCCATCGCTCAGCCAGAACGACAGGCCCAGCGACGGCGCCGCGGCCAGCAGCACGGGGATCACCGCGCAGTGCACCGCGCACAGCATCGAACCAGTGGCGCCGAAACGGTCGAGCAGGTGGCGCAGGCGTGAGGACAGGGACATGACTTCCAGCAGGGTCGGCGAATCGTTATGGAATAATATAACATCCCTCCCCGACCCGCACGGTTTCCCTCCCCCTGTCCCGCTGACGGGATTCGTGCGCCCAGCGATTGATACAGTGTAACAAAGGACCCACCGATGCCCGCCCGTACCCCGCGGTTGAAGCCGCATTCCCTCGCCCTGGCCCTGACCGCCCTGCTTCCGACCGCTGCCTTCGCCGCCAGCGAAGACGATTCCCATCGTGACCGCCACCTGACTGAACTGTCGTCGGTGCAGGTCACCGCGTCGCCGCTGCAGGGCGATGCCGAATCGCTGGCGCGCCCGGTGGACGTGCTGGCCGGTGAGCGCCTGGACGAGCAGAAGGCCGGCACCCTCGGCGATACCGTGGCCAAACTGCCCGGCGTGCAGAGCACCTTCTTCGGCCCTGGCGTCGGCCGCCCGATCATCCGCGGCCAGGAAGGCCCTCGCGTGGCCGTGCTGTCCAATGGCATGGGCAACATGGATGCCTCCACCGTCAGTGCCGACCATGCCACCAGCATCGAGCCGTTCCTGGCCGACCAGATTGAAGTACTGAAGGGCCCGGCCACGCTGCTGTTCGGCAGCGGCGCCATCGGTGGCGCGGTCAATGTGGTCGATGGCCGCATCGCGCGCGAGCTGCCGGAGCGCCCGCTCAGCGGCCGTGCCGAACTGCGCGGCAACTCGGTGAACAACGAACGCAGCGGCATGTTCCGCCTCGATGGTGTCAGCGGCAATGTCGTGCTGCACGTGGATGGTCTGGTGCGCAATGGCGACGACTACCGCATTCCCGGCTACGCGGTGATCGACAGTCTTGAAGACCACCATGACCACGATCACGACCATGATCACGATGCAGCCGAGGGCGAGGAACCGCGCCGCGGCCGCCTGGACAACAGTTCGATCCGTACCCGCGCCGGCGGCGTCGGCGCAACGTGGCTGGGCGACGGCGGCTACTTCGGTCTGTCAGCCAGCACCTACCGCACCAACTACGGCATTCCCAATGGCGCGCACGTGCATGCCGATGGCGATGATCATGGCCATGACCACGGCCACGACCATGGCGATGAAGAGGAAGGCGGCGACGAGCATGACGTGCGCATCGACATGGTGCAGAACCGCTTCGAGACCAAGGCCGGCATCTACAACCCGGTCTCGTTCCTGAAGAACATCAATGCACGCGTGGCCTACACCGACTACGAACACGTGGAGCTGGAAGCCGGCACGCCGTCCACCCGCTTTACCAACCGTGGCATCGAGGCGCGCCTGGAAGCGGTGCAGCAGCAGATCGGCGGCTGGGACGGCGCGTTCGGCCTGCAGTTCGGCAACAGTGATTTCGGTGCCAAGGGCGAAGAGGCGTTCGTTCCGGATACCGGCACCAAGAACATCGGACTGTTCGTACTGCAGGAAAAGCAGTTCGGCCCGTTCAAGCTGGAACTGGGCGGCCGCCACGACCAGGTCAAGCTGGACCCGACCGGCGACTATCGCCGCCGCACCTTCGGCGCCACCAACCTGTCTGCGGCCGGCATCTGGAAGCTCAACGACACCGTCGACCTGCGCATCGGCGTGGACAGCTCCGAGCGTGCACCGACCAACGAAGAGCTGTATGCCGCCGGCGCACACATCGCCACCCGCTCGCTGGAAATCGGCGACGCCAACCTGAAGACCGAGCGCGGCCAGCGCGTGGAACTGGGTATCCACACCCACAGCGAACGCCTGGACTTCTCCGCGTCGGTCTACCAGACCAGGTTCAAGGACTTCATCTACCTGGCCGACACCGGCGTCACCGAGGGCCTGCCGGTCCGCGCTTGGACGCAGCAGGATGCGGTGTTCCGCGGTGCCGAAGCCGAAGCGCTGGTGCACCTGTTCGAAGGCGGCGCCGGTGATTGGGACCTGCGCGTGTTCGGCGACTACGTGAAGGCCAAGCTGGATGGCAACGGCAGCCGCAACCTCGACATCGCCGTGCCGCATGGCGACCACAACCACAACTACAGCGTGGAGCTGGCCAACACCGGCTACCTGCCGCGCATCGCCCCGGCCCGCGTCGGCGCCGACCTGCGCTGGTCGAAGGACGGCTGGCGCGCCTCGGTCGGTGCGGTCCGCTACAGCCGCCAGAAGGATGTCGCCCAGAACGAAGCGCCGAGCGACGGCTACACCCTGGTCGACGCGCATCTGGCCTACCGCTGGGATCGCAACGCGAGCAACAGCTACGAAGTGTTCCTGGATGGCAGCAACCTGACCAACCGCGAAGTGCGTCCGCATACCTCGCTGCTGCGTGATTACTCGCCGCTGCCGGGCCGTGGTGTCGCATTCGGCATCCGCGCGTTCTTCTGATCGCGTAGTGGAGTCGGATCCCATTCCAGAGGAATGGGTTCTGACCCCAGCCTTAGCCCACGCATGGCGTGGATCCAATGCAAGCAGATCCGATGGGGGCCTTCTGGCCCCCATCTCTTTGTGCAGCATCCATCACGCATTCGTCACAAAGATGTGCGTACCACAACAAGCGGACAATCCCGTCACTCAAAGTCTCGCCAATCGGACACTTTTGTCCGAAAATAACTCCATGACTGCCCAACGTGCCGATGCTGCTGCCCGCCGTGCCCTCATCCTCGACGCCGCCGATCATGTGTTCGGCCAACACGGTGTCACCGCCCCGCTGGACCTGGTGGTCGAACGCGCCCAGGTGGGCCGCGCCACCCTGTACCGCAACTTCCCCGACCGCACCGCGCTGATCCAGGCACTGCTGCAACGTACGGTCGACCGTATCCGGCGCCAGGTCGAGCAGCTCGGCGACCGCGACGATGCCCTGTTCGAGGTGTTCGAAGGCATGGCCCAGCGCATCATCGATTCGCCGGCACTGGCCGATTACTGGCGCGCGGTGGATTCGGACGTGCCAGCCATGCGCACCGCGCGCGAGACCGTGCGCGATCTGCTGGAAGCACCGATCGCCCGTGCCAAGGCCGCCGGACTGTGCCGTGCCGACCTGGAGAAGACGGACATTTCACTGATCTCGGGCATGCTGGGCGCAGCCCTGCGCGGCAAGACCCGCGACGAGCGCGCCCACCTGGCCGGGCGTGCCCTGCAGCTGCTGCGCGGGGGTCTCCAGCGAGCAACCAGCGAGGCCCGCTGATGGTCCAGCCGTATCTGAAGCCGGTTCCGGATTGGGAGGAGCACGAGAAGCCGACCATGCCCGGTTCGGCGTCGATGCCCTGGCACCCACCGTATCGACGCGTGGCCTATGCACTGGTGTCGCTGCTGGTGGCGATTACCGGCGGTCTTGGCAATGCACTGGTCACCGCCAACCTGCCCTTCCTGCAGGGCCAGCTGGCACTGACGCCGACCCAGGGCAGCTGGCTGGTGGCGGCCTATGCAATGGTCAACGTCACGGCCAACCTGCTGGCCTTCAAGTTCCGCCAGCAGTACGGCATCCGCCTGTTCGCCGAGATCGGCCTGGGCCTGTACGCAGCACTGGCGGTGCTGCACCTGTTCGTTGGCAGCTTCGAGACCACGATGCTGACCCGTGCCGCCAGCGGCTTCGCTGGCGCCGCCTGTTCGACACTGGGCACGCTGTACATGCTGCAGGCGCTGCCACGACGGTTCACCGGCAATCTGCTGGTGGTTGGCGTGGGCCTCTCGCAGCTGGCGGTGCCGATCGCCTGGATCGTCTCGCCGGGCCTGGTCGATACCGGCCAGTGGCACCAGCTCTACTCGTTTGAAGCCGGGCTGGCCCTGTGCGCGTTCGCGGCAGTGGTGGTGCTGAAGCTGCCGCCCGGCATCCAGGTGAAAGCCTTCGAGCCGCTGGACTTCCTCACCTTCGCCCTGCTCGCCCCCGCCGTTGCCCTGCTGGTGATCGTACTGGCGCAGGGCTACACCCGCTGGTGGCTCAACACACCATGGCTGGGCTGGGCGCTGGTCGCCTCGATCGTGCTCTCCACCACTGCCTTCATCATCGAACACTACCGGCGCAATCCGCTGCTGCAGATCCGCTGGCTGTCGAAGTTGCCGGTGCTGCACTTCATCGTCGGCGCGTTCCTGATCCGCTTCCTGACCACCGAACAGTCCTATGGCGTGGTCAACCTGATGCGCACGCTGGGCATGGGCCCGGACCAGATGCGCCCGCTGTTCGTAGTGATCCTCGCGGGCGTGGTCACCGGCATCGCCGGTGCCTCGCTGACCTTCGGCCCGAAGCGGCTGATCGCGCAGCTGCTGATGGCGATCCTGCTGCTCGGCGCTGCCGCCTTCTTCGATCAGCACCGCACCAGCATGGATCGACCGCACGATTTCTATGTCAGCCAGTTCCTGGCCTCGGTCGGTGCCGGCATGTTCATGGGCCCGTTGATCATGCTCGGCATTTCCGCGGCGCTGAAGCAGGGTGTGGACCACATGATCACCTTCCTGGTGACGCTGTCGATCACACAGACGCTGGGCGGCCTGGCCGGTTCGGCGGTGCTGGGTACCTTCCAGCTGCACCGCGAGCAGCTGTACTCCAGTGCATTGACCAGCCAGCTCGACCCGGCCGACCCGGTGGTGGCACAACGCCTGCGCCTCCAGCAGCAGCTGTACAGCGCACAGATCACCGACCCGGTGCTGCGCAGCGCGCAGGGCAGCGCGCAGCTGGCGCAGACCACGCGCCGCGAAGCCAACGTGCGTGGCTTCAATGATGTGTTCACGCTGAGCGGTTGGCTGGCGATCGGCTTCCTGGGCTGGTTGCTGCTGCTGTCGCTGCGCACCGCCGTGCTCAAGCAATGGCGCAAGCGCCACCCCACTTCCCCCGCTGCGGTCACGCCGGCCGCGCCCCGCTGAGTCCTCCTCCATGCCTCCCGTCCCGCCCCGCCCCGACGACATCGACGCCGACAACGTCACTCCACCGCCGCCGACCGATGCGGCGCCTGCGCCCACGCCCGCGACACCGGCTGCCGCGCCGAAGTACCTCAAGCCCAGCGCGCGCAGCGTGGTGGTGATGGTGGTGGTGGCCTTGCTGGGCATCGCGCTGATCCTGCGCGCCTGGCACCTGTGGCCGTTCACCAGCAGCGTGATGGTGACCGACAACGCCTATGTGCGCGGGCAGATCACGGTGATGGCGCCACAGGTGAACGGCTACGTGACCGAGGTGCTGGTGAAGGACTTCCAGCACGTGAGGGAGGGCGAGCCGCTGCTGCGCATCGATGACCGCATCTACACGCAGCGTGTCGCCCAGGCGCAGGCAACGCTGGACAGCGCACGTGCGGCACTGGCCAACTCGGACCAATCGCAGGCACAGAATCGTGCGCAGATCGCTTCGGCGCACGCCACGCTGTCGGCCGGCCAGGCCGAGCTGCAGCGTTCGCGCAATGAATTGAAACGCTACGAGGAACTGGCTGCGCAGCAACTGGTGTCGGTCAACGACCGCGACAAGTTCCGCACCACCCAGGCCTCGGCACAGGCCAGCGTGCAGCAGTCGCAGGCGCAGATCCGCATCGCCGAGGAAACGCTGGTCTCGACCCAGGTGGCGCGCAAGAGCCTGGAGGCCCAGGTGGAAAGCGCGCAGGCGCAGCTGGAGCTGGCGCGCATCGACCTGGCCAACACGGTGATCCACGCACCGCGCGACGGCCAGATCAGCGAAGCCAGCGTGCGCGTGGGCCAGTACGTCGCCGCCGGTTCGCAGCTGCTGTTCCTGGTACCTGACACGCTGTGGGTGGTGGCCAACTACAAGGAAGGCCAGACCTGGGGCATGGCGATCGGCCAGCCGGCCACGTTCTCGGTGGACGCGTTCCAGGGCCAGGTGCTGCGCGGCCGCGTGCAGGAGATCGCCCCAGCCACCGGGTCGGAATTCAGCGTGCTGCGCCCGGACAATGCCAGCGGCAACTTCACCAAGGTGGTGCAGCGGCTACCGGTGCGGATATCGATCAATGAAGGTCAGAAGCTGGCAGAGCAGCTGCGGCCCGGCATGTCAGTGATCGTGCGGGTGGATACGCGGTCCAAGCCGATGGACTAGGGTGCAGGCTGCTGACTGCCTTCACCCCATTGATCCGCTACCGTTGCGGATCTGTATCAGGATCGCTGGAAGACGATGAAATTCACGACACTGGCCAAGCGGGCGGCCAAGGACATGCTGGAAGCGGAAGATCTGATCGCCTTCGTGCAGGAGCACGGCGCCGAAGGTGGCGAGGAGATTGAGCGGCTGCGGATACTGCACGGTTGGCCGGATGATGGCCTGCTGGGCGATGGTAGCCGGGTCGTACCGTTCGGCGGCTGGGCCAAGGCCTGTACCGCCTGGGGACGCCAGGGCGTTGAAGGCCTGCGCGATATGCTGGGTGACCCCCAGCTGGCAGTGTTCGCGCTCGGCACACTGGCCGATGTGGGTGGCCCCGCAGCCATTGCCGTCCTGCTGGACTTTGCCGAACGCGCTGACTGGTCGCGTGCGGGCACACCGCGTGATCTGCCCTGCCAGGCGCTTTACTGCCTCAATACCGCGCTTTCAGGGAAGACCGGCGTTGAGGTTACACCCGGCATGCAGGCGTCGATGCTGCGTATCGCCAAGCTCATCTGGGACGCCAGGGTGCCCAATGTGCATTTCCTGGCGCAGGCACTGTATTTCGTGCGCCATGCCGACCCGGTACCAGCGCTCGCCTGGGTCGAGCAGTTGCGGGTGGACGACCCTGTACTGGTCGACGCACAGCGCAGCGTCCTGAAGCGTCTGAAAGAGCACGCCGCCCGGCACTGAGCGAGCGGCCCAGTCCGGGTACGCGCCGCGACTCAGCCCGCGCAGCGCGCGCAGAGGCCGTGCACTTCCAGGGTCTGCGCCTGCGGCTGGAAGCCCAGCTCCTTGGCACGCTTCTCCAGCTGGGTGACGATCTCGCGGTCTTCCAGCTCCACCGCGCTGTGGCAGCTGTTGCAGATCAGGAACGGCACCGAGTGCGCGGCACTGCTGGGATGGTGGCAGGCCACGAAGGCATTGACCGATTCCAGCTTGTGCACGAAGCCATTGGCCATCAGGAAGTCCAGCGCACGGTACACGGTGGGCGGGGCATCAGCGCCCACGCCCTTGCCGTTGCGCACCCATTCCAGCAGCTCGTAGGCCTTGACCGGCTTGCCGGCCTCGGCGATCAGCTTCAGCACGTTGGCGCGGATCGGGGTCAGGCGCAGCCCGCGTTCGCGCGAGACGCGCTCGACCACCGCCACGAAATCCGATGCGTCGTGGACGTGGTGGTGCGGGGCGGTGCAGGCAGTGGCGGTCTTGGCGGGCATGCGTGTTCTCCGGTTCGGGCCTGGCAAGGATGCCTCAGGCCGTTGCTACCTTGGTGATGGCCACATCAATGCGTTTCAAGGCCTGCTCGCGGCCGGCCAGGTACACGGTATGGGAAATGTCAGGACTGACCTGGGTGCCGGTGATGGCCACGCGCAGCGGCTGGGCGACCTTGCCCATGCCGATCTCCAGCGCGGCGGCCGCGTCGTGCAGGGCGACGCCCACCGACTCGGCGGTCCATTCCGGCAGGGCGGCCAGCAGCTCGCGGGCCTTGCCCAGCGCCACTTCGGCACCGGCCTTGAAGTGCTTGGCCACCGCCGCTTCGTCGTACTCGGTCAGCGGCTGGTACCAGACCACGGCCTTCTCGGCCATTTCCTTCAGGGTCTGCACGCGTTCACGCAGGGCGATCACCACATCCTCCGGGGCGGGGCCGGCGGCCACGTCCAGGCCCAGCTTCTGCAGCTGGTAGACCAGGTGCGGCACGATCGCGGCCACGTCCTCGGTCTTCAGGAAGTGCTGGTTGACCCAGCCCAGCTTGGCCATGTCCAGGCGCGAGGCCTTGGAGTTGCAGTCCTTCACGTCGAACAGGTCGATCAGCTCCTGGCGGCTGAACAGCTCCTGGTCACCGTGCGACCAGCCCAGGCGGGCCAGGTAGCTCAGCAGCGCATCGGGCAGGTAGCCGGCGTCCTTGTACTGCATCACGTCGGCCGCGCCGGTGCGCTTGGACAGCTTGGCGCCCTGCTCGTCGAGGATCATCGGCATGTGGCCGAACTTCGGCACCGGCGCGCCGATGCCTTCGTACAGGTTGATCTGGCGCGGGGTGTTGTTGATGTGGTCGTCGCCGCGGATGACCTCGGTGATGCCCATGTCCCAGTCGTCCACCACCACCGCGAAGTTGTAGGTGGGGTAGCCGTCCGGGCGGAAGATGACCATGTCATCCAGCTCGCTGTTGGCGATCTCGATGCGGCCCTTGATCAGGTCGTCGAACACCACCGTGCCTTCCAGCGGGTTCTTGAAGCGGATGACGCGGTTCGGGTCGTCCTTGCGCGGCAGGCCCAGTTCGCGTGCAGCGCCGTTGTAGCGCGGCTTTTCCTGCCTGGCCATGGCGGCCTCGCGCATCGCGTCCAGCTCTTCGCGGGTCTCATAGGCGTAGTAGGCCTTGCCGTCGGCCACCAGCTGCTCGGCCACTTCCAGGTAACGGGCGACACGGTCGGTCTGGTAGATCGGGCCTTCGTCATAGTCCAGGCCCAGCCACTCCATCGCCTCCAGGATCGCGTCGATCGCGCCCTGGGTGCTGCGTTCACGGTCGGTGTCCTCGATGCGCAGCACGAACTCGCCGCCACGGTGGCGGGCCTCCAGCCAGCAGTACAGCGCGGTGCGGGCACCGCCGATGTGCAGGTAACCGGTGGGGCTGGGGGCGAAGCGGGTGCGGCAGGTCATGGACGGCTCGAGGAACGGGAATCCCCCGATTTTACCAGCCCGCCGCCCCCGACGGAAAAAGGGGACGGAGGGGATTAAGTCGCGATTGCCCAGCCGCTGGGCCTGCAACCCGGAAACGGAGGGGAGAAACGACTTAATCCCCTCCGTCCCCTTTTACGGTTCTACCTTGCGCGGGAAGGACTGCTCGCGCATTGCGGCGTTGTAGGCGAACGAGGCGACGATGGCCGCGGCCTGCTTCAGGTCTTCCGGTTCGGCGTGGTCCCAGGTGTCCAGGTGGCTGTGGTGGACATTGGTGAAGTAGTCCAGCCGGTCCTGGATGAACTGGAAGCCCGGCAGGCCGATGCGGTCGAAGCTGATGTGGTCGGTGCTGCCGGTGTTGCGGGTGGCCACGGTGGTAGCGCCGACGTCATGGAACGGGGCCAGCCAGGCTTCGAAGATCGGCATCGCCGCCAGGTTTTCCTGTGCATAGATGCCACGGAAGCGGCCCGAGCCGTTGTCCATGTTGAAGTAGACCTGGAACTTGCCGTAGTCGCGGGTCTTCTGCAGCGCGCCGGTTGGTTCGCGCAGCGAGGCCGGCAGCGCCTTCTGCGCCGGGTCGGTGGGTTCCGGGAAACGGCCGAAGTGCTTGGCCACATAGGCCTGCGAGCCGATCAGGCCCTGTTCCTCGCCGCTCCACAGCGCCACGCGGATGGTGCGCCTGGGCTTGGCGCCGGTGGCCTTGAGGATGCGCATCGCTTCCATCATCACCGCCACGCCGGCCGCGTTGTCGGCCGCACCGGTACCACTGTGCCAGGAATCCAGGTGCGCGCCGATCATCACCACTTCATCGGGCCTGCTGCTGCCACGGATCTCCGCCAGCGTGTTGTAGCCGGGCTGGTCGGCCTCGTCGGTGAAGCGCGCAGCCACATCCACGCGCAAGCGCACGGTCTGCTTGGCCTCCAGCGCGCGCACCAGCGGATTGAAGTGCTCGCTGATCATCGCCAGCTCGGGAATGCCCACCGACTCACCGGCCTTGCGCGAGCCGCCGCCGGCAACGCGGATGATGCCGTTGTCCCAGCTGCTGATGCTGATCGAGGCCAGCGCGCCTTCTTCCACGAAGAACGCATTGACCCTGGTCGCCAGCTGCTGGCGTTCCTGGTATTCCTTGACCCGCTTCGCACGCTCGGCGGTGGCGTCCTTGTCCTTGGGCAGGGTGAACTCCTGCAGGCCCTCCAGCGAGGTGGCGTCGTGGCGGTGCGAATCCGCCTCGGTGCCGCGCTTGTACTCGCGCGCCTCGCCCAGCAGCAGGATCTTGCCGCGCAGCTTGCCGCGGTACTTCTCGATGTCCTCGGGCTTCTTGATCTCGACCTGCACCAGTTCGCCTTCAACCGGTCCCTTGGTGCCCGGCGTCCACGCCTTCGGCAGTGCATGCAGCGGCTGTACACGGTCCCCCAGCATCTCCACGCTGGCCGAGGTGAACTCCCAGCCGCGCCCGAAGTCGTCGAAGGCTTCGTCGTGGACGTTGTCCAGCTTCCATTCGTTGAACTTGCCGCGGGTCCAGGCATTGGCGCGGCCCATCGCCGGCGAGTTGGTCAGTCGCGGGCCGATGCGTTCGGTGAGGTAGCTGAAGGTGTCCATCACCTGCGAACGGTGGAAGGCCTCCTGGCGGATGCGGCTGACCATGTCCAGGTCCACCGGCTCGCGCTGCTGCGCGCCTGCATTGCCACCCATCGCCAGCGCTGCGGCCAGCATGCCCCACTTCAACACATCGCACCCCTGCCCTTCGGCTCGATCATCAACCCATCGAGTCTAGCCAGCAGGGGCGCGCCGATACCGTCCCATCGGTCATGGACAGCGACAGTAGAGCCACACCAGGCGTGGATGAACAACCGAATCATCCACTCCATCCCAGCCACAACTGCGCCCGTTCCGGCAGCAGCAGCAACCAGTGCCGCCGGTCGATGCTGCTGCAGCCGTACACCGCCGCATGCGCAGGCCAGTCCTCGGGCAGGCCGCCGATGCCGATCTCGGCCAGCGCCTCCGCCCCGGCCTTCCATGGCCGGTAGCGCGGCACCCGGCCTGCCACCGCGCCGCGTCCCTGCCGCGCGCCCTGCAGCCAGCGCAATCCCTGACCCCGCAATCCCTCGCAGGTCACCGCCGCCAGCTGGAAGCGGACCAGGCCGGGGGCGATCCGTGCCCCCGGCAGGGCCGCCAGCACGCCATGTGCCTGCAGCAGTGCATCCACTTCCAGCAGGGCCGGAATCCCCTGCCGTGCCCGTTGCCGCAATCCCTGGCGCCAGCCCATGGCGTACTCCTTACTTCAGTTCCGCACCAAGCGCGTACCAGTCCACCCGGCGGGTCACCCACATCGCCAGCGCCAGGATCACGAACAGCAGCAGCGAACCCATCAGCAGCGCGTTGTTCTCCGACACCAGCAGGCCATACAGCGCGCCATACAACACGGTCAGCAGCGCAGCGAAGCCGAGGCCGCGCTTCCAGTGGCCCAGCACGTTGGCCAGGTACACCGCCTGCAGGCCGATACAGGCCACCGCCGAAACCAGGTAGGCCTTCCAGAACGCGATGTGCTCGGACAGGCTGATCAGCAGCAGGAAGAAGATCGCCAGCGCCAGGCCCACCATGAGGTACTGCAGCGGGTGGATGCGCAGTGACCTGATCAGCTCGAACAGGATGAAGCCGACGAAGGTGAGCAGCACGAACAGCACGCCGTATTTCGAGGCACGGTCGGCCTGGGTGTAGGCATCGACCGGATCAACCAGCGACACCGTCACCGCCTGCGACTCGACCGAACCATCATTGCGCAGCTGTCGCTGTGCATCGGAGGCCAGCGAAGACACCGCCCAGCGCGCATCGAAGCCCTGTGCGTCGACGCGACGTTCGTTGGGCAGGAAGGCGCCGCTGAACGACGGATGCGGCCAGCTCGAACGCAGTGCGATCTTGGTGTCATCGCCCACCGGCACCACCGACAGCATGCGACTGCCATCCAGGCGCAGCTCGAGTTCGACGGTGCTGGCAGCCAGCGTGCCGCCCTGTTCCGCAGCAAAACCGGCCACCGGCGCATGCAGGCCTCGCCCCACCTCGCTGGCCGCACCAACCCCCGGCAGCAGGCGCAGCTGCTTGCCATCCACGCGCAGGTTCGGCGTACCGACCAGACCACGCACATCGGAAATGCCCACCGCCACATACGGCTGGCCGTAGCTGCGGCCGGCCTTCACCGGATAGTCGTCTGCAGCGAACGTCGCCTTCATCTGGCCGTTCCAGCTGTATACCGGCACCTTGAACAGGCCGACCTCACGCTGGCTCGGCAGCATCTCGCCGCCCACCTCCAGCGACGCTGGCATCTGCAGCCAGTGCCCCTCGGTGACCTGCACCTCGGTCTTCTTGACGCCCAGCGGGTCGACCAGTTCAACCTGCTTGCGTTCCACCCACGGCACCACCCGCACCGGGCCCACCAGCTGCTGTGCACCGGCGCGGCTGTCGGCCACCCGTGAGAAGGCCTCGTCGCGGTACGCGCTACGTTCGTTGATGACCCCGCGGATCATCGTCAGCGGCACCAGCAGCAGCAGGATCAGCCCGCCGACAATGGCGAACCGCAGCAGCATCTTCAGGGATTTCATGGTCCATCCTCGTTGGAGAGGGCTGCAGGATGGACCGCCGCGGTGAGCAGGGTTTGTGGCGAATTTGAAGCGAGTGTGAAGTCAGCGGCGCGGGCGCTGGCCTGGCACACCCAAAGGCAGCCACAGGCTGGCCACGGTGCCGCCGCCCTCGCGGATATCCACGCTGGCGCGCCCATCATGCAGGCGCGCGACCTCCTGCACGAACGGCAGGCCCAGGCCGGAGCTGCGCCGCCCGCTGCCGGGGCGGGCCAACGAATAGAAGCGCTCGAACACCCGCTCACGCGCGTAGTCGGGAATGCCGGCGCCACGGTCGGCCACCTGCAGGCGCACGCCCTGCCCGTCCACCTCGGCCTGCAGCGCGATCTCCGCGCCGGCTGGCGAGAAGGCAATCGCGTTGTCGATCAGGTTGTGCAGTGCCTGCCGCAGCAGGTAGCCGTCGCCCTGCACACGCAGGTCGGGCACGTTGCCGATGCGGACCTGCACGCCGGCCGCCTGCGCACGCACCTGCGCGGCGGCCGCCGCATCGGCCAGCAATGCCGGCAGCGCGATCGGATCGCGGGTCTGCAGCCAGCCGTGCTGTTCCACTTCGGCCAGCGCCAGCAGCTTGTCGATGGTCTCGGTCAGCCGCTCCTGCTGGTCGACGATGCTGCGCGCGAAATGCACGCGATCGGCTTCCGGCAGCGGCTCCTGCAGCAGCTCGGCGGCACCGCGGATCGCCGCCAGCGGGCTCTTCATCTCGTGCGTCAGCGACTGCACGTACTGCTCGACGTAGGCCTTGCCCTCCAGCTTGCGGCGCATCGTTTCCAGCGCCTGGCCGAGATCGCCGATCTCGTCGCGACGGCGCCGTGGTGGTGGCACCGGTTCGCCCGCGCTGACCGCGCGTGCATAGCGGCTGAGCTGGCCGAGGCCGGTGGTCAGCCACATCGTCACCAGCACGCCGACCAGCGCCGACAACCCGATCAGCCACGCACCGCGCTCGATGATGGCGCGCTGGCTGGCGGCGATGAACGGATCGATGCTGCGGTTCGGCTGGGCCAGGCTGAGCACGCCGATCAGCGTGCGGCCGTCGGCCGGGTCGTACACCGGCGCTGCCACATGCATCACCGTATCGCCTTCCTCGCCCGGAATCTCGGGGCTGGAACGTGCGCCGTACTCACCGCGCAGGGTGCGGTAGACATCATTCCAGCGCGAGTTGTCGCGGCCGAGATCACGGCCCAGCGAATCGTAGATGACGATGCCCTTGGCGTCGGTGATGGTCACCCGGTAATCCAGCGAGCGCTTGGGGAAACGCCAGACCATCGCCTTCAGGTCGCGCTGCCGCGCCTTGGCCAGGTTGCGGGTGAAGCTGCCGCTGCGGATGGTGCCGTCCTTGACGTCGGCGGCGGCCATCTCGGCCAGCACGTTGGCCGCATCGACCAGGGTCGATTCCATCGCCTGGCGCACACCGGGCTTCACCTCGTTGACGAACACGCGCATCACGAAGAACGCGGCGATGCCGGTGATCAGGAAGAAGCCGAGGAACAGCTTCAGTACCAGGCGCATCGGCTAGACCTCCAGCGCGTAGCCGAGGCCACGGTGGGTGCGGATCGGGTCGTCGCTGGCACCGGCCGCGCGCAGCTTGGCGCGCAACGTCTTTACATGGGTGTCGACGGTGCGGTCGGCACTGTCGGCACTGCTGTCCCAGCCCCGGTCCATCAGCTGCGCGCGGCTGAGGATGGCACCCGGGCGCTGCAGCAGCGCTTCCAGCAGTGCGTACTCATAGCGGGTCAGGTCCAGCGCATGGCCGCGGAAGCGGATGCGCCGGCCCTCGCGGTCAATGGCGAACGCGCCATGCTCCTGCCAGCCCGCATCGGCGCTGGGCGCTGCGACGACCGGCGCCGCACGGCGCAGGCGCGCACGCACCCTTGCCACCAGTTCGCGCGGCGAGAACGGCTTGGTCATGTAGTCGTCGGCGCCCAGTTCCAGGCCGAGCACGCGGTCCACTTCGTCGTTGCGCGCGGTCAGGAAGATCACCGGCAGCTGCGCCGCCGGCCCGGCCTGCGCACGCAGCCGCCGGCAGACCTCGAAACCGCCCAGGTCCGGCAGGCCCACGTCCAGCACCACCACGTCGATATCTCCGTCCTGCAGCCGTTGCAGGGCCTCGCCGCCCAGCAGGCAATGGCTGGCGGCATAGCCTTCGCTGCGCAGCGCATAGAGCACGGTTTCGGCGATGGCGGCTTCGTCCTCGACCACCAGGACATGGGCAACGGGAGCTGTCATGGCGCGCAGCATAGCCGCTGCGGCCGCCGCCCCGTACACTGCCGCCCATGAACTATCGCCACGCCTTCCATGCCGGCAACCATGCCGATGTGCTCAAGCACATCGTGCAGCTGGCCCTGATCGACAGCTTCAAGCGCAAGGACAGCCCGTTCTTCGTGCTCGACACCCACGGCGGCGCCGGCCGCTACCTGCTGGCCAGCGAAGAGAGCCGCAAGACCCTCGAGGCTGAATCCGGGATCATGCGGCTGATGGCCCAGCCCAAGCTGCCCGAGGTGGTCGAGCGCTATCTGAAGGCGGTGCAGGCCGATAATCCGGTGGGCGCCCTGACCAACTACCCGGGATCGCCGCTGCTGAGCGCGCAGGCGATGCGCGCGCAGGACCGGATGGCGGTCTGTGAGCTGCAGGAAGCCGAAACGGCCACGCTGAAGGCTCTGTTCGCCCATGACAGCCGTGTCGACGTGCGGGCGGGCGATGGCTATGCGCTGCTGCGTTCGCTGCTGCCGCCGAAGTTCAACGGCAGCAAGATCGGCCGTGGCCTGGTCCTGATCGACCCGCCCTACGAGGCCCAGGACGCCGAATACCAGGCCGTTCTGGCCGCCCTGGCCGAAACCCTGGCGCGCTGGCCGCAGGCCACGTGTGCCGTCTGGTTCCCGATCAAGCAGCGCCGCACCATCCTGCACTTCCTGCGCAAGGCCACCGCCCTGCCGGTCAAGTCGGCGATGACGATCGAGTTCCTGGTGCGCCCGGACGACTCGCCGCTGCGCCTCAACGGCAGCGGCATGCTGCTGCTCAACCCGCCCTGGCAGTTCGACCGGGTGGTTGGCCCGGCCCTGCCGGCGCTGCGCCAGCACCTGGGCGAACCCGGGGCCAGCACCCGCCTGGATTGGCTCAAAGCCCCCGAATAACGGCCTTCACGAGGCTGTACCGCCGTGAGCCTTTCGTTCACGGAATGCAGCCCCGGTGATGCCACAATCGATGGACCACCAAGGAATCACCCGGTATGGCCACTCGCAACCGCATGCCGCCCTGGCATGAGATCTTCAAGGCTCCCAGCGGCCACGAGCTGCTGATCCGCCCCATCCGCCCGGAAGATGGCGCGCCGCTGCAAGCGGCGTTCAGCCTGTTCGGGCCGGAAGAAATCCGTGATCGTTTCCTGCAGGCGGTGACCGAGCTGTCGCCGGAAACCACCCAGCGCCTGACCCACCCGAATCCCAAGACCGAGATCACCCTGGTCGCTGCCGAATCCCTGCCCGCTGGCGAAGCGGTGGTCGGCGCGGTCGCCCGGGCCTCGATCATCCCCGGTACCCGTGAAGCCGAGTACGCGATCCTGATCAGCCGCTTCCTGATAGGCCAGGGCCTCGGCCGGCAGCTGATGCGCAAGCTGGTGAAGTGGGGCCGCGGCAAGTACCTGGACCGCCTGTACGGCGACGTTGCCGCCGAGAACGAGCCGATGAAGCAGCTGGCCGCCTCGCTGGGCTTCAAGCCGGTCCCGCACCCGACCGGTGCCGAAGGCCTGGTGCGGATGGTGCTGGAGCTGGACAACTGAAGGATGCGCCGGGCGTGCCCGGCGACGCATGCTTCAACAGTCGAGATCCTATGTTCGTGGTCAAGCCTGCTGGAAGCAGGCTTGACCCACCTTCAGCATGGCCGGATCGAAGTCC